>DATFBL010000057.1:0-19917 GCA_035253865.1 Nitrososphaeraceae archaeon | reverse complement strand
TGACGCTGCTCCAAATTCCACACTACAGCAGGCAGTTTCAAGGTGTACTGGCCATAGTGACCAGATTCTTCCCCAGTTTATTGCATATCCTAGTGGTTGGTCCAATGCTCTTGTTAGAACATCTCCAAGTTTTCCTACGATGATATTAAAATTCGTGGGATTTACCAGATCTTTTATCAATACTGAATCAGAGCCTCCAAGTCGTATATACCTAATATAAGAAACTCATCCTATATTATCTATTCCAGTATGAATTGAACTAGTTACATGTTTTTAAGTAATGTCGTTCTAACTAGTCATTGTAGTAATTAGATATTATTTTGTAAGATCATCATTATTTCACATGATAAAATCAAATTCTACTCAATCATCGACATGGAAAAGACAAACATGAAGAATTTCAAAATAATGATTGTTGAAGATGAGGAAGACATTTTGATACTTTATAAAGATTTTCTCTCAGGAAAGGGACATGACGTAAGGACAACTTACCTCAATGGTGAAGCGATGATTGAAGACATTGATAAGGCAGGATGTGAGATCTATTTGATTGATTATAGATTACCTGGTAACAAAAATGGAATCGATATAGCGACTCAGATTTTAGACAAGTTTCCATGGGCACCTATCTTATTCATCACTGCTTATGAAAATTTACAAAAGGAAATTTCAAAAAATCCAATTTTTCGTGGAAAAAATATCGAGGTTCTTTTAAAGCCAGTAAAACTGGATAAAATTGAAAGTACTTTGATTAGTCTGATGGATAGGAAACAGGTCTAACAAGTAATCCGATTAAATGTAGAGCGATGGCCCAAATTTTACCTTAAATGTAACTTTAATTGGTATACTTGAAACTCATCCCTTACTCTTTGGCATAAAGCATCTATAGTCACGGATTTTTCAATTGATGAATCTATGATTCCTTCATCCATGTACCTCTGATATAGTTCATCCAATTCAAGATTGTAGGCGCTCATCAGAATGGTTCTTACATTAGGACTAGAACTCTTAATTCTTTTTAGTAGTTCCAAACCATTAAGAGTTGGCATTCTTAAATCGGAAATAACAAGTGCATAATGTTGCTTGTAGTCTGCAAAATGCTCTAATGCTAACTTGGGATCGTTAAAAGCAACAACTGATACTCCATCGATGCTACCACATATGGCGTCTCGAAAGAGTTCTGTGATGTCAACCTCATCGTCTATGATGCTAACAATCCGGTTGTTAATTGATATGTCTAGTCCGTCCTCCACCAACTCATATACTTTCGCAACTTTGGAACTCTGTATGAGAGATGTTTTTTTATAAACTTTTTTTTCATACTTTAAATTGATTTCTAGATATGGATCGTTTTGAATATTGAATACGCGATACCATTTCCATCGGCAAATTCATGTCGAATAAATGGGACAGTCATCCAAATTGACGCAGCAAACCAATATTTAAATAGGAATTTCATGAAAATGAATAGTCATCTATTTCTGATAGTAGGTGACCACTTCCGATTGGCTGGTCCCCTGTTCTTGTGACATTTGGTGCCAGCCAATTGTTAACAATTTACGGTCCTAAGAACCAACTGATATTATCATTTAATTTTACCCTGATTTGCTTTCTTGATGTCTCTGTCTAGCTTTGCCACCTGAGTTATGCTATCGATTTGTATGTCATCACTCTGAGTAATCAAACTACTTATTGAAGGAGTAGCTTTTCTTCCGATGCTTAGTGCTTTCTTTCCCTTTCGCAGTATTGAAATGCTCAGACCGTTATTATTTAGGATTTCCCCCACTCTTCTAGCTGTTCTGAGCTTTTCGAATAATCCGACATTACTTTCTAATTGATCGGTAATACCTAAAATCTTGGGCTCAACAATATCCACCGTCACAGTATCACCTCCAAAATCCAATTCAATTGCGGTTTTATCTTTGAGTTTAATGCTAATCTTGCCGCTAGATGCCTTTACAACGTTGGCTATCTTTTCTACCACGAAAGATGTATCCTTATCAATAATATTTTCCGCTGACAACGTAATATGACCTTAAAAGAGAATATTATTGCATTGTATTTGATTTGTCATGAAGTTGAGTAGATATTATGAACTTACCATTGATTTTCCATTTTGCGCTACCTAATTCTTTACCTTCAGGTCCTGTTGCCTTTGGTATGTCAACTTCAAGATTATCAAAGTTGTATGTAACTTCCATATCCTTACCTGTCAACTTATCCACGATATCGCCCACAACATCAGACCAATTTGAGATGTCCCTCTCAACGTTTTTGTCTTTGACTTCATTGACTACCTTCGAAGCTTCTTGTTTTATACTTTCCATGTAAATTTTGGCTCACTATTTTATTTAACACTTGTAGTGACATTGTATTCACTTTTCTAAATTCTGATTCCTTAACAGTAATAATCATTCTATTGAAGCTGATAAGATATATCGCAATTATTTATGTACACTATATTACAGAAAAGCTATCATTTCAAAGGTAACGTAACTATAAATGTTGCTCCCTTTGAATTAGGATTGTTAAAAGCCTCAATTTTGCCGTTATGTGCCTCGACAATGTTCTTTGAAATATATAATCCTAATCCAAGACCTTTCTCAGATTTTGTCTTAAACTTGGAGAACAAATGGGGAATTATTTCTGGATCTATGCCAGAGCCGCTATCTTTAATGGTAACAATGGCTTCATTTGTTTTTTCTTTTTCCTTTACACTTATATTGATAACGCCCTCGTTTGTGAATTTTATGGCATTATTGAGCAAGTTTGCAAAAACCTGAAATATTTTTTCTTTATCAGCAATAATATTAATTCTGCCGATAGGTCTAAAATCTATTCGTACCTTGTCGGCCTTCCTTATTTCAACTTGTTGATTGACATCCCCAATTACATTTTCAATCTTTACATTCAAATCAAAAACTGTTTTGTTAAGTTTCATAGTCTGAGATTCTATTCTGGCGATATTGAGCATATTAGTAACAAGAGAATAGAGTCTCTCTGCGTTTCTCGAAATAGCCTCCTCGTATTGTTTGTTCCTTTCTGGAAGATCTTTTAGCATCTCAGAGTAACCTATGATTGATTGAGAAGGAGTCCTTAATTCGTGAGCAGCAAGATTGATAAACTCTTTTTCCATTGCATCATGCTCCTCAAGTTTTTGATAGGAGTATATGAGATTCCTGTTCGCCTCCCTTAGCGACTCATACAAATCAGCCTGTCTCCATATAGTATCAAAAATAAAATTATAAGATTCTGCACGTGATTTGCTAGTGTGAAATGTGGCGTATCCCACTGCTTCTAAAAAATTAGCTTTATTATCGTCTTTCACATCTATAATAAATACCGATTTTTTATCTACAATCAAGAACGTAGTTTTTATCTTATGTGTTTGTGTAGTGACAGCGGCTATTGACTTCATTTTGAATTTAAAATTCTTAGAAAGTAACACATTGTGAAGAAAATCATCCTGAATTTTATCGTTATCGTAAGTCGGAATCACCAAATTTACAGTAACGTTCCGTTTCTCAGACGCCTCAATCAGCATTGAGATTATTCCCCCTTTGTAATTTCTTTGTAGGGCATTTGGGGTTGCTATAATTAGTGATATTTCAGATTTTGCAGATTCAATGAGACTCAAGTATATTTTGCGAATTTCGATAGGATCCGATAAGACCTTTACTTCTTCAGGCTCTACACCCACTTGTAGGCTTGATGATTTGTCATGTTCGGAGACAGAGTTATTCCATAGATTTTCAAAAACATAATTCTGTAACTCAACTATTCCGTGATCATTATTGTAAATCTTATTTACCTGATAATTACTTCCCAGTGTCTGTCCAAAAAATTCCTTATCACTTAGTATGAAATTCCCAATAATATTGTCCAAGTGACGGACTTCCGCAAATTTCATAATTTCTTTACATTTGCCCACATTTGCCCTATTAATTTCTGTAATAAACCTAATTTTTATTCCCTTTGTCTTTGCTTTTTGCAGTGCCTTTGTTATTTCATCATAAAGTAAGAACTCTGGTGATTTAGAATCACCCATAATATTGAGATTTTTCTCCGTTTTTGCTATGATATCTGCGATGTCTGACCGTTGTGTCATAGTCTGGGTCTTCTCATGATACGGTGAGGAGGACATCCATTACTTTTTGTTCATAATAAGATTTAAAGTAGTGCTGCATGGTGTGTCCTAGACACTTCGAGAGTCTGATTTCAAAAAATTTTGCTTCTTGTAGTAATATTTGAAAAATAATCATGACGGTAAAATCATTCAAAAAGATGAACCTAGATTTTTATTTATGTCAAAATAACCTGATCGAATGGCTGATTCAATAATAGTATATGAAATAGTTATAGCTAGTTTTATATCACTGACCGGGTTGCTTTTTTGGATTCGACACAAATACTACAGATTCAGGCCGTCCAAGAATAATGTAGATGCAAAGACCAAAATAAGCTGGATGAAATCTCGAGTGTAATCAGGCTACGGCACTAGGAATACTTGTTAACCCGAAAACTACATTAGGATTTTTGAGGAAAAGTTGTGTATTACCAAATTATGATTCTCAAACCATAATCACGTTCTAGTCGGCCGGAGGAGTAGACTTTGAATCTGTTACATCCAATTCTCCTCTTCCGATAATTATCCAGCGTTTTCTAATAAAAAACAGAACAAAAACTATTACAGTAATAACCATTGTCGCCAATACAATTACAAAACCTGTCGGTATTTCTGTGATATTTTTTAGGTCAATTCCATTCATTCCATATATTCCTGCAATGAGTGCAAGAGGAAGTAATACGGCCGTAAAAATAGTAAGAATTCTCATTGTGTCGTTGATTTGTAGTGATACCTTCGCAACATATAGTTCCCTAATTGAATTAATAGTACTTTCATAAGATTCCACAAAATCAATCAATTGGGATATGTCATCATGAACAATTTCTACGTATTTAATGTCGTCTTTATCTTTCTCAGTATGCAAGAGAAAATTAATGATATTTCTCATATGCCAAAATTGTCTACGTAACAATATGACCTGTCGTGACAATATATCTATTCTTTCAAATATGGTTGGTAATGGATGGACAAACGATCTCCTTTGGTATTCATTTACAGATAATTCCAAAGCTGTTAATAGCTGCTCATATTTGGTAACAAGACCAGCCAATATATTATAATATAAAGCATCTATGCGTGTGTTCTTTATAGTTTGGTTTTGTATATTAAACAATCTATCTACTATTTGTTTAAGATCGACTTCATGAGAGTGAATTGTTAGCAGCCAATTTTTCCCTAGAAAAAAATAAACGGCCTCTGTTAGCAAGGTTTCTGGATCCTTATTTTTCATGTCCACGACGACTGTGAATGTATGTTTATCGAAGTTGCGAATTTCCGGTCTTTTTGATTTATTGATACAGGTTTGAATGGCTTCCTGATTTAGACTGAATTTCTTGGCCAATGTATTAAGTTCCTTCTCATCTGGATTTATGACGTCCACCCAGACGTTATAACCTTCTTGTGTGTCTTCAATGGATCCATCCATTTTAACTTGGTCCTTATTGTAAGATAATACAGTACCCAATTCAAAGCTCCGGATTTATTATCATCAACAAGCTATAAAAAGAGTAAAATGAGCAACAATTTACATATGTTACGACATTACTTTTGAATACTTATAAAAAATGTTGAACTATATCTTATATGAGCAACATAAATAACTGGGAAGAAATCGTAAAAAAGGAAGCACGAGGTATAAATGACTATGATTTGGGCGAAGTGCACGAGGTAGAGCCAGAAATTGTTGTCACCAAGAAAGGAGTCGTTGACAAGGACAAGTTTTATTTGCCAAAAAGTCTAGTAGAGAGATTCGATGGCCATAAGGTTTTCTTCTCAATAACTAAGGAAGAGGCCCAGAACTACAGAAAAGACTAATTGACTATGAACTTATTTTTTTATTTTCTAACGTGGTAAATGGCTGGCCAGAAAAGTAGGCATGTTAAGAATTCAATTTTAAAAGCGGAATTCACCAGATCCTAGTGAAGTATTTTCTAAACACTGATAAATACTATTTTTTTCTGTGTTTTGTTTTACCCGACATGCTTGCATTACAAACTGCATATGGATTGACTTTCTTTCCTGACTTTCGTTTGACTTTGGTTACGCATCTATCAAATTTCTTCGAATTTAGACCTTTTTTTACGCCTCTTGGCATAAACTCTGTACTACAACAAATCTAATTAAGCTTCAAAATGGGAAAAAAATAATGCATATAGATTTGAAAATAAAGCAAAAAACACCGAACATTCGCTAGATCTCCTTTAAACTCTTAAATATTCTGGTGATCAGAAATCTATTCATTACGATGTCTATTCCAAATAATTCATTTAATGTTCATCATCAAATGTATGTCGTAAGAAGTATTTATGTGACAAAAAATTCCAAACGATTCAATTATTTACTACATAGCGCCAAGATGAGTATTGTTCAATAGTTGGTGTGGAGCAAATGTCTGTTATATTTGTAAATCAAAGTTACCATAGATTGGAAGCGTATCTACTTATGTCCACTTTTTTTAAGCACTTCCAGAATTTGAAGAGCCAATCCATGCGAATCATTTACAACTCGGGCGGAAACGCAAGGACGAATATACCAAACTGATTTATAAATGAAAATCATGATTATTGATGATGATGATGATATTTTAAAGTTATTTAGTGACTTCCTTACCAAGGAGGGATTCGACGTAGTACCATACCTAGAACCTTTGAAAGCATTAGATGAGGTTGAGAATAATCCTTCACTTTATTCACTTATTATTACAGACATTCGGATGCCTGGGATCTCTGGGATTGAATTAATAAAAAAGGTGTGTTCAATAAATACGGACATCAAAGTAATACTAATGAGTGCGTTTGAGATAAATGGAGATGAACTCAAGGAGTTAACTTATCATGAACATCTTCAAAAGCCTATACACATGCGTGAACTTGTTAGTACTATTAACGAGATTTTGAAAAACTAATTTTCAGCCAAAAACTCGTTTTTTGAATGTCCAGACATTAGAAACTATAGACGACCAATATCCAGAGTCATTCCGGTAATTTACTAATCAGGAAACTAAAGTTAATCCACCGTCCACGTACAACGTCGTTCCTGTTATATAGGAAGCTGCTGAGGAGGCAAGAAAAACGGCCACTCGTGCGATTTCGGACGGTTCTCCTATTCGATGCATCGGTATCTTTTTTTCTTCTTGCTTTTTCTTTTTTTCATCTTGCAAGACATCAATGTTCATCATTGTTGCGATGGCTCCAGGGGCAATGGCATTTATTCTAATACCCTTATCAGCTACCTCTAAAGCCATAGTTTTCGTTAACATTTCCATCCCACCTTTCGAAGCAGCGTACGGCACAGCCAATGGCATCGGAGTAGTCTGATGTACTGATGAAATGTTGATAATGGAATATACGGATGATTGATTACTTGACTGCTCGTCTCGGCCATATCTTAACATCCTCTTGACAGCCTCACGACTGCAAAGAAAAGAGCCCTTGAGGTTAATATCCAATACTTCATCCCATTCTGTACTTGTTATTTCTGAAGTATTCTTTTCAGCACCATTTATGCCCGCATTGTTTACAAGAACGTCAATTTTACCTAATTCTTTCTCTGCTGCATCAAGTAGATTCAAACATACTCCTTCTTGGCTCACGTCGCCTGCAAACTGAACAACTTTTACTTTTTCGTTTACATTTCTTAAAATTTCATCTCTACTTTTTCTTAAATCTTGTCCATTTCTGGAATTTATGACGACATTGTATCCTGACTTCGCAAATTCCAGCGCAATTGATTCTCCAATACCTCTACTGGATCCTGTGACTATAGCATTCATTTCTCAGACCCTGTGATTAAAATGATACAACAAAAATTATTAAGCTTGGCAGAAATAGACTGTCGCAGTAGTGTTGCATTGTCCTTTTAGCATGTATACTTCGGGAATAGTTTAGTAAAAACAAAATCATGGTAATGAAACTTGTGGATTCTTTAAATTCAACAAATGATCCTTTAGCATATGCTCTTGCATTTTACCAAAGCTATTAAAACCGACCTTACAGAGAGAACATTCGTATTTTGAATCTAATAATTCAGACTTTTTCAGACCTTTCATATATTATAAAGTAAGATAAAGTACTTAAGAATTAAATTAGTGCGCCTGCTAATAAATTATGAAGTAAATATAATTTTAAGATGAAAAGGATAAAGTTAATTCACGAAGATCTCAATGCCGGAGGTGGAGCGGAGCGACTAGCCGCAGCTTCCCTTGAAGCATTGAATGAATTGGATCTTTCAGTTGATCTGGTTACATTCACCAAACCCAATTGGAATCAACTTGAAAGAATTTTTGGAATATCCAAATTAAGGAAGTATGTTAATAACGTGATAAAGGCAGATATCAGTTCGTTATTGAACGAAAAAAAAGGAGCGAGTGCTGACAATGATTATGATATAGTTATGAATGCACATGGAGATATCCTGCCTTCGAATATGTTTGGAGAGCGGAAAGAAAACCTTATTACGTATTGCCATTACCCCCTTGTTCCTGAATTAATAAGGAGTTTAAAGTATGATACCGTATTAAGAAACTATTTGAAGATGTGTGGCTATAAATTTGAATCCTTAGATAAGCTTCGCACTAAGGCTTTAGGAGTATATAATCAAATGATGAATAACTCTACAGTAGTAACTAATTCTATTTTTAGTTCAAAAGCCGTCAAGTTGTATTATCCGCGTACAGATCCATTGATTATATATCCACCAATAGATGTCGATTTTTTCAGTCGTGTGGTTAGCTCAGAGTCTAGGGAGAATCGCATTGTGGTACTTGGTAGATTTAATCCTGATAAAAACATTGAGTTAGCCTTGGAAGTTGCAAAAGTTTTGAAAGGCATGAATACAAAGTTTGAGATGAGTATAGTGGGGAATCTATCCAGAATATACTATCCGTATTTTAATTATCTTCAAAAACTTATCAAAGTAAATGGACTTTCAGACATGGTTGATTTGAAAACTAATGTTGACATCAATGATTTACTGACTCTCTTTGGAAAATCAAAAGTTCTCTTTCATCCAACCATTGGGGAACCATTTGGTATGTGTATAGCTGAGGCGATGTCTGCAGGGTTAGTACCAGTGGTGCCAAGCTTTGGAGGTAACACTGAATTTGTGCCGAATAGTCTAAGATACAGTAATCAAAAACAGGCGGCAAAAATAATTCTAAAGTCAATGAATGCCAATCTGCATCAACGATTATCCCTAAGTAATTCAGTCAAAAAATTTGGTAAAGGACGCTTTAAAGACAATCTCAAACGTTTGATAAGCGAAAAAGTAGTGGCGCCATAATGATTTACTACGCCTGTGTTTGCTAACAAAACGATTGGGAAGTTTTAGAACATCTTCATTATCATTCATAGTATGATTAATAAGGAACAGCCTTGTGAGCAGAACAAAGGCTTGGGAACCTCACAAAGGAATGGATTTGTAAGTCTAGACAAAACAATTGGAGATTTAAGGAACTTTTTGACTCTTACTGAAAAATATACTTCACAGAATACAGAACCTGGAGATTACTATAAAGCCGTTTGGTGTAGAGACGCTGCCTATATTCTAAAAGATCAATTTCTATCTGGTCATCACCTTGCGGTTTTAGAACAATTGAAGTATATTTGGAAAAAGCAGATAGGAACTGATTCCACAAGGTTAATTTACGGAAGAGGTTCTCCAAAGACGAATTTTACTCCTACAAACGTACACAGTGATATGATCAAGACTTTTTATGGCGCACTTCCTACTACCATATTTGAGAATTTTTCAGAAATATACGCACGTCATCCTGATATAGATTCTACTGCATTAATGATCTACGTCTCAACTTGGATATTGACCAAGATGATAAGAGATTCTATGAGCAAGGGTAAAAAGGTTTCATCGGAAGTAACTCAATCAACTGAATATCTGATTCCTTTTCTCTTTCGAGGACTAGATTTTTTAATAACTAGGGATGGTGATAATGACGGTCTCCTTGAACAGGACCATAATGAAGATTGGATGGATACAGTTTTGCGTAGCGGAAAAGTTGTATATAGCCAAGCCTGTTGGTTAATGGCTCTTACCAGTTTCTCTAATCTATTATTTTTTTATCACAAGGAAGACGAAGCACTAAAACTTCAACATATATCTTCGCAACTTGTAGATTCCATTGAAAATAAGATGTGGTCAGATAAAGTTAGCTGTTACGTTGACATTCCAGCAGATAAATCTGCTGGAGATGAGTCACCAGGAATCATATACCAAGATATAGTCTTCTACGTATTCGCAATGTCTGAGTTGTTACCCCATATAGGTGCGCCAATGTTAAAGGTGAGGGAAAACGAAAAAGTGAATACTAATCATCCACATAATAGGATTTTAATAAGTGATAAAAAGGTTGAGAATATTAAGAAGAGACTGATTCTCACTTTAGGATCTATTAAGAACAGAACATGGATCGAGAATATCCCGTTAGTTACTGAAAAACCACTTCTCAAAACGGGTCCTTGGATTCTTCAATCAAATGAGTATCACAATTATACACACTGGCCGTGGATAACTGCAGTGGAGCTATTAACTAGATTTCGATTTGGCCAGACTAGCGAATGTAATACTCTACTATCCAATATTTTTAATCTTAATGGAAGGAAGAATAAATCTAACCATGACAATATTTTCTACGAATGGTTAAACCCGAGAACTAAAGAAGGAGGAGGTGCATATCCATTTAGAACCGGCATCTCAGCTTATCGGTTAACCTCATATGAAATCATGTCGAGATGAAATTTTAATTAATTTTAGGATTTAGGAACAATTAGAAGATCGCATATCTCAAACAGAGGTCTTCAAACTTTTACGGCAATTTATTCGGTATCACCTTTGATTATTCTTATAGAATTAGAATTACAAATTCCAGGAAAAAATTTTTTTTACTGATAGTTATGATAGATACTTAACCTATGTTGTTCTTAACTTTGTGATGAGCGATACAAACGAAAGTAATGAAAATATCGAAACTGCACAAAAGAATCAGAAAAAGATAGGGGCGGCAGAAGATGATCCTGAGACTACAGGTCCAGCAGAAAATTTAAGGGAAGAAGCAGCTGAGATGGTAGATAAGGATGAAGATTCAGAAGAGCCTGCCTAACCGTCATTTTTTTTATATGAGATTCACACTAATTTCGATAGTGTAATTCGATGTTTATTTTAAGTATTATAAGTTAGAAATGAAATAAACCAGAATGATTTATGGTATCATTAATTCTAATTGGCACTTCGGGTTATACTTATTCTTGGAACAAAGGCAAAGACAATAAATTTGAATGGTATGTTAACCAAGGTTTTAATTCTGTGGAGATAAATGGAAGTTTTTACCGTTTCCCTACGTCAAAATGGACTAGAAACTGGGAAAAATATTCAACAAAAAAGTTTAGGTTCTCAATTAAGGTAAATAGAGCAATTACTCATTATACGAGATTAAAAGGAAATAAATCAGTAAATTTATGGAAAAAATTTGTAAAATCAGTTGAACCGATAGAGGATCGGATAGCCTTCTGGCTATTTCAGATGCCTTCAAGCTTTAGATTCAATGACGAAAATATAGAAAGATTGAGGACCTTTAAAAAAAGCGCTAATTTAAATGATGATTCTGTTATAGAATTTCGACATAAATCTTGGTGGAGTAAGACCTCACTTAATGAGTTGGAGAAACTAGAATTTACTGTGTGTTCAGTTGATGCACCCTTACTCCCTAAAAGAATATTGAATTTTAATAACTTAATATATTTAAGATTACATGGTTCCAAAATTTGGTATAATTACCGGTATTCGGAAAAAGAACTAAAGAATATTATTAAAAAGCTGGAAAAGACGTCCGGATCCAAAAAAGCTATTTTTTTGAATAATGATCATGGTATGCTACCAAATGGAAAATTCTTAATCGAAAAAATGATTAGTAAAGATAAAAGGCCAGGAAAATATAATGTGTTACTACCTTAGGAAAGCTTAATAAGATCTAATTTACAACGTGATTATTCTTAGCGCACAGGCAGTCAGATGTATTACATTCAGCATGTCTTTTATCAACACATGGGGCGCATGTGGTTCCACCTTTTACATCGGCCGTATCCCCAATTGTCACTTTCTGGTCATTTTCTTGATGTCTCATACGCATATGGGCACAATAATGTTTATTACGAAGTTACCTTTATCGATATTACTTTTTGGGATATTTGTTGTCTATTTCGGCGAGGAACTTTTCGGCTTGCTTCGGATCCATTTTTCGAACTAGCCATTGCAACATTTCATTGTTTCTTTCTTCCTCCTCCTTAGATTGTGGACTTCCGACATACCAAAGAAATGTTAACCCCGCTACCTGCCACATTAACTGCAGAAATTCAGATTGCCAGTTTTCAAATGTATCTCTCAAATTATCCTCCCACGATTGACTAGTAACAAAACCAAAATACCAATGTCCGATAATTGAGCCTGAAAACATTATCAGAGTTATCCAGAAGAATCCATATTTTTTTGCTATACTATGCTTATACTTTTTCACTACTGATCCAGATCGAGACTTTTTCATTACCTAGCTATGATGAACATTGCTTAAATAAATCAAATCAAAACGTCTTAGATGGTTTCTCTATCAATCAAATCTGGATATTTACAATGCCCATAATATTCATGGTATTGCGCCATTAACAACTTGTAAAACTGATGGCATAGGAACATTAAACTTGATCATCATTATTTCTTACTCTCAAGAGGAATGTTGGCAGGTCCATTAATTACATTGCCACTGAGTCCCGAGAACCTCGAACCATGACAAGGACAGTCAAATGACTTCTCCAAATCATTCCAAACAACATTGCATCCTAAATGAGTACACACAGCTGAATATCGATGCACATTCCCTGCGCTATCCTTGTAAATAGCTAACTTCTCCTTTTCATTAACTGTACCACTATCTTTTGAGAGTGATTCTGAATTTGACTTGAAAGAATTCTTGCTCAAATCAATTATCGCTTTATTTTCCTGTCTGGTTTGTACAATTCTGCCCACGGGTTGTTCTTGTGTAAAATGAGATCATTCAAAATAATGCCGGCGATGGTTCCATGGGTTATTCCATTTCCGGAATCGCCAGTGGCAATATAGACATTTTTATCTTTACCAGGATTAGTACCTATAAACGCTAATCCATCTAAGGGTTCCATTACTTGTCCCGACCATCTGTACACTATTGGTCCCTCAACAGCAAAAATTTTTTTTGCCCATGCTTCAAGTCTCATAAACTTGGTATCAAAATCATTTTTGTCATTTATACTCCCAGTTTTGTGATCTTCTCCTCCAACTATTAACAATTCATGTTTTTGATCTCCTGTTTGTTGTATACGTGCATAGTGATAGGGCTTGACGTGATCTTTTGATTCTTGATTTCCTGTGTCCCAGTAAAGAGCTGATGGTATTGAATTTTTTTGAATTTCAATTGCTATTACATACGTCCTATAGGCAACTTGCTTGTCATAAATCTTGCTCACCTTGTCAATGATAGGTGCATTTGTGGCCAGAACAATATTCTGTGCAGAAACGCTATGGCCACCATCAGTCATAATAGCGCTCTTTGAATTGTCACTTTGAATCTCCTGTGCATGAGTCTCTGTATAGATTTTTGCCTCATCGTGTTGAATTATTTTACCTGCAATTTCCTTCAAGTATAACATTGGTTGAAACTGAGCCTGATCATGAAAACAGATACACGGTGCTGTGTCTTTTGATTCTAATGGAGATTCGTTTTCTATATTTGCACTGGTTATACCTGCAATTTTGAGTGCGGCCAGTTCCTTATCCAAAGATGATTTATTATCAGTAGGATCTAGAAACAGGTAACCATTTAGCCTATTAAATCCACAATCTATTTCTTCATCTCTTACAGTTCTATCAATAAAATCAATGGCTGAAGTATGACTATCTGCAGCTAGTCTTGCTGAGTTTGCACCATGCCTATCTTCTATGTTATAATACATATCATCAAGGGCGTGTGTAATATGCGCAGTTGTTCTACCGGTTTCACCACTTCCAATATATCCATCCTCAAGTAGTGCAACAGACTTCCCAGATTTTGATAATAAATATGCTGTTGTAATGCCTGCAATTCCTCCTCCCACAATCGCAACATCGACAGAAATATTTTGGTTTAGTTTATCAAACTTAATTGGATCAATATCCCTAAACCAGGATGATTCGTTATGTCCGGACGTATATAGTTCCCAATCATCAGATCTTAGTTGAGTCTTTACATATGGCATTCCTGATGTCATTTAATTAACCTATATGATATGAATGGCTCAAAACTATATTATGATTATACTATATGAAATGGGACTAATCAATTTCATAGAATTTATGTTAATCACTAAATAGTTAGACTCTAATTATTCCAGCAAGTCTAATACCATTATCAATCAAATTTCAGAAATCTTCTGACTCATTGTAAATCCATATATACTTTTGAGCCGTCAATTAAATATGTCAATATCATTTGATTTGTATACTACACTTGGGCAAGTAGAACCTGAACCATCAGAACCAGGAAATGTTGAGCCAGAGCCAGAACCAGAACCAGAACCGGCACCAGCTGAAAATAATAAAAACGAATAACAAGAAATTTTTTATAGTATGGTCATAGATGGCCTATGTTTACGATATCAAACTAAATTTTTCTCATTTATTAGCAGAAGTGTCACTAAATTGTCAGAAAATGAAAATGATGTACCGTCAAAATATTCGTGATATATAATGGGGCTTCAAAAAAATAAAGTTGGCTTGATCTCGACCTTTATTAAGGCGTAGCAAGCCCGTAGATTGGCGGCGAAATCCTTACTTCAATCCAGCTTAGCAAATTATCAATACCATCACTTGTAATAAGAGAAGGCAATTTTATTCTTGATTCTGGTGGTAGTAACTGATTGATATAATCCAAGAGTTTTGTCTTTGTTGAAATGTCCCTGATTTCTCTACATCTAATAATTAGGTTCAATATTTTCCTAGTATCTGCATGCATTCTATTTCTATTTGTATTATGACCAATAAAGTTTAAGTACCTTACATTCGTCCTCTCGTGTTTGAACCTTTGTATTAGCGTGAAATTTTCAATGAAGACCTTAAAAATTAAAGTTTTTACAAAAAATGGATATCAGCCAGACATATTACTTGTCTGGTTTGATGTTTGGTTTGATGTTTGGTTTGTCTCTGTGTCGTTAAAAGTCGTCATACTACTCAAATTAGCAAGAGAGTTATTGCTCGTTAGTTGTGCAAGTTCTTCTGCTGTACCAACATCTGTATTATTTCCTGTTGTATTACTCTGAGCGAAAACTGTTGTTCCTCCCGAGAGAACAAGACCTATTGCAATTCCTACTATGTATATTCTTGCGTCCATACAGCTATCAATTCTACATAGTATTAAAGGATTATAGCTTATAATTACATCAGGAAAAGAAAAGACATAAAAATTGATATTTTTAAGTATCTTGCAAAATCTTTGACTTGAAATTTCTGGAGGTAAAAAAGAACAATGAGGATTATATTGTCGAGAAGAAATCCTAGTTATTCCACATTAAATAGTTCGATTATTTGTAATCCTTGTAAATCAAGCGAGGCACTTTGAGTTACTATAAATTAGTACTTTAACTAAATTGCTGTAACCACTACAAATGAATCATATAACCAATATTGACGTCTGGAATTTCACTGAATCAGTTGGAAGTTTCGATTCAGTCTGATTTAGAGCATCAAATTGATTAGTGTTAATTGATTTCTGATTTAGGATATCGACAACTGTAGGATCAGCTACGATATTGCTAATTGTTATAGTTACATTCCCGATATCATAATTATCCATTATTATGGTTTGAGGTCCACGTCCACCTTGAGGAATTTGATTGGCCTTACTCCAGATCTCCTTCCCATCAGCAGAATTTATTGTAATATCATAGCTTTTGACTGGTAGTGTTCTTTCTATAACAGATGGAATTACCATTCCACTAGTTTTATTATATTCAGTACTTGAGAGGTTCGATTCCGCATTAGCTGGCGGAGCGCTCAGATACGGAGAAGTCTTATTTAAAAACAATATCTCTATGTTTAGGCCTGTTGAAATGGATGATTGGCCAGACTTTATTGCTACCAAATATGTTCCTTTATCGGATAACTTCTGTAAAATTGGGTTAATTAGCTTTACCTCTTGGTCACCTTTCACTGTCGAATTTTGTGGAGACTGAGAATAACCGATACTTGGTAACATAAGAATAACTAAGGTAGTAAGGATTACAATAGAATATTTCATATAATATCTCTTGACCATTATGATTTATAATAGTATCCTAATACAGAGTGATATCTCATTTGAAAAAAATAATATGAAAAATTACGAATTTTTCATTAATTACCTACGTAGACGTTCTCACTTGTTGATATATCCAATATGCCACCCCTATGATGATGAGAACTATGATTACGCCAACTATTATTGGGGCAAGGACATTTACCAAAAAAACTAGTATTGCTATTATGACTATTGCCGCAATGATTGCAATTATGATTGAACCTGCTCTACTTCTGGCCATAATTATATGAACTCTGCAAAATATAAATAGATGATAGATATCACTCCCATTTTAATCTAAATTTGGGTTAAGGTAAAGGCCACCATGTTAGAGAAGTTTAAAAGTAATTAACAAATTGCAAAAGTATTCTCAATAACATAATAATGAAATTAAAGAAGGAAATAATGGAAAAATTTTTTCCGCATTTTTATTTTATTTGAAACAAAAAAATTGAAAACATCATTTTATCAGAATATTCAACTTTTAATAATCTGTAAAAAGGCAATTTTTTGAGAGCTAAAAGGGGTTACAGATAGGCACCTCTTCCATTTTATGTTGATTTTTCTTTATCATTTCGGTTATCCTTTTTATCTTTCTTTTGCTTATTCCACAATTCCGCAAATCATGTCTTTGATAAGATTCTAATATTCTATCTATCTCATGATAGGGTAAGCCGATTTCTTTTTCAGCAAGTTGGCCCTTCCAAAAACGCGGACTACTTTTTTGTTGGACAATGTTTTCGGGCAAATGAAGGTGATATGCCAAGACTTTAACCTGGCTTTTGTACAATTCTCCAATAGGGAATATATCTGCTCCAGAATCACCGAACTTGGTAAAATAACCTAACATAAGTTCACTCTTGTCTGCCGTTCCTAACACTAACAAATTATTAATTGCTGCATAATAGTACAGCAACGCCATTCTGAGTCTCGCTGAAAAATTTCCTGACGCTAATCTTTCGTGCCTTAACGATGTCAATAGAATGTTTTTTCCTTTCTTAATTTGGATTTCTTTGTATTTAATTTTGAAACTACTTGCCAGGTAACGAACATTATGAATGTCCATTTTAAGTGCTATACCTTTTTCAGGCAAGAACAGACCATGTGTTCTTTTGTTGCCAATGGCATTAGACGCTAATACAAGGCATACGGAAGAATCAATGCCACCACTAAGTCCTATTACCACACCTTTTTTCTTTCTTGATTTGATTTGGTAAGATATAAAATCGGTAATTTTTTTAGTAACGTTTCTGCAATCTTCTATATGAAAATTGTGGAATTCGTTGGACATTTGTTGTCGGGTAAATATTTCTTTTTATAATATTGTTATTGCCTTCTGATTGAGTTTTTTATAAGCCCCGTTCCCCTAAAATTAAAATTCTGGAATATAAATTGCATTATGATTCGCATTTTTTCAAAATGATCGCCTAAGTCTTGTAGAGCATAATCGGCAAGATTGTACGGCTTATCCTTCGGCAATTCATTTGCGAGATTATTTACAGATATAAACATACCACTTATAGTATTACAAAGTTTATCTAGAGTGACAAAAGCAATTTATTATTTCGTTACTTTTATTGAGGTTTGCTTAAGATGATTCATTGAACATATCCAAGTAGTGTTCTTAAGTTAATTCATCAGATGATCATTATGAAAATGTTCACCAATTGATCCAACGAAGTCGATAATATTATTAACATCTGATCACATAGCTGATTTGAAACGATGCCCCGTCTTCTCAGTTGATATTAATTCAGATGGTAGTATGGTAGTCTCAATGACGACAAATTCGGCCCACAATTTACGGGTTCCAAATTCAAACCTGGCGAACTCATTTAAAAATTTTGTTACACTATACTCAATATGGTATCCAAGAATAAAAGCGGCAGCAAGGCAAAGGCAAGAGGCAGTAGCAGCAAGGCAAAGGCAAGAGGCAGTAGCAGCAAGGCAAAAGCAAGAGGCAGTAGCAGCAAGACTGGAAATGCAAAGAGTAGCAAGAAAGAAAAAGGCTCGGGTAAAATCAAAGCAGGCACTATACTAGGAGTGGAAGGTGGAGATCGTACTCTTGGCAAATTCGAATTCGGTACCGAACTGGGAGTAAAAAAAGATGAAAAAGGCTCAGGTAAACTAGATGCAGGTGCTAACATTGGACTACAAAGCGATGCATTGGATGAGTTAAAAGAAGGCAGTGATTATACTTTTGACAAAATAAAGCAGGGACTAAAGACGGCTAAAAAGAAAATCACAGAACTCTAAAATCTATTACCTATTTTATATAATCCACCCATATCTGATTATTGTGAAAAAATGATTATTCTTATTAGATGAAGTTCAGAAATACTATTGACATAGGATTTCATTTTCCGTAATTAAGACTATCTGTAATGCTAAACAATTAGAATGTTCATTCTTTTATCTAGATTGTGATCCCACATCAAGGCGGCAGTTAGGATTTAAAACGGGCAGGTATTGCAGGATTTCCAAATTCATTGCCAGAGTATGCAGAATATATCTTTACTATCTGACCGTGTTTTACTTGATAATCTCCCAGCAAATTAACCATACCTCTATATTTGTCGTCCAGTGTCAACAAAGATTCAGCAAGTGGTCCTGCTAGTAGGATATGTCCTCCATCTCCAACATCCATAACTCGTCTAGCAAAAATAATACCTGGTCCCCAAATATTCTGATTCGAATTTACATCATTTACAATAAAGACTGATCCTGATGCAAGACCAATCCGAACATCCAGAAATGATCCATCTTGCTTGCTAGTATGGGTGTTATATTTTTTCAATGCTTGATGTAATTCGATTCCAAGTTGCAAAGGTGCCTCGGGGCTTAACATGAACCCTATTGCCATCCCATCACCCGTGGGAAGAACCCTCTTGTCAGATGTCTTTTTAAAAGTATCACAATGACCTATCATGTCGTTTAATGCCTCAATTTTTTCTATTTGTCTTCTCACAGAGAGAGCTGGATCGGATAACCCTACTACATCTACAAAGAAGAATGAAGCATCTATTACGCCTGAAGGACCTACATCAGATACGCGAGCTTGACCAAACGCCCCGGCCAGCTTCATGTAGATTTTTACATGATTGTGATGGAAAGGCATATCCAGATAATATTCCGGCTCTTCTAAAATGGGTGCCTTACAAAGTCCGCATATGGATAATTTTGATTTTGAAGCTGCTTCTGATTCAAATTTTAAATTTCCATCTTCCTCAATAGTAAAGCTAGCAGTTGCGGATTTGCTACCCGCTCCTTTTATGGATACTAATTTAAGCATTCTTTTTATCTTATCAGATTCCTCTTGAACTTCGATCTCAAGAACTATATCAAATATAGAACTTAACTTGTTCATAATGGTTCCATTATTTGATTGATTACCAGACATGGTAATCAAGGCTGTGGCTTCTGATTCTTTAATGACAAATGA
>DATFBL010000056.1:0-16725 GCA_035253865.1 Nitrososphaeraceae archaeon | reverse complement strand
TATAGAGGTAATTTTCTTTATGGGTTTATTGCATGCGGTCCATACGAACTAGTACCTGAATTTGTATTTGACAAGTTATTTTGTCCAAGCGTTGAGACCGATAAAAATACTGGAGAAGTAAAGGTGGCACAATGTGGTCTTCGAAGAATAGAAAGCGCGTTATTGAAGGAATACAATAGAGATGACATTGTAATTGCGCACCCTGAAATGCTAGAAAAAAGTATTGGTCCCAATACAACGGTAGTTGGAATTAATGTTATGGATCCATTGGGCATGGCCCCAGTAACGACAACTATGTCACCTGAAAAATTATCATATGTTGCCATGAAATTCAAGAAAATGTGCGCATCAGTGATTCAGCTGAAAAAGAAATATGGCTTTAAAGTTGTGGTCGGCGGAAACGGTTCATGGGAACTTGCAAAACCCGACAGAATGAAAATCCATGGACTTGATACCGTTGTAATTGGCGAGGCTGACGAGCTGGCATTAGATCTATTTCATGATCTTGAATCTGGAGATGCACCAGAGTTGCTTCATACCTTTGTGAGAAATATTGAAAATATTCCTCCTATCCAAGGTCCAACCGTAAACTCTCTTGTAGAGGCAATGAGGGGATGTGGTAGAGGTTGTGATTTTTGCGATGTAAACAAGCGATCAAAAAAAGATATTCCACTAGAAAGGCTGCAAGCTGAAGCAAGTATAAACTTGAAATACGGTTTTGATTCTATTTGGCTTCAATCTGATGAAATGTTACTGTATGGCTGCGATAACAAAGATTTCATTCCAAATGCAGATGCTATCACTGGTCTCTGGGAAGGTCTAAAGTCAACTGGTGCTAATTTCATAGGCACTACACATATGACCTTGTCTGCTGTAGCTTCTTCTCCAGATTTAATCAGAGATTTGTCCAAAATAAATGACATGGATTCAAATGGACGATGGCTTGCCACCAATCTTGGTGTAGAAACTGTCGCTCCACGCATGGTCAAGAAGCATCTTGGAGTAAAGACAAAACCATATCAACCTGACGAATGGGGTGCGGTAGTAAGAGAAGGTTGCAGAATCTTGAATGAAAATCACTGGTTCCCTGCTTTGACATTAATAATTGGTTGGCCGGATGAAACTCCAGACGAGACACAATACACTATAGACCTTATAGATGACTTTAGTAGAATGAAAATGAGTGGACTTGTAGCTCCGCTGTTGTATCAAGATTTCTCTGAAAGGAATTCAATGCATTTTGGAAATCTGAATGAATCACAATTTACCTTGTTTTGGAAATGCTGGCAGTTTAACCTCCGCGTCATAAACGACATTATTCCCATAATTATTCGCAACAAGACATACGGACCTGCAATGAAGGTCTTTATGGCAGTTTTGATAAAAGCCGGGACCTGGGCAATCATGAGATACTTGAAGGGTTTATCAAAGGAATTGTTTAATGGTCAAGTACCTGAAGATATCGTAGAGAAATATTCTAGAAGTAGATCGGTATCTGCTTCCCTTTCTCCAAAACTTTAAGATAAAGAATTAATTTTTTTTTCTTTAATTCTTGCCCAGGCTTTCGATTTCTTTTATAGCAGTGTCAGCGATAGTCGCAATTTTTGGCTTGAGTATTATGAAATAATTCTTGTCTGCTCTCTCTACAGCTGCAACGGTCTTGTATTTCTTTGTTGAAATATCAAATTCGATCAATCCCGGTTCCATGCTTCCTCTGGCATAAATCATCATCATAACATCACCAGATACCGGAGTGAGAGGTAGAATGGAGAATACGTATCCTTTGTAAGAACTAGCAGGCAGAACTTGTTTCATATAGGGCGCAACTGATACAAGATATAAAAAAAATTCTTCAATAGTAGAAAATTCCTCATACTCAAATTTCATAACTAATGGTCACATTTATCCTTGATATAAGGTTAAGGTTTATTGGACCTTATGCTTTGGCAGTATCTGAGATCTATCCATAAGATTCAAACTTCACGTCATAGCTTCCATCTTTTCTCTTGTTTCTTTCTGTTACGAACCCCTTTGGAATTAGGTAATCTAATGCCCCATCAACTGTACCTTGCCATCCACATACATAGAAAATAGTATTCTCTGGCGTAATTGATTCTCCAACTAATTCTTCAAGGGGGGATTTGTCAGTTCCTAATTTTGGGCGAAGGAATGATTCTACTCTGCCTTTTTGGCCGTTCCAACTTCTATTGAACCATTCCTGAGGCCTGCTAATGCTGGCACGATATCTGAAATTCCATTTATCTTTACCACTATCCAAACTTTCATTCTCAAGGTCTGACAAGAGTTCTCTATAACTAAGCTCGTCCACATAACTTGCCCCATGCAATATTACTACCTCACGTTTGCTACCTATTGATTTTAAATGAAGAGCATATGAAATAAATGGTGCTAGACCGGTTCCTCCGCCGATAAGAACCATCCTTCTGTTGTCAGGTGTTCCGTCATGTTTCTTCTCATCTATTGTAAAAGCACCAGTTGGTCTTACCCAAAGAATTTCGTCCTGTTCTCTTCTATTGAATAATTCTGTAGTTAATCGACCTGGTACAGGTTTTTTAACCCATCTTACAAGCAACTCAAAGATGTTTTTTTGCTCAGGAGGCGATGCTATTGAATACGCTCTTCTGACTATTTTACCCTCGGAAGGGACATGCAATCCAATTGTCAAGAATTGACCTGCCTTGAAATCTGGTACTCCGCCTTCAGATGGCTTTATTCTGAATATCATCAAATCTTCCTTTAATACGCGTATATACGATATTATGGCCTTATTGTCTACCACCATACAAATCTGAAATTTGAACCGGCAAATAAATACATTTTTCTTTTGAAGATCTTACAGCGTAATTTTCAGGAAAATATCTGCCATTTTGGTAAAAACCAATGAAATTGATTTATTTCTTGTGTCCAGATGTTAGAATATGTTCAAATTTGACAATTTTCGTGAAAAAGACTCTAAAAGCGTAGATGATATCGAGAAACTAATTAACGAAAATAGTTCAGAGCATCAACAATTGCTAGAATCATTCAAAGAATCAATGAATTTATTCGCAACTGAACGTTCAATGGATACATGTCTACAAGCTCTAAATATTTCAATACAGTTAGCAAGTGTAAGATCCACATTAACGGATTTGTACAAGAGTTATTGCCATATTCTAGAGAAGGAAGTTGTTAGATTAAGAAAGTTGATCCAAGAGAGTCCAAAGTGAGATAGTTCAAAAAGTCGGTATTAGAGAAAAGTAATCTTATTTTTAATGGTGCCTAAGTTTTCGATTGTAATTTCAACTACGTCTCCGTCTTTTAGATACTTTGGTTCTTTCATTGACATCGCAACCCCTGCTGGAGTACCAGTAGAAATAATGTCTCCAGATTCTAACGTCATTATATTACTTAGACTGGAGATTATTTTATCAATCGGTATTACCATTTTGCTACTGGAGGAGTTTTGCCGAATTTCACCGTTGACTTTTGTAATGATCTGCAAGTTTTGCGGATCAGGGATTTCATCTTTTGTTGTTATCCAAGGTCCACAGGGAGCAAATGTATCAATACCTTTTCCTCGCGTAAATTGCTTATCTTTGAACTGTATATCCCTAGCTGAAACATCGTGTAGAATGGTATACCCAAATATGCATTCAGAAGCTCTTTCAGGTTCTATATTTTTGGTATCCCTTCCAATAACAATTGCTAACTCTGCTTCATAGTCTAAACGTTGAACAAAATGTGGACACTTGATATCACTAAATGGATGATTTAGGGTTGTTCTAGGTTTTATAAAAATAACAGGTTCATCGGAAGGTGTAAGTCCTGCATCTCTTGCATGATCATAATAATTGAATGCTAAACAGATTATTTTTGGCGGGTCTTGAATGGGAGTCAATAAATCATTATAATCAATCTCGTTACTAAATTTAATATCCGAAATGTACTTGCCGACTTCATTAATCCATCCTCTGACTATGAATTCCTTTATAGTTTGAGGGATTGGAACACCAGTTCGTTCTTGAAAATCAAGCTTTGTAATTATCTTTTTACCATCTGGAGAGATTATTCCATATGTTTCTCCGACGTCTTTTATTTTGATCCTTCCGATTTTCATTTTGTCTACCTATGAATAAAAATTGCTGATGTTTTTTCTTGAGTATTGCAAAAACCAAATCTAATTAGTTGCAGTGGGGTGTGTGGCTTTAGTTGTAATATTGAGGCTTCTGCAAATCCTTCAATAAGCTCCAAACTATTGGGATTAAACTTGTCATCAATATACAGGTCTTTGGGAACCAGAACCGTATAATTTGTCATGTTTCTTTCTGATACCCATTGAATTTTCTTCATTTCTCGTATAATCTCATTGTTAAAATAAGAAGCAGTAATTATTTTTTTATCTAGATCTATATTTTTAATTTTTATATTATATAATTCCATGAGTCTAATTTCTTCATCTTCTGCAAGAAGTATGGCATCATCTTGTGAAATATAAATCACATTGGAAACTTCAACTTGTCTTGTTCCAAGATCAATATTTGGATGATTTTTCAGCGTTACATTAGTAACTTGAGCGTCTTGTACAATTACCTTTATTGGATTTTTTACAAAAAATAGTCGAATTGCAACAGGCTCAAGGATTTTCCTATTCATCGACTCTAATGTCTTAAATGGTGGTTTTGTTTCTGCTAAAGTCAATCCAAGACTCAAAACAAAACTTCTGATTGCTCTCGGATCAAAACCCCTTTTTCGCATCGCTGATAAAGTGAGCAGACGTGGATCATCCCAACCGTCAATCAGATCATCATCTACTAATTGTTTAATTTTTCTTTTGGAAACGGGCATGTTTTCAAACTCTAATCTAGAGAATTCAACAACTATTGGCTTTCGTAGTTCCAATCTATCAAGAATTCCTAGATACAGAGAATTACGCAACTCATATTCCTTTGTTCTCAGTGCATGACTGACGCCATCAAGACTATCCTCAACAGGAGCTGCAAAATCATAGGTAGGCCATACCTGTACTTTCTCACCTAAAAGTGGATGAGGTGCCTCTATTATTCTGAAGAGGGTTGGATCTCTAAAAACAGTATTATTGTCATGCATATTTCCCTTGAATCTTACTATAGCCTCATTTTGATGATAAGTCCCATCAAACATTTTATCCAGTCTTTCTATGTTTTTTTCAGAGTGGTCAATATTGTCTCTGCAAGGACATTCCACTTGTTGCATTCTCATTTTATGAATCTTGTTAATATCACAAGTACAAACATATGAATTTCCATCTGATGTCATCTTTTTGCCATATTCATGTAATACAAAAATGTCATCAGACGTATTTTTTATAATATCAGGCTTTACACCTAACCATTCCAAACCATCTCTTATGGCTGTGTAATACTCTAATTTTTCATTGAGAGGGTTGGTATCATCAAAACGTAAAATCAATTTACCGTTGTAAATTCTAGCATATTCTTCATCAATTATAGCTGCTTTTGCGTGTCCAATATGGGGGTAACCGTTAGGCTCTGGCGGAAATCTAGTAACTACTTTGGTTCCTGCCATTTTGAGTTCTGGTAAAGAATGTGGGCCCAAATGCCCCTGTTGTGGCTTTGTTTGTATATTGCTACCCGCAGAATCAATTTCACTAATATATTTTTTCTGCTGTTCTAAATCCAGTTTGTTTACAGAATCTACTACCATTTTGATTTCTTCTATCAGTGTCTTTATTTCATTTTTTAGCTCTGGTTTTAAACTAAGAATTTTAGCAAGGACCGTATTTACATTTGTACTTCCAGAATGTTCCGCTGCATTTTTTAGCGCTATAGCATTAACTAATTTATGAATTTCATCGTTACCATTCACAAGACTACAAACTCCTTTCGACTATGAATTTCGCTGAAGACACGAGTGCATTTTTTGCGTTTGTTTCATTATAACTCTTTATCGATTCAAACGCTTTAATCATGTTATCATGAGCTGTTTTTCGTACTTCTTCTTCTATATTCAATGATGCTATCGCATCAACGGCGTCTTCGACATAGTCGCGGTTTGCTGCTTTGGATCCAAAAACCTTCATAATTTTTTCTCTTTTAGTTGTGTCTGCATTTTCTAGCGCCAATAATATTGGAAAGGTCTTTTTACCTTCTCTTATGTCATTTCCAACTGCTTTTCCAGTAAGTTTGGGATCCCCTGTCACTCCTATCAAATCATCTATCAACTGAAACGCAATCCCTGTATATCTTCCAAAATTAGATAGGTTGTCCACATTCTCAGTATTAGGTTCTTGCGAAGTTAGAACACCTAGAGCGCAAGAAACTTCAAAAAGAGATGCTGTTTTCTTTCGTATCATCTCCAAATATTCATTTATGGTTGGTATTTTGTCACTCGATGCCATTTGTATGTCAAGCCCTTGGCCTTCGCACACATAAACACATGAGGTAGACAGAATTCTATTCATTTCGGCAATTATTGTGTCATCATGCCCAACTCTTTTACCCTGCAATGAAAGTACCTGAAAGGCCTTCGAGAATAATATATCTCCAGCTATGAGTGCAATTGGTAAACCATATTTCTTATGAACAGTAGAGACTCCATGTCGGATATCGTCATTATCCATAATATCATCATGAATTAGCGAAAAATTATGAATCAGTTCAACCGCTGCTGCAGCTGGTAACGCTTTTTCCTCCACACCGGAAAACATTTCAGAGCTCTTAATAACCATAAATGGCCTGAGCTTTTTTCCTCCACTGGCGAGGTACGTGCTTGCCGCACCATACAATCTATTTGGCTCCCCATCAAGTACAGATAAAGTAAAGTTTCTTACACGTGATACAATGTTGTTAAGTTCGTCTTTCAAATTGTCCATTATTTCACCTTTGCTAATTCTCCAGTGACTATGAATCTGGATTTTCCTAATTGGTTTATATTTTTACTGCCAACAAGGAACATTGCACTCCTTAGTTCGATCAACGTGCTACTAGTAAATTCGTATAAGCTTTCCAATGACTTTGCAGCATGTTTGAGGAAAGGAAAAGCCATACCGCACATGTTCGCTCCTAGAGCTATACATTTAGCGATTTCTAACCCATTTCGAATTCCACCTGACGCAATAATCGGTATCTTTACTGTCTTTCTCACTTCTATCAAACTTACAGCAGTGGGAATGCCCCAATCCCAAAACAATTCCCCCAAATTTATCTTATTATAGTCATTTGCGGTTTCTGCCCTTAATTTTTCGACACCCGCCCAGCTCGTTCCACCAGACCCAGCAACATTGATTGCAGAAACCCCGGCAGCCTGTAACTTCTTGGCTACCTCCATTGAAATACCAGCTCCAACTTCTTTTACAATAACTGGAATATCAAAATTCGTAGAAATTTCTTTTATCTTTGACAACACACCCTTATACTTTGGCTCACCCTCGGGCTGAATCAATTCTTGTAATGGATTCAAGTGCACAACAAGTGCATCAGCTTCAATCATTTCAATCATATTCTTTATGTCCTTAATTTTCAGTCCTTTTGAGAGCTGTGCTCCTCCAATATTTGCTACCAGAAATGCATTTGGTGCGTTGGACCTGGCTATCGAATATGTTTCAGCAAGTTCACTGCTCAAGAGACCGGCCCTCTGACTACCCAGTCCCATACCAAGGCCAAATTTCTCAGCAGCGAGAGAAAGCCTAGAATTAATTTTGGTAGCTTCGGGGGTTCCTCCAGTCATAGAATCGATAATAATCGGTGCCTTAAAGTTGTGGCCAAGGAACTTTTGATTCGTTTCAACAGCATCATAATCAATTTCTGGTAGAGCGTTATGAATCAACTTGACATATTCTAAGTAAGTAGATGACTCTTTAGCTTGAACGTTCCTACTTAAAGGAATGACTATTCCTTCCTTCTTTCGCTGCTTTATTACTTCAATATCTGAAGGTGAGTCCGATTCATCGGGCATTTCGCTTACTGGACCTTTTTCCCTTTATTACTGTACCTTTGGTTTTCTTGTTGTCTAAAATTTTCAGGAATCTTTCAGGTTTGAAGCCATTTACAAAATGGACATCCATACCGCCAAGTGAGATTTTTAAGGCTTCGCGAACTTTTCTCTTCATACCCCCTGTTACATCAAAATTCACATTTGAAAATCTAATTGGTGATTTTTCTTCGACAGTCTCTATAAGATCCATTGTGCGAGGGTCTTGATAGATTCCATCAACATTGACTGCAAAGATTACTTTTTTTGGTCTTATTGCATACGAGAGTATAGTCATCAATTCATCACCTGATAGTATTGAGTATTTATGGTGTGTTCTATAAACAATATCGCCGTATGTAACAGGTATTATCTTATCCTTGGTCATTGATGCCAATTCGACAATCTTTTTTACAAGCGGCCTGTTATTTGAAACAATTGAAAAAGGTGAAACAGAATAAGGATTTAACTTGAACCTTATCATCGACTTGACCAATTTATGATTTAATGAAATCATTGATTCATGGACTATTGCTATACCATCTGATGGGTACCTATCGGGTTTGGAATGCATATCGTATTTTACTGACCAATAGTGCCCAAAAGAACCCCCACCATGAACAACTATGATAGGCATTTTTGCAGACAAAAACGATCTAAATATCTTATCAATGGCTTTTTTGTTTATAGTCATGGGTCTTTCTTTATGAGTAACAACAGATCCACCCAATTTAACTAGGGCAACGTCTTGCAGCATTATGGTTAGTTTTCCTATGAAAATTTAAACATTGACACCCGAGTAAAAATCAGCCAAGAGTCACCCCATCATAATCAAGTTCAACTAACATCCATTTGCCCGGACCATTGCTCATTTTCACCAATATTTCGCTGCCTGATTCTTTTGGTATAAGAGCAACCACTGCTCCTCCCATACCTGCACCAGTCAATTTTGCTCCAAAAGCGCCATTATCGAGACAAGTTTCAATCATTTTTTCGATCTCTGGATGGGATACTCCTATAGCAGACAAGAGCTTATGATTTTCAGATAGCAAATTACCAAGCTCCGATTCATCTCCTTTATTCATCGAGGTTCCTGCCCTCTTGCAGATTTCATGAGCTTTTGACGCAAGATCTTTGAAAACACTAGAATTTTCTTGTTTGAATTTTCTGACTTGCGAAACTACTTTGCCAGTGGAGTGTTTTATTCCACTGGTACCAATCAGTAGCGTGAATTTCTTTTTTGGCACTAAATAGCTGAATCCCTTGTCGGGCTGAAAATTAACTATCCCACCAAAAGTTGAAACATAACAATCTACGCCTGACGAGTTTGTATGTATATTCTGTTCCAATATCCTTGCGGTTTCATAAACCTGAGTTTTGTCGAGGTCAGAAAACATGGAGTAAAGTGCAGCAACCGATGATACACATGATGCTGCTGAAGACCCCAGACCCTCTCCATAAGGAATTTGGGACTCTATTTCCAAATTAGCGCCAACATCAGACAAATTTCTTTCCTTAAAGATATATTTTATACATTTAAAAATTGGAAATAGTGAAATTGAATTGGTATCTTGAGACATGATGTAGTTATCGTTACTATTAACAGGTAAACTTAACGAGTTTTCTCCAGATCTTATATTAATTCTCCACTTGTCATTTAACTGCACTTGCACGCGAATTCTTCTATTTATTGCCGCTACAATAGCAGGATTATTATATACTACAAAATGTTCTCCAAAAAGGATTACTTTTGCAGGAGCCGATGATACGGCCCAATTAGTGTGGGTATTCATACGAATAAGATTGAAGAATAACCTACTACTGATTTATTATCTCCCGCTATATCTCCGCTTGTGGCATATTTTAGCAGCTTACCCTTTGTCGCTCCCATTCTCTTTGATATCTCCATAACTGCGGCTATTGCACCATAGCCACACGCTGTAACATTAAACGAAATTAATATCGAATAAAATTTTTCAATATCTAGTGAAAGAATTGCTGATATCAGGAGTTTATCTTTTTCATGGGCAAGGTTATTTGCTTCGTAATGTGTGAGATCCGATGAAGCTATTGGAATCACATTTCTGTCCTTTATTGATTCATATATTTCACTACCCAGTTTTTTAGATGTGTTCTTACCTTGATTAATAAGGATTATTGGTACCATTTTAAAATCGCCTTTAATGTATTGAAGGAACGGAAGCTGGACTTCAATACAATGATCTCTAGAGTGTGCTGAGTCGTCAATACTCACAAGCTCACAATCTTGATGTATTTTTTGGGCTACTTCAGAATCGATCTCTACCTTCCCAAGCGGAGTCTCCCAGGCGCCTTTATTCGTCAGTGATATATCGCTACCTAAACCATAATGATTGGGGCCAAGAATTAGTGCTGATTCAAATTTTGATGAAGACAGTTCATAGTATCCGTGTGCGGCAACTGCTCCAGAATACATATATCCTGCGTGAGGACTAACCATTCCGTATATTCTTTCTTTTTTACTAGATGGTGGTAAATATCCCGGCCCGAAATTTGAATCTCTAAATAACGATTCAATGTCTTGCTTCAGCTCATTTGGGTTTTTTGGATAAAATATTCCAGAAACGGCAGGTTCTCTTAAATACGAATTCAAGATATCTCTTCGACCAATTTGGTCTCAAAGTCGTCAATGGATATCTTCATTTCATTATCCGATTTTATTTTACCCTGTTTCTTCAAGACTTCTCTTGTGAGTAACCAGTACACTGTTGCAAGTGCTTTTCTTCCTCTATTATTAGCGGGGATGACTAGATCCACATTAGAAGTAACATTATCGCTATTTGCTATCGCAACAACTGGGACACCAGCTCTGGTTGCTTCAAGTACTGCTTGCTGATCGGCCTGAGGGTCTGTGACAATGACTACTTGCGGCTCCATATAACTTGCCAACGATGGATTCGTAAATGTGCCCGGCATGAAGCGTCCTATTATTCCAGAAGCACCTGTCGCTTCACAAAATTTCTGGACAGGAGTTTTTCCATATTCTCTTGCAGAAGTAACTATAATTTTAGAAATATCTGCCCTTCCAATAAACTTGGCAGCAACGTCAATCCGTGTGAGTGTTTTACTTATATCTAAAATATAAAGACCTTCTGGATTTGCGCGAACAATGAAAGGTGACATGAATTTAGTTTTTACAGGTGTACCCACACGTATTCCAGTTGAGAGTATCATTTTTTCAAGATTATCATTTTCGATATCCTCTTCACCTGTTTCGCTAAACGCCTCGGTATCAGAGTCTTCAGATGTTTGATTCTCAGTTTCCTCTAGAGAATCTTTGGCGTTTTCCTCTTGGTTTGCACTTGACATTTTAAGTGAAAGACAAATCAATCATGCCTTTTATTAAATCATACTCTGAAAGTCTTAAAAGTTCGTTTAACTTGGATACTCGCTCACCTCCAACCACCCCTGTTTTTATCATTTTAGAAGCTGTTGCTATCGCAATATGCGAAATATGAGCATCTATCGATTCACCAGATCTATGTGAAGTTACTATTCTGATGTTATTCTCAGTACAGGTATTTGCAAAATCCAAGGCATCGTGTAGCGTACCGGCTTGATTAACCTTCAAAATCGCGGCATTACAAGCTCCGTATTTGCGTGCCTCGTTTACCCGCTGGCTGCTTGTAACGAGCATGTCATCACCAGTCATGAAACAGCCCTTGTTTCTTTTTGTGAGGCTTGCCATACTCTCAAAATCATCTTCGTTAACGGGATCCTCTGCATAAATCAAATGATAATTCTTAATTAAATTATCAACAAAATCTACTTGCTCTTCAGTTGTTCTTATAAGCCCTTGCCTTGAATAATCATAGACCTTTCTCTTAGGATCCCAAAGTGAAGAACTTGCAAAATCAATACCCAAAGCGATATCTTTGCCCAATCTCATACCTGTATTTTCCACAGCTTGTGCCACTATTGAAACTGCTTCATCATTGTTCAAGTTAGGAGCCCACGCCCCTTCATCGCCTCTTCCATATGTAAAGTTCTTATCTTTTTTTTCTAGAAGAATCCTAACGTCTTTATGTATCTTGAAATTAGTTTCTAAAGCCTCGTTGATCGTCTTTGATCCTATCGGGCATACAAGAACTTCTTGTATGTCAGGTGTACCTGGACCTGCATGAGATCCGCCTCCAAGGATATTTCCAAGAGGGTAAGGGAATCTATAAGGTCCACGGTCATTCAACATTGCAAATAGCGGAAGATTCAATGATATAGAAGCAGACTCGGCTGCTGCAATACTCAATCCGTAGGCCACGGACCCACCGATTTCGCTATAGTTGTCAGAATTATCTATAGATCTGAGAACTTGATTGATAGCCTTTGAATCTAAGGCATCAACTCCAATAAATTTAGCCTTGTTTGTTTCAAATTTTTGTAGTGTTAACTCTGGATTATTATCGATAAAACTCGGTACCTCATGACTTCCCACACTAGCGCCAGAAGGAGCGCAAGCTCTACCTAGAAATTTGTTATCAGTTACTACATCTACTTCTATGGACTTTGAGCCTCTGCTGTTATAAACAATCCGTCCCTTCAATGATGAAATTAAAGGCATTTTTCTTCAGACTTAGTCTATTTCTGATTCGATCTCTGACATTCGTCTACGTAATGCTTCGTAATAAGGTATTACTTGATAAATTGTTTCAACAGAAGACACAAACATTCTCCTACAACAATACCTTTTGATATTCAACGAGTCCATAACTTCTGCAGGATCTTCTCCAGCTTTAATCCTGTTAGAGTATTCACCGTACTTGTCAGCTATCACATTCCCACAGGTAAAGCATCTTATGGGTATAAGCATTAATTTTCTATCTTCAGGTGGCTTATAAAAACCAATATTTGGCGTCCTTCTGTTTATATAGCAAATATTCAAATTACTGATTTTTGAACCGCTAAATCTATGCGGGAGTCGCCCAGCTTGGTCAACGGCGTAAGACTGAGGCTCTTATCCCTTAGGGGTTCGTGGGTTCAAATCCCATCTCCCGCATTCCAAATAATTTAAGAAAATTTCTTTAGTATTTTATAATATGGTGATGTCTTGTGTTTTTCAATACATTTTTCACAAAGCGATGTGTGTCCATATTTGATATGACACTTACAATCACACAGTTCAGTATTTATCAACAGCTAACTGAATTCCAAATTTATGTTATTTAAATAATTTTAAACAAGTAAACTAACAATCACACGAAAATTTTTTATCAAATACTCTGTAGATGATGTTAATGAATATTGATTCTTCTTTAAAGAGAAAACAAGATCTTTATACTTTGCTGAAATCGCAACACGAGGCCGAGGTTAAGGAAATGAATCACTACATGACAGTATTGAGCAGAATGAATAATGGTGTGATAAAGAATTACGTGCACAAATTGCTTGACGATGGCTTGCGACACATTGAATATATTTCTACCCTGATGTCGTCTATTGAAGGTGCAAGTAGCAGCTTGAATCTGACAAAACAGGGTATTGTCAGGTCAATAGACGAAGAAAAGGAATCAAGAGACCTATTGCTAAAGTGCGTTGCACTTGCTGATGATGTAGAAACAAAATCCCTATTGAAAAGCATTATTGTTGATGAAGAACATCACATCAAGATATTAGAGCATATCGAAGAATTAGTATCATCATCTGGTAAATGAGATTTTCAGAATCATTTTATTAAATCCCAGATTTCCGATTAATATATGCCACAGTCCAAACTTATCCGTTTAATTGTACAACACTATGTTGAAACTTCAAAATGCTTTCTGATTATAAGTAAAGATGGTATTACTACTGATCATTTTGCCATAGGCCAATCTGATTTGCTATTTGTCAACTGTTCCATTAGTATTCGAGATGTACGGTTAAAGATTCCCTCAATAACAAAAACTGTGAGTGTAGCAAAAAATCTGGATTTCTATCAAAATAAGATATGTTACGAAATTCCATCAATTCCTGACATAAAACAGATCAAACCGGTATTGCAAAAATTACGCATCATTATAATCGCATTGTTTGTAAAACTCAACAAGTTAATGATCGAAAAAGTCATGAATGCTTCTTTGGAATATGATAAATATTTAGTTGAATGGAACAAATATTCAGAGAAAGTTTTGATTGCAACATCTACTATTTTGGTCGGTTATCAACAAGGTAAGACAGAGGAAAAAACGCTTGATACTATAAAAGAGACTTTAGATTATCTTGACATGTCAATGTCCTTGATCGACGAGCAAATGTCGAGCCTATATTAAATCAATTAACTTGTAATTTCAAAAGCTTCAAGTACTCGATTACTATGTCCCTGTGGCTTGACCTTGTTAAATATTCTAACTATTGTCCCTTTTTCATCTATCAGGAATGTAGTTCTGTTAATTCCCATGTACTCTTTACCCATGAATTTCTTCAATCCATAAGTACCATATTTTTTTGATATGGTATTGTCTACGTCGGAGGCTAAATGATATGGTATTTTCATCTTTACTTTAAATTTCTCATGTGACTGTTCAGTATCAGGACTAACTCCGATTATCTCAATACCTGCTCGTTTAAATTTATCATAATCTATCGTAAACTCTGCAGCCTGAGTTGTGCAACCTGTTGTAAAATCCCGCGGATAAAAATAAACTACTACTTTTCTTTTCCTAAAATCCGATAATTTCAATTCATGTTTTTCGCTCATAAATGAAAAATCTGGTGCCAATTCTCCGATTGTTAAATCCCCTGAATCCGACTTTTCTTCGTTAGTCAATTCTTTCTATATCATGATTTTTCTGAATGCATAATAAAAACATTGATGAAATAACGATGCTCGCATGTCTTAAATAAAAATTAATATAACTTTTAACTTAATTTAAAAGTTGAACAGTAGAGCGATTAAGTGATTTTATGCCTAATTATGATATCGTGGTTGTAGGTGGTGGACCAGCAGGCCTTTCAGCAGCATACTCTGCTGCTAGAAAAAATGCTAAAACCATTGTTTTAGAAAAAGATGATTCTATTGCGCAGAACATTAGAACAAGTGGAGTATCATGGATTGACGATATGAAACGACTTGAAATTCCAGAAAATTGTTACAATGCCATAAAGAACTTTAGAATCATCTCTCCATCAAAGGATCTCGTCCTTAGAGGAAAGACCGCAAAATCATGCGTCTTGGATATTCGATCTACTTACCAATATTTGGCAACATTAGCGGCTAAAGCAGGATCTGAAATATCTGTAAGGAGCGAAGTTCATTCTGTGAAATCTTCTACTAACAAAGTATGTGGTGTGGTCTGTAACACTCCAAAGGGAAAAATGCAAATTGATTCAAAGCTGGTTATAGACGCGAGTGGTTTTAGTAGCATAGTGGCGAGAAAAACTGGTCTTGTTCAAAATTGGTCAAGATATGGGATAGGTGCTGAATACGAATGTTATTGTGATGATATAGATCCAGAAACTTGGACCTTGATGGTTGGACAAAAGTATTCCGATGCAGGATATGCCTGGATTTTTCCACTTTCTAAACAACGTGTGAGAATTGGAACTGGGGTCGGGCGGCCTGAATCTATGGTAGACCCAATTAAAAAACTAAATTCCATAATAGAAGGTAAATTCAAACCATTAGAAGAACTTGGAAATATTCAACCAATTGAATTACACTATGGATTCATCCCCAATGAAGGATCGCGGAACTCATCTATATTTGACGGATTACTACTAGTAGGAGATTCTGCCGGTCAGGCAAATCCGTTAGTTCTTGAGGGCATACGATTTGCAATAGAATTTGGACGTGTGGCCGGCGACGTGGGTGCTAACTCATTATCGAAAGGTTGTACCAAAGACTCACTAGAGCAATATGAAAAATTTTGGAAAGATCGCGTCAGCTCTAAAATAAAATCGTCACTTAAAGTTCAATCAAGATGGTTGCATATGAACGATGATTCTTGGGATAGGGAGGTTGAAATTATTGAACAAATGACAGTCGAAGATTTTGTTGATTTTATAAAGGCCAAATTCACTACAAGCAAGCTAATGAAATTGGTACTTTCCCATCCACAAACCACCGCAAAGCAGCTGTTCAGGATAATTTTAGATAAATAGATCTGAAGCAAGATTTTTATATGATTTAGAAAACAGCAAGTTTAGCCTTGGCTGGAGAAACCGTTACCCAGTTTGCACCTATTATGTACATGCTTGGCTTTGGGTTACTAGCCTCTGTTCCAGTATTGTTCTTGTCAAAATTGGTTTCACCAAGACGTAGGTATAACCCTGTAAAATTCTTGCCAATGGAATGCGGCCAGATGCCTTCCGGTGAAGGGCGATCTCACTTTATGATGCAGTATTATTCTTATATTCTAATGTTTGTCGTCTTTGATGTAATGTCCATATTTCTATATGCTTGGGGCGCATCACTTTTTTCTATTCCACGCTCAGCGACACTTCCGATAATAGGATTTCTGGCGATAATGTTTTCTGCAATGAGCTATGCACTTTATCTTTCGGGGAGGAAAGGTATTTGGTAGATCTTCATGGAATCAAATTGGAGGCTCTGATTCAGTATTGATAAAAGATCTGGTAAATCCCACGAATTTTAATATAATCGTAGGAAAACTTGGAGATGTTCTAACAAGAGCATTGGACCAACCACTAGGATATGCAATAAACTGGGGAAGAATCTGGTCACTATGGCCAGTACACCTTGAAACTGCCTGCTGTAGTGTGGAATTTGGAGCAGCGTCA
>DATFBL010000055.1:0-53418 GCA_035253865.1 Nitrososphaeraceae archaeon | reverse complement strand
GAAAGGCTCCTTATCAAGGATAGATCAGTCTTAAGAAAATCACTAGCAGTATTGGTTGGAGTTATCATTCTTTTCGTAATTCATGGTAGTATCGGTATAGAACCTTCGATAATAGCACTTAGCGGTGCAGGAGTACTGATGATTGTGGCAAAGTCTAGGCCTGAGCACATCCTAAAACAGGTTGACTGGTCTACCTTGATCTTTTTTGCAGGACTATTCATAATAATTAGTGGAGCTGAAAAAGCGGGTGCAATCGATCTACTTTCCAATACCGTTCTGCAAATTAGTGGTGGTAATCCTTGGGTATTGTTCTTTATGATAATTTGGATTTCTGCAATAGCAAGTGCATTTATAGATAACATACCATTTACTGCAACGATGATCCCTCTCATATATGCAATCTACAATACTGAATCGGTAGCGGCAGTGTTTGGAGGCCTTGCCATTAATCCGTTATGGTGGGCATTATCACTTGGCGCTGGATTTGGAGGGAACGGTACGGTAATAGGGTCAAGTGCTGGCATAGTTGCCACAGGACTGGCTGAAGTAAATGGCCACAGGATTACGTTCAATCAATTTATTAGAGTTGGATTTCCTTTCATGATTGCAAGTGTCGCAGTTGGCTCAATAGTATTACTTATTGACGTATTAATGAGACTAAATTTAGGACTATAATATTAAAATTTACTCGTCCAATCGAATCATCATTAATGAGGAAACAGATGTTATCAAACAAGAGACTTGATTGAAGGATATTTATTATATTTCATGATCGGCTCTAGTTTAGACTTAAAATAAATTTTTAGTCATTTTATTTTAGATCTGCAACTTTACCATTGCTCTGGTAGCAATAACAAATGTACCAACGGAAAATAGTGTTAAAGCAAGTACTTCTAAATTCGTAAAAGTATCTACTTGCGAAAATATCCCTGCTCTAGTAATATCAGCTATGTATGTCAGCGGATTGAAATAAAAGGCCACCGATAGTGGTTGTGGTAAACCTTCTGCAGGATAGAATACTGAGCTAACGAAGATAAAAAATATAAAAAGTCCGTTACTAAATACGTTATAAGTCTCGCTACTTTTCATCTTTGTTGACAAAATTATTGTAAATGAGCCAAAAAATATGGACCCTGCTACAAGGGCAAAAATTGTATATGATATACCCCATGACGTTATATTCATGTCCTGAAATATTGTTGGTAGACCAATTAAAATAATAGCTGTTGCGCTTGTAAGTCCTATAATAATAAGTGTTACTAGATTTGCGATTACATACTGTATCTTATTAAATGGCATTGCCAAAATTTGATGAAACATTCCATTTTTCCTATCATTCCAAAAAATAGTTCCCGCTATTTGACTTCCCTGCATCACATTAAATCCCATCATCCCAGTCGTCAAGAATGCAACATAAGAGACTGAAGATGATCCTATGTTAATTCCTTGATCGCCTATTAAAGCAGAATATGCATAACCCATTATGTAAATTTGAAAAACGGGAAATAATATCTGCCATATGAAAAACATTTTATCAATGGCTGCAAATAGATTTCTATATAGTAAAAGTAAAATCCCCGATACAAAAACGTACTTGTCTGCGGATATCATTCTTTTCTCTCTCTATTAAAATTGTCCTTTGAATTTCCCACTATAGTGAGAAAAATTTCTTCCAGTGATGGTGAGTTTACCGAGATATTTTCTATCTCCATACCATATTTAGGAACGACTAGAAATATCTCAGAAATAACTTTTTCAATGTCATAGACCTTGATCTTGATTGCATTTTCACCCTTCAAAGTAAGTTCTGGGGAAGTATAGTTAAGTGCATCATTATCGTTAACTTTTTTGTTCTCCTTTACAATTTCTTTTAAAATATCTACGAAGCCCTCATTTAAGTTATCCTTAAAGGTAATTTCTATAGATTTATTCATACGTCCATATCTTTGTTTCAATCCAATTGGTGTATCAAATGCGATTATTTTCCCGTTGTCGATTATAGCAATCTCATCACACAGATACTCTGCCTCTTCCATAATATGGGTAGTAAAGAAAACTGTCAGTCCTGACTTGACATGTTTTTTTATATGATCCAGTAGCATACGTCTTGCTGAAGGGTCCAGTCCAACAGTAGGTTCGTCAAGAAAAAGCAAGTCCATGTCGTGCATAAATTCTCGTGCAAGCTGCACCCTTCTTCGCTGACCTATGGAAAGTTCATCATTCTTTGAATTCTTTATAGATTCTAAATCAAAAGTTTTTAAAATTTCCTTCACTTTATTTTTTCTTGCTTTTTTATCATGTAAACCCCACAATAACCCATAAAGATCAAGAGATCTTTCTACCTTAAGGTTTGCTTCAAAACTGGGATTTTGAGAAACGACTCCAATCTTTCGTTTGATTTCTGATTGTTTCTTAAAAAGATCTTTACCAAATATAGTAATATTGCCAGATGATGGATTAAGAAGACTTGTAAGAATCTTAAGTGTTGTAGTCTTTCCGGCGCCATTAGGACCTAAAAAACCAAATACTGTCCCGTATTTGACTGCAAAGGAGATACCATTGACAACAAAAGGCTTGTCTTTGCCATATTGTTTTTTGAGATTAGTGACATTAATACAATTTTCATTCTCTTTATCTATTAATGCAATATCTTGAGATGTATTCATTTCCATTTCCAGCTAAGATCTCACTTTAAATTCTGATACGGGCTTTATCATTCTATTTATTTTGGTAGGGCAATAATTTGCGATCTTAGTATATCTTGAAGTAATATATCGAGCAAAGATACTGATGATGCTGGTAATAATGGAGGTGTAAATCGGCTAACTACTAATTTTCATTTACATATTTCTTATTGTATCAGCTCATTCTGCCGAAATTGCCTGGCCTCTGCCTTCATAATTTTGAAATAAAGTATATTTCCATCAAACCTATCGACTAGTTTCTTTGGCATCAAGTATCTACTTTTGTTAATCAGACCTTTTTTTGTTATTATCATATCATCATTTATTTGTTCAACTTTGCCTAAATCGCACTTGTCTATTCCAATAGCCCTTTTATTTAGGACTTCTTGCCATCTTATATCTTGGCCCATATTCTTAGATCCATAGTATTTCTTATATTGGTTGCAAGATATTGCAATAATTTCGCTTGTAGCGCTCATTAAAGTGAAAAAAGCCTAATTTAAATGCAGTAATTTCTTCGATCCGATGCTATGACCAAGTTTCAGTTACGAAGGAAACAAATCCGCAAAAATTAATTAAAATACCTTTTGATATATAGTGGTAGCAGATGAAAGAACTTCGAATTAAACTGTCCCAAAAAGATGAAGAGAACGTTAACAAGCTAATGGAGAAGTATGGATATAAATCCGCAGAAGATCTATTCCGATTTCTTGTAACCATATTCGCCCAGAATTATGTAGAGTTTCTATGGGGTATCAATGAAACTGAGAAAAACGCAAAGGATGAATTTTATAAAAGGTATTAAATAGCAGAAAAATTCAGAGAATCCTACCCATGATCTTTGAAAGCTATCGATCTGATAGAATTGTTCATTAATAATACCTGATCCTATAAGGAGAATTTGATATTAACAATTCGGTATCATTGAAGATTATCCAATTTGATCATTTAAGATAACATGAATTCTTCAATAAACGCTCAATAATTATTCGAGAATCGTTCAAATAAATCTCATTTTTCGCTCACTTAATATTCAAAAAAAAATTTCAAAAAATTAAGGCGGCTTTTAGCCACTATCAATATCTATTTTTATAGGTCATAATTATCTTCGCTTATGACCCTGCCTAACAAAAACTGGTTAAGGAATGAAGCTCTTCGGATGTTTTTGTCTGGCGAATCCCAAAAAGCAATTGTTAATCAGCTCAAGGTGAGTGATGGCACTGTTAGCGGCTTCATCACTGAAATTATTAGGTCTGACGACACAGCTGATTTGCAGAGACAAATTGCTATTGTTGCAAAGAAAGAACGAGTGAGCATTCCACAGATAGCAGCCAATCTAAGATATAAGAATCTCATAAAATTGAATATGTTGGACGAAAGGAAGTCAGAAAAATTTCTTAATGCATTAGACTTACTGTGTAACAAATACAATATCCCTCTCTCTGATTCCGCAAAACAGATCTTTTCAATAATCGAAATAATGTTGAGAGAAAATGTGGAGCCTCACGAACTGGAAGAAATAATAAAATCCGCAGTTGATGAATTGCGAGAATTAGAAAGACGCATTAAATCAAAGAGTAAATTATTAGAAGACACCAAGGTTAAGGTGGAAGAGGAGCAGAAGAGACTGAAAATCAAAGAGAAGGAACTGAATGCATTTCGCCAAATCATGAGCTTACTTGAAATGTACAATTATTCTGAATTTTCTTCCGAATATGGCGCGGTAGCCCGGGCTTTTATTGATATCAAGAAGATGGGATATGATCCAAAGGCCATTGTTTCTAAACATAATGAATTTGTAAACACGACAGAAGAGATAAAACAGCTAAAAGCAAACTTGCGGAAATTTGAGAAAGTAATGCAATATTATAAGCGAAAACAAGAAGAAGAACAAGCTAAGGGGAAAGACTATGAGAACGCTTTTAAAAAATTTTCAGACCTAATAAAAGACGGGCTCAAAGAAGAAGATATTTTTACGGTTGTGCATATACTCAAGAATGATTTTCCAAAGACTGCAATAAAACAACTCATAGAGGATATTAGTACTTATGGCAAAATAGATGCTGCTATATTAAAATTAAAAGGAGAATTAGAGCAGTATTCTCAATAATCATTCGAAAGTTAATCAATAATAATATCGATATTTTATTTTCCGTCCTGTCTGCACTTGAAATTTTGATACTAATTGCAGATAAAACATCAGACAATTGGCAAATATGTCGTCGATACAAGATATTACACAGTACACTTGAATCTTAATATTTACCTCGGTACTCAAATTTCTCGGGCTCGTAGCGCAGATCATTAAGATTACAGGCATGAGCGCAAAATGGATAGCGCGGACGCCCCCTAAGCGTCAGGTCGAGGGTTCAAATCCCTCCGGGCCCGAAATTGCTCTGCAAAATTCAATTTTATCCCTCTCCATCCAGTCGAAATAATTACGCTCAGAGGGATGGAAAAAAAATCAAAAAAGTCTTAAGGAGAGTAGGCCTGATGATAATTAAGCCGGAGAAAGAAATGAAAACTAAAAATACTGAAAACAAGATAAAGGTAAAGATACATAGAACTAGCGATTATGACGACAAATACACAGGCATAAGGGATTTTGCTGACGAAAAAGAGATGTTACTGTATGGATTATCAAAGGTACACAAAGTAATTATTAAAAAATATACTATGGATGCTGAATTTATGGCAGCAGCACAAAAGACTAGAGGCGTAAAGTTTGATTACGATATGGAACTGTCCGACTAAAGCAGGCACGGATGTCAGAAAATCAAAATCAAAATGTTAACAAGAATTGGTTACGAAGTCGATAATAATACAAAAAGTATCAAGAAGGCGATTCAATTCTTTCAAAATTTATCCTAAGATAACGAACCCTACCCAATAATCGTCAAATCCCCCATTTAGTAAACCTCCATCCGCGGCTCTAATCGGATTAGACCCTGTACCATCAAGCCTTAGAGCAAAGTTACAATCAGGATCAAAATTACACAAAGAGTTCAATGAATCATTGGTCACTACAGTCAAAAACCTATTGTTAAGATCCCAATTGACAGTAACCGTTGCGTTTGGATTTGTTTCCATCGCTAAGATATTACTAGTGCCTAGAACGAATGTTGATGTGTCTACAGGTTTATTGAAAAGAACCTCGATTTGCAGTTTACCCTCTGCGTTTGTACTAAAGCCAAAAGGTGAAATCTGACTGCCCTGGGGAAAAACCACCAACAAAGGCAAGTTGGCCGAGATATTGGCGCCATGAGGTGAGATAGTCTTATTACCATCAATGTCGGAAGTCTTGCTATCTTTTATTACTGTTGTAGCCTCCACCTGTAACCCAAACGGATAAGAGATGATTTGAATGTTCATAATACTAATTAAAATTAATAGGCCAAAGATCGTTACCCTTATGGAGTTGGTACTTAACATTGGGCAAATGTGTCTCCCTAGGTATATTAACTTTCCCTGTTACGCGATCACTAATAATTTCATTCACACCTTTTCATTAAGCATTATTAAGGCCCTTACTCTTTGGCCCTGTATTTTTGTAAGTCTTTATCTTGGATTCTAACTGTAAGTACCGGAGGATGCTGTCGAGCAATTCATCAGCCACATTACTACACTTTTGAAAAATCTTAATCTAATATTCGATTAGTATTCAGATACAATATTTCAATCATATCCTTCTGCGTCCAGATTATAAAATTCATTAATAATTGTGGCTCATTTTAAAAGCGTCCTAAACGATATCCTACAATGAAAATGCACTAGAGTCCCGGACCATTAAGCACTTTCGAAAAGCATAATTTATTGTTAGCGCTATTTTTTTTCATTTGTCGTCCAGTTTTCTGATGATCGTGAAACAATACACTTCAAACTAATATATGTTACACAAGATATATTACTTTAATGATCATATTTAGTGTGTGTAGGAATGAATAATTGTTATGACGGGCATTTCAGAATATCTGATCTTGAAGTTATCATAGAACGAGAACCCATTGATGGTAACGCTCAGTTTGAGGTTGTAGCTAAAGGCAACCATTTGATTATGGGAGTTGAAGATGCACTGCAAAATAAAATTTCTGGAGCGTGGCATTGATGAAGCATAAAACTGGGACACGTAAACAGTGGCTGTCAGCACGACTCAAGCTACTAAAAGCAGAAAAAGAGCTCACACGACGTAGCGATGAACTTGCTCAACGGCGGCAAAAACTACCTTGGGTTAAGATTCAAAAGAACTATCATTTTCAGACCGAAGAAGGGAATGCTTCTTTAGCAAATCTATTCAAAGGGCGATCACAATTACTAATTTATCACTTCATGTTCGGTCCTGATTATACCGCCGGATGTCCAGCCTGTTCGGCTATCGCTGATGGTTTTAATGGGTTAGAAGTCCATCTATCTAACCATGATGTCACATTATCAGCTGTCTCGCGCGCCCCTCTTGCAAAGCTACGGGCGTATAAACACCGAATGGGATGGACATTCCCCTGGGCCTCATCACTAGGTAGCGATTTTAACTCCGACTTTAATGTTTGGTTCACCGAAGAGCAACAGCGTAAGGGTGGCATTGAATACAATTACGAGCGAGAGAAACCGGTAGGTAATTCACGTGCAGGGAAAACTTCAAAAAAGGGGCAATCTCGTGATGGTCAAGGCGGTGAGGCAGACTTCGCGGCCATGGCGGGGACTGACGCACTCACATATGCCCGCGAGAGACCCGGCATGAGTGCATTCGTACTGGAAGACGGTATTGTATATCATACCTATTCAACATATGCACGAGGACTCGACGTTCTTTGGGGAATGTACCAATGGCTTGACCGTGCTCCCAAAGGACGCAACGAGACGGGATTGTGGTTTCGGCGTCACGATGAGTATGAAAAGTCCTGAACAATTCGTTGTATCGTTGGGAATATCCCCTCCATTACAAAACATATACTAAAAGATGGAACGATATGATTGTTCTTGATGGTCAGAAGAGCCTTATTCTAGTTTTGGATCAATTAAATTAAAATATCATACAAAATTAATTCCTCAGAGTTGCATATGAAATCAAACTTTAATTCAGGTAAAATTGATGAACAAAAATTGAGCGAATTCATGCTAAAAGCAATGCAAGATATTACAAGCACACTAAGTGCAATGTTGATAATTATTGGAGATAGACTTCATCTATACGAAACCATGACAGGGCTGGAACGACCAATAACATCCGAAGAGTTAGCGAAAGCGACTAACACTAATGAGCGTCTTATTAGAGAATGGTTGGCAAATCAAGTTGCTGGAGGATACATTGTATACGATCCAATTAACAGGAAATATTCTCTTCCACCAGAACAAGCTATGGCTTTAGCTGATGAGAATAGTCCAGTGTATATTCAAGGAGCATATAAAGCAATAAGATCTTACTTTAAAGATGAAGATAAATTCATAGAAATGTTCAAAAGTGGGAAGGGGCTAAAATGGAGCGATCATCATAACGATCTCTTTGAGGGTAGCGCGTTATTTTACAAACCTAGTTATGTAGGAAATTTGGTGAGTTCATGGATTCCATCCCTTAATGGAGTTGAAGAAAAACTAAAGAAAGGAGCCAAAGTTGCTGATATTGGATGTGGTTATGGTATATCGACAATTCTCATGGCTAGAGCGTATCCGAATTCAAAATTTTATGGCTTTGATAATCATGGTCCTTCTATAGAAAAAGCTAAAAATCAAATAAGAAAGGCAGAAGAAACATCAGGAGTAACGATAAGTAATGTGGAGTTTGTTTCCGTGTCTGCTAACGATAAGTCAATTGGTGATGACTATGATCTAATAACATTCTTCGACTGTCTACATGATATGGGAGACCCAATTGGGGCTATGAAATTTGCATTACACTCACTTAAGCCAAACGGAACATGTATGATTGTAGAACCTATGGCCAATGAGAATTTAGAGGATAATCTTAACTTGATAGGGAGATCATTTTATGCTGCTTCTACACTCGTGTGCGTCCCAAATTCTCTGGCAGAGAACGGTCCCGCATTGGGGGCACAGGCAGGAGAAAAGAAAATAAGTGAGATAGTAAAGGCAGCGGGGTTTACAAAATTTAGACGAGCTACTCAGACACCGTTTAATTTAATTTATGAGGCAAAAGCATAGCTCTCAAAGTACATTCATTTTATCGATTTTGAATCATGAGCCTTTCATTGATACTGAACTGTTCTTATCTCATGACTTGAAATTAATGTCAGAAAAATTAATCAAGGATCATCACGTTGAAAACAATGCTTTCAGCCGTGTCCAAAATATCTAAGAATGAGAAATTTTTTGGCGGCTTGGTCTACGAGACCTTCAGCGAGGATAAAGATAGGACTCAAAGTAAACCGGTTGGTTCGAGTAAGATTTGAGGAGATACTTGACTGGCCGCCTCGAGGTGAGTAAGCAGTTAAGCATTATCTCAATAAGAGATGTCCAAGCTGGTGTAGTGTAATTATACAGGATTAAAGTACGCTGGTTTATCTTAACACCCTTCAGACCAAAATGATGATGATTTCAAATTACAGTGTTATGTCCACAAAATTCAGGTTTGGGATTAAACGAAATAGGTCGTGATTTTGTATATCAAAGGGAAAGATTTTTTATTGATGTTGAATATTTGATTGTGGTTGAATAAGTATCGATGACAAAACTAACTAGTTATATGATTATGTTAGGTCTTGGGTTGTTGACGATTGGTTTGAGTTTTATAATAGGCTTAATACCATTTACATCCGCACAAGATACCCCAGGCATAACGATTTCTGAAGGGAATTCAAGCTTCACGCCTTTAACAAATACTGATGCAAATCAAGTTAGGGTAAACATACAGTATTCTGTCGAAGATGAATCGCTGCAAGGTCAAGTCATAAATGCAGTAATGGCTGTCTTTGCCCCTAACGGTACACTCCTCAAAACTACCTCATTTCCAAGCGGTTTTACTGCCCAGAGTGATGGTGGTACAGAAACACTTAGGACATCTTTTCGAGACAAGTCGCTAACTAGTGTAACTGCTAATGTTACTCTCACAGATGTGACAAAGTCAAGGTCAATCTCAAACGTGCTTACTATTAACCTTGATCTTGAAGAAACACCTACTGTAGGTTCACTGCTAGGGGTCCGACCCTCAATACAAAACTAAACTTTTTTACTTTTAGTAACAAGGACATGTTGATAGAAACGTTCAGGGGGCTGTCTCATATAATACAAGATAATTGAACTTAATTCTAATTTAATGAATTCTAAAAAGTATAAAAATTAAACGTTTACATTTCAATTCTATCGTTTTTACTTGCTATTGGTTATATACTATTTTGAGGAATAATAAATGAAGAAAATGTCTGAGGATTTTGTTAAGGTAGCCGAATCAAAAGATATAGGCACTTCGTCTATGAAAGCAGTGGAAGTAGATGGTGAAACAGTTTGCGTCATTAATGCAGGAGGAAAATATTATGCTATTGGAAATGTGTGTACTCATGTTGGAGGTCCATTGAACGAGGGAACACTTGAAGGTTTTGAAGTTGAATGTCCGTGGCATGGATCAAAGTTTGATATTAGGACTGGTGAGCCTACAAAGCCTCCTGCAACAAGTGCAGTTCCGAAATATGAGGTAAAAATAGAAGGTAATGACGTATTAGTAAGAAAACAAAAATGATAATTACAACAGACACACAAGCTACATTACATTCCTTCTAGAGTAACAAATACAATCTTATGATTAGTATACGTAAGACCTATTCTACTGAGTACACTTCGTTAAGATCACTCACACTTAATCCAGCTTCAGGTCCTCCACCAATTACAAAAATTTTGTTATCTATAGAGACTGCTCCGAGACCATGACGAGGTGTAGGCATCGATTCTAGTGATACCCATCTCTCATTTTCAATATTGTATTTTTCATTGTTACCAAATGTTCCACTCAGATCCTCGCCTCCAAATACAAAAAAACTATTGTTTATGGCGGCAGCAGCTATTCCACTTCTTTTTGATGGCATTGATTCGATAGTAATCCAGTTTCCTGTTTTTGTGTCATACATTTCCACGGTATTCACATTTACCAGAGGAGAAGACCCAACTATCCTTCCGCCTATTACATATATTTTATTCTCGATCGTCGCAGATGCGAAATGATGCCTTCCAGTAGGCATTGGTGCTTCTAATCTCCAACTATTATTACTTGGATTGTATGCTTCATTAACATTCCAAGCTCTGGCTTCATCTTGGCCTCCTATTGCATATAAAATACCATTAACAAATAGAGCGTTCAATGACCCTCGTGCGGTAGGCATAGATTTTCCCTCACTCCATTCATCTTTTATCGGATCGTATATGAATAACATATTTGACGGTATCCATTCTCTTGAAATAAATCCACCTATAACGTAAATTTTCCCATCAAAAGTGGTGGCAGCAGTATGATGAAGCGGTTCTGGTAGTGGAGCAATCGATTTCCAAGAGTCGTTATTGACATTATAAACTTCAACAATGTCCAAAACATCTCCTGATCCATCAAATCCACCTATAATGTAAATATTATCTCCTATACTAGTAGCGGTTATCTCTGATCTTGCTGTAGGCATAGGTGATCCTTGAGACCATGATTGTGCAAAAGAAGGTGATGCCAACAGCGAGGCGAGAAAAAATATCAAAACTACCAAAATCAAAGAACTAGCAGCTAGTTGCCTCATATCTTAGATGACACGTTCTACTTAATATTACTACACTTGGGCCTGAATTATCTAAAGTTAATATCCAATGCTAGTTACGATTATAAAATTTAGCATGCCTATTTTAGTTTCAATACGAGGTAACAAATTCCTTGATCGAGAATAATAACATTCGTAATCAATTATCCAACGTCTACAAGGATTTTGAAACCGCCATAAGCCATACGTTTCAAATCAAATGGCATCGATTTGGGATCCATATCACCTAGCCTCGGATCTTTCATTACCTTGGCATTGACACGATCTCGATGCGTTCGAGATTTAAAAGTAATCCATGAAAAAACTATCGTTTCATTTGATTTTTTCTTCATCATTCGGGAAAACGGTACTCCCATCTTAACTGCCAAATCATCACCAACACATTCACGAAACTCCAACGCTCCATGTTCACGCCAGATTTTACCTCCCATTCTGGCCATTCGGCGATAAGCATCGATATTGCGTTTTGGAACAGCCAAAACAAATCCATCTACATAGCGGGCCTTTTCCTTTTTCATAAATCATAATAGGAAACGGTACTATTTTAAAGAATAGGAGCAAATCACAATCAATTTCATAAGCATTACATCACAGTATGGATTAAACAAATCTCATTTTGTTTGGGAACATAAATTTATTGTTACATGCATACTGGCAATTTTCCGTCATGCTTATTCCGGTGTTCATTCAATAAGTCCTCTCTTATTTTATCTGCCGTATCTGTAACAGCATAGCTAAATCTAGAGTTATTGTTTATACAAGGGTTTGTCAGGTCTTGTGTAAGAGATTCTCTGAGATTTTTACTGCTTCCTATAAATAAAATCTTCATACTTGAATGTAACTTATAGACCCCTTCCGTTTCTGGAACTTTGTCAATAGTATTATGATTAAAATCTAGCCACGATGACCATTCTATCAACTGCATGTCATCTCCTCTATTCAGTGGATGTACAAACCCCATAGCTTTTTTAATGTATAGGTAAAATCTTGCTAGTATAGCGGACTAAGTCATTGAATATTGTATATTTTGGATATGATGATTGGTCAAGAAAAAGATTGATATTATAGAGTATCAAAAAGTATCAGCGTCACTCATCCCAATTCCAACACTTGCATCTATTATGAGTGTAGACATGCCAAACTGTCTTATACTAGTAGGTATAGCTTCAGTTTTAATTTCATAGTTTAATGTCCTCTTATCCACATCATAAAGAGGATTAATAGCTCTATTATGATATCATTTTGATCCTCCATATCATCCTTCACTAAAACAGCATTAGGTGGATCAACTGTAAAACTATCTGATCCCACAGACCAGTTACCAATAAAATCATCAGTGGTGACTGAAGAAACAATTCTGTCTGGCCTATCTGAAAACAAAATTGTCTTGTCAGAAACATTATTCAATTCCAAGGAGTATGAAGTTGCATTAATCGCATTTATTGATCCATATTCAGCGTGCTGAATTGCAATGAATTTAGGCGCATTTGATTCAGTTGCATTCTCTTGTGCTTCAAGTGTTGATGTTGATGGTAACGAAATTAAAATAACAAGAACTGGCAACTTTGAAAATAATGTCAAGTTATCCGGAGGTATCATTTTTTACGCTATGTATTGAACTATTTAAGATTATTTTTGATCTCACGCCTAAGCTTCTGATATTTCCTCTGTAAAATGACATTATAAATCCATTAGAACAAAAAGCTATGTACTAGGTAGTAGGAATCCTAGTATTTACTTGGTTCGAATCCCGACGAACTCGTATAAAATTGAAAGTAACATCGAATTAGAAAAGAGCAGAGTAGAAAATAATCTTGTGAATATATTACAAGATGAGAACTAGATTTAAGTATTATTTACCGTTGAGCCTATTTCCACTCCCAAGTCTTATCTGTAAAACTACCCCCTGTGTCAACTTGTGCTTCGAAGACACCGACGGTGTTATTGAGGAATCCCAATTTGCCCTCTGAACTTGCCTCGAAAAATATGGCTCCTCGCCATTTTAGAATACCAGAACCATCGAACTTGCCGATACCTTCACCGGTGTATGTCGCGACATCCCCTTCTTGAGTGGTTATTATACCATTTCCCACTCCATGAAGTATTCCTTTGGAAGTAGTGTTAGCCATATAAGTGAGGGCTTCAGTTACCTGTACACCTTTTAGATTGCCTGAAGCCATTATGCTTGTCTCCATAGTGGGACCTTTAACATCAATGACTCTTTGACTGGAAACCTTACCTTGCATTTCTCCGATTAATTCACCTAACATGAGATCTTCAATGAGACCATTGTACTTAAGCATACCTCGATTAAATCCGTAGCAATTTTCATTAATATGAACTTGATAAAGTATCAAATCCAAATTGGTAATTCACTATGTAATTTATTAGCATCAAATATTGTATCGGTTTTATTTATTTACTGTATCGTTTCGTTCATCCTGGATTCAAGGAGACTGCAAATATGAACTCTAGGATTTTTCATATTTTCAAGAACCCAATTAATTAGTTTGATCCTTTTTTAAGAACTCGTTTGTACGTAGGTTCATCTCTTTCTCGAGAAAGCTAAAGTTTTGAATCTCTAATTTCTTGCTACAAAATTTCATCCAGTGGCATACAGAGAATATTCGGCTAATACTAATTTAAAATCTATGTCGCCACAAGGGGAGAGAAGTCATGACAAAAGCCTATCGGAATTTTTAATAATTCGTGGCGCTAATCAAATTGCCCTTGAGTCAGAATGATAGGTGCCATTGTGGACATAAAAGATTTCATCATGTCCGAAAATCATCGAAGACCGGTCCAACAAAATGTACCAAGTGCGACTGTCCTAAATTTAGAAATTCTAATAGCGTAGATGACAATAAAGTTTAAATCATCTTCTAGCCTACGGAACTAAGACTGCAAGTTCATGTTATAATGACACTGGTGGAGCCATTTATCGGGTGAGACTCATGACTCCACCTAGCCTCTACGTTCAAGTAGAGGTTTACCAATGCGACTTAACGATATAAAAATCATTCTAAAAATAGTTCTATCTTTTAGAAAATTGTTACCAAACTTTACTACTGTAATTATTTTTTTCTTTTTATGACAGCGACAAGTTCACCATCGCAAATTTTTATAACCCAGTCTAATTTGTCACCGATTTTAAGATCCCATTGTTTAACAAGAGACATAGGTACTGTAGTTCTTAGTGATGATCTTTTACTAGAGTTTAAAGACAGTTTTGTTTCCTCGCCCATATTCCTACTAGTTGGCATACGGGTATATATTCACCCGTATTGTGTATACCTACTAGTATACATACACATACATGATTGTACAAAGAAAAATCGCAAGTATGTGACGGTTGAAGCATTAGTACGAAAACTGGAATGCCAATTTAGAACCGATAGCGGTGTGGATAACGACGGCCGACCCTACAAATTTATATGCAGATATTTCAGATTGAAAGCCTTAATGCCTATTAATAACTAAATATACTATTTGACAGATCCACAAATCATATACGCATTAATAATCGTAGCAAAGGTTATCTTTCTCGCGGGCTTATTAGTCTTCTTACGAGATAGACGAAAAACTAGAACAGCTAAATTACAAGATCCTAGTTATTCAAACAATTGAAATGAATTGATTAAGTTTTTTACTTCTGGTAACCATCGGGCAAATGTTTCTAAATTAGCATCATAATGAATTACATACGCGATTCCGTCTTTTATGGCTAAATTCAACAATGCCTTTCCATATACATCGTTGTTGTTTTTGGTTAGATCCCATGACGCATTGATTGAAGGGATTCCGCTCAAATGTGTATCGTTATACTTTAAGGATTGATTATCAATACAACATAATTGCTCACGGATTATTTCATTCGTGAATTCTTTTAGGGTTTTATTCTGATGATTCTCACTTGTATAAATCAATAAATCAGCAAAATTCTCAGAAGGACGTGTTGGCAATGGAGAGAATGCAACTCCCGATCCCACTCTATCCTTTTCCAAGAATTGTTTCCATTCCACGGGATATTGGAATTTGAATCCAAGTGATGCATCTTGGTATACTAACGATTGGTTTTGTACAAAAGAAAAACCAAAAGGAGTTGATAAGCCAAAAAATAGCAATGAAACAATAAAAACAACTAAATTCGTTTTATTAATACCAAATTTTAAATGTTCCAACGTAGCGATATCATTCAATTTACATATTCATGTAAAACATTCTATCATATATTGTATTTGCACAATATTGCTTAATATTTGAGTTCCCATTTAGTTAGCTTTATTTTTGTTCGTTAGTAGCTCAATGAAGCACATCGTAAATATCATTTTTTAAAATCGTAGTTCTGAGTTTCTCCAAACCTCAACTTTCTATAGAGGTTATATACATCTACTAATTGCCAGATCCAATAAGGGCCAATAATCAACCAACTCAAAGGAAAGGGGACAAACGAGGACACGATATATCCGAAACCTATTCCAATAATGAGAATGATTATTCCGCGTTTTATAAAACCTAAATAAATATGTCCAACTCCTGCTAGTAGGAACCCGAGAATGATGGTAATTCTAAGATCTTTCGCCAACGTCAAGTTTAACTTTAAACATGTTAATAGCAGTTTGCTCAATATACAAGGAAAATATCGGACTATTAGGTTATAGAACCATTACCTAAACATTCACATGGAATACAATCCCAGAAATAAATATACCAATTCACAAATGTACCAAATGCACTCAGAAAAGATGTCGGTATCTGATCTTATGAATACAAAAGTTCAAACCGACTTTGAAGATCAAAATATTATGGGAGCACGCAATGTAATGTACGCAAACGATATTGGATCTGTAATAATTGTTACTCATCACAGGGACCGCATTCCTTTGGGTATAATTACTGAACGTGATGTCGTGCGAATTTTGGGTAAACAGAATCCAAACTTGCTTCAGACACCTCTTAAATCTTGATGAGTAAACCCCTTATTACAATAAACAATCGCATCCATAAATGACGCAACTAAAATCATGAATATCAAAAAAATTCGCAGACTTGTAGTAGTAGACCAAAATAGTAATATGATTGGGATATTGACACAGCGAGATATATTCAAAGCAATCGATAAAGATCCTGATTTATTGTCAGAATTCTATGGCAACGCTTTTTCTTCAAAGTTTAAGTCAATTTATGAAAGATACAACAAGCATTCTCTAGAGAATTAATTGTCAGATCCCAATATCTCGAACAATCTGAAAAATCAGATCCACCCCGACGTCCACACTTGAAGGATTTAATGAGGATTTGCCTGTTACTATTTTTTCTTTTTCTGCTGTTTCTCACTGTTCACATTGTTTGATAGATCAGTTCCATTTTGTAACGCTTGAGTCTTTTTTTCGTCTAATTGTTTCATGGCGTCAGCAAATATTCGGCCCTGCTGTTGAATTAATTGGTTAAAAATTTCAGCTTGCTGTTGTATAGCATTGATAATCATTCTGGGATTGTTTTCACTGAACTCTTTAATCGCGTCATTTAGCATTTGGGATTGACTTTTGAACGCCTCATTGATTATTCTATTCTGTTCATCCATCATTTTCTTCCAAGTGTCGAAAGACAAGGAATTATTTTGATACCAAGTATTAGATAAAGTTTAACAAGAAAAGTATAAGGCATCCTTTGCTTCTTTTATAATTATCGACTCGATACAATTTACAGAAAATAGAAAATTTAGAAATTCTAACACTAACTAGGTTTTCGAGCGTTTTACCGGAACTTTGTGCTGTTTTTTTCCCTTACCCGCTCCTCGGACACATTCCAAACACCATTCCTCGCTTCCCCGTGTTCCAGGTATGTCATGAATATAAACATCCAGAGTTACACGCTGTCTGTCCTTGCCACAGTGTTCACACTTTCCATCGTAATTAACTGACACTAGTTACTTCAATTGCCTCATAATATAAATCTGTTCTATGAAAGAAAACAAATAATCAATTGACATTTTTAACGCCAAAAATTTTGTTCCTAATCAAGTATTCAAAAAATAGAACAAGGCATTGGTTATTACACTATCAATTTTTATAAATTTTTAGTTCAGAAAAAGCGAAAAATGACCAAAATGAATAATAAGATTCGTTTGTCATCGTTGCTCAATAAATGAGGGAGATCACTAAGAAAAAAGATGGGCCTCTAACAGAAGAGCGTGTTCATGTTTTGAGAAAACAAATGAAAGGAAGAAGATATTGTATGGATGAAAAGACAGAAATAATTTTTCTTGCCCCCGTAGAAGACGTTAAAAAATACCGTTATCGTCTAATTCAAGATTATTCGTTGAATGAATGGATAAAAGATGCAGAAAATGATTATGAAAAATGGGCTTTCACAAAACTCTATGAAGATCTTACTTCACTAAACCTTCTTGCAGAAAGTGATATAGACAATGCGGCGGCTCAGAAATAGGAATTTGAATTGAATTCGCATTCGGTGCTTACACTAACAAAGGACTAGACTTATCTTTTTAAATATCGATTTTATAAGGTAATTATTGGTTAAGACTAAAAGTGTATTATTAAAAATGGAATTAAAGATCGATATTCCACAGGATATAATGTTGGATAAGAAAAGACTAAAATCAGTTCAGCGTGGTATTCTGAAAGCTATATCCAAAGGACCTTATGAAGAAGGTCTGGCATTCAAAATTGTAAAGGCAACATTTGAGGATTACTACAGCATCTATGATCTTCCTGAAATCAAAAATCAGACTAGTCTTGGAGAATCTAAATTTTAGTAACCTTTAATCGTTTGGTCGATGATTAGATGGATTAATGACCTCTAACATCAAGATTGTTAGTATCGTAGATGATGAGCTTGATATCACCCAGCTTTATCAAGATGCCATATATGGCCATATTAATGGAATCTCAGTTGTTTGTTTTAATAATCCCGTAACTGCCTTGGAGCATTTTATTGAAAATAAAAAAGACTATGCTCTTGTTATTTCCGACTTAAGAATGCCAAATCTGAATGGATTAGACCTACTAAGCAAAATCAAAATGCTCAATTCAAATGTTAGAACGATACTAGTTAGCGCCTTCGAAGTTAAGGAAGACAAAATATTTCAAAAGTATATGAAAGATGGAACTATAGATTTATTCATCGAAAAACCTATACCGATTGATTGGCTGCGTCAAAAAGTCAGAGAACAAGTTGAAGCTTTTGAAAAGAGAAGGAACGAATAAAACCAAAAATGATCCCGACCCCGAAACTTATTTGGTAGATATATGTCATCAGTTGATATCTGCTTATTCTGATGCTTTCATAAATATAGATAGGTTAGTCGTTTCTCAGACTAATTATCATTTTCTCACAGTGTTCATCTGTCCAAACGCCTACCCCTTGTAACTTGCCTGTCCAGTTACCATCAGTTCTATCTGCGCAAACATTTGTCATTGCATTAAAGTACGCCTCTGTTACTGCCGCATTGCTACTTTTATCAGCATTTTTGGTGGCTTCAGTAAAATTTACATTACTAATTGCAAACCCTGCATTGTTCTTCAAATCTGAAACGTATTGCTTTTCTAATTGTACATCATCTTTAGTACCCACTCCATGCCCGGATACGTATGTTTGAAAGTCATAATTCAGTACTTGATCATACGATAGAATATATGAGGGAACATGCGGTGTGGTAGCAAGATGTTTCCAAGGCGTTCCTCCTGGCGAGAACTGATCTACTGCCATTAATATTTTATGCTGCGGAGAATAAATGAAAATATTTCCATTCTGATGATAAGGACCACCATATGATAATTGCAACGTTGCGTTTCCTAATGTTATTGTTGTTTCGTTATCAAATATTTGAGTTGGTAACGGTCTTTCAGTATCGTTTGCCATTTTTAGGAAATCTGACGTATCTTTTTGCGCAACTATTTCTATTCCGCCCCCAAGCGCATGAGCTCCTCCAATGTGATCTTTATGCGCATGACTGTAAACTAGATATTTTATGGGTTCGTTAGTGACTTCAGCTATTGCATCATTTATCTTTTCACCTATGCTTGGAGGGACATCAACCACAATTATGCCATCTCCCGTTACTAAAAACATACTGTTGTAACCTGTTGAAGAAACTACATATGCACCTCCTCCCATCATCTGTAGTTCATATCCTTTTTCATTTTCCGTTTGGGCTAGAATAGCATTATTCTGATCTGTAAAGCCAACTAATGAAACAAAAATCAAAAAAATACTTACTACAAATATGCTTTTTTTATACACTATATTTACCATTAATCTAAACTTCATCACTATGTTGATTGAGTTTAAAAGATAATAAAGTTTATGAGAAGAGATAATTTTGATCTGATTTGTCAAGCATTGTTGGATTGCAAAGTTTAATTGCCTATTCTTTCAATATAATTGGATTTGGATATGACCAAAAGACATTGTATCAAGTCTAGTAGAAAGGCATAAAGCTAAGTTCATTCTGATTATATTACATACATGAGTGTGAAAGTGCAGAATAAGATTAACTCAGCTCCATTTCTGAACCTAAATCAATATTTCATTACTTTCATAAATTTGGATAATTATCTGGTAAATGCCTATGTATGAAATCAATTCACCCTCTTTTCTTGAGATTCCTGCTTCCTTAGTAGAACAAATGTTACAGAAAACAAACGAGATTGGAGGTATACTGCAAAGTTCAATTCATGACATCAATCAAAAAAGACAGAAATTTCGACTGCAACTAGAACAAACAGGATTATTGGATAATGATATTAGATTTAGGAATATAGATCAATTAATTTCAGGTGGTGTGGATGGTGCTTATGCAGTAGATCGTCTCCTGGGAACGGATTTGCTTTTTGCTGCAGCTGTTGCGGTAAATGGTATAAATGAAGAAACTGGAATGCGCATTATCCCAAGCCATGATGTCTTTGTCAACCCCGAAAAACATAATCCTGAGAATATGATAGCAGCTAGGGCAATAATGGTAGAAATGGAAATCAAATTAGCAGCAAATGCACCATATGACATAGTATATCTCGATGGCTCCCTTACAACAGCACTAATCCATATGTACAAGGCCATCAATTTCATTGAAATTCTCAATACAAAATCTTCTGAAAAAATCAAGAGAGATTTTAAGGACTTTTTGATTTCTTACAAGAAAATTTTGGAGTCTAAAGAGACAGATAAATACTATCTCGGGATACCAAAGTATACTTCAAGAAATGACATAGGTAAGAATCTTCACTGGCCCGAAGAATATGATGATCGAGCAATTCTCACTTTGATATTAGATCCTGGAGAATTTACGCGTCCAAAATTATTTACAAGTGAAGAAGGATGGCACATAAGATTGCCATACGAGGATGAGGAACTAAAGATTTTAATGCAAGATGTAATTTCAGGAATCAAAAATCTTTCAGTTGTTTACTACAAACCACATTCTTGGTGTCCTGCACTAAGAATTGAAATGCCACTACCAATTGCTCTTGACGAAAGGAAATTAAATGCGATTTTATATAACATAAAAAATCAATGCCAGAGCCCTTCTATCATGGAACCATTTCCACTTTATATGGCCGATAGAATAGCCAAGCACATGGCTCCAGCTATTCCTGCCTACAAGCAAATCATAATGAAACAGATGACTGAACTAACAGATAACAATGAAAAGGATATATTTTTTATGATGCATTCATACAGAACTGAAGGTGGATAGTGATTTTGGAACTAGGAATGGAAAATTCCATAGACAAGAAGATTAGCTATTTTCTAAAAAGTACTTCTATTATTGGAACAATTGGTTCACCATCTTCAACAATTGAACTTGCACTTGACATTTTGGAATCCTCTGTCACGAGACAACTTGTTGGAGAGTTGGCCATCTTTAAATATTTACAGGATTCTAAAAATCATTATGCTATTGGGCAAATTATTGAGATTGCCCTTAAGAACTTTTTATTAGAGGATCCTACAATAAAATCTGTAGCGAGAAAAAGAGGTTCTGTTAACCCTATTAGTGGGATACAGGATGTCCATATAGGCAAACTACTTTGTAGTGCAATATTCACAAGTTCCGATGATTTAGTTGAACCTAGTTTATTGGGTACAGTACCGCCAACAGGAACGTATGTTTATCAGGTAGATGACAATATCCTAAGTACCATTTTAGAAAAGCAAAAAAATAGCTTGCTTTATTTGGGAAACAGTTATGGTTCCAAAACGAAATTGCCAATGTGGTTTAAGCATTTTGACTACGGTGAAAATGGTGCGGGAGAAGCCTATCATCTTGGAATTTTTGGAATAACCGGATCCGGAAAATCAACACTTGCAAAAATGATTCTCACCGCATATTCAAAATTCCGTCAGATGGGTTTACTGGTACTAGATCCTGTTGGAGAGTTTTCTAAAAGTTTTACAAATGATAGTAGTAGTAACACAGACAGGGAATTTCAGAATTCTGATTCTAATTTCAATATGAAAAAAATAATGAACTATCTAAATAAACAGGTCATATCAATAAATGTTAGAAATCTTATTTTAGATAGATGGTCATTGTTCGAAGAAATCTTACTTGAATCACAAATCTTTCATCAGCTGACAATAAAAGGTCTCAATAAGGGATTTGCAGTAGATGCACTAATACCTAAGCTTAGGAACAAAACTACGTTGACTAAATTGATAAAGAGAGAATCGTTTGATCTTTTCATAAATGAATTACGGAAGGAAGAAATTCAGCTTCTCATATTTTCAACACCGGAACCAAGAAAGAGATTGAATAATTTAGTTTCTAGTATGGATGAAGGAAATTTAGATACTCTGTATTCTCAATATTGGGTTCCAATTTGTAGTCTATTTGAAGACAGACCTGATGCTATAACAATTGATGATCTTTTAGAAAAGTTCACCTGGAAATTAAAGCCACTAATTGTTGTTGATCTTTCTGAACAAACTGCTCACAATATGCAGCTACGATATTGGAATGAAACTATTCAGTCATTAATACTAAAGAGATTGCTTAAAGGTCTGGTTAGTCTCGGTGAAAAAACTTGGCAGAAGAATACTTCCTTAAACACATTAGTAATTTTGGATGAAGCCCACAGATACGCAAGGAAAGATGAATTCAGTGATTCAAATCTTGAACAATTGAGATTAACTTTGCTGGATGCAGTTAGGACCACAAGGAAATATGGATTGGGTTGGCTTTTTATAAGTACATCATTGTCTAGTATCCACAGAGATATACTGCAGCAACTCCGAATCATGTTCTTTGGGTTTGGACTCTCACTAGGTAACGATCTCGTTACACTTAGAGAACTTGTGTCAGATGAAAAAGCTATCGATTTGTATAGGACATTTACTGACCCGGCAAGTTCGTTTAGTTCGAGGAGCAGAAAATACTCATTCATGACTCAGGGACCAGTTTCGCCACTATCTTTTTCGGGGGCCCCATTTTTCTTCAATGCCTTCAAGCCTGACTCTTTCATACGGGAGAACAAATTAGACATAAATTCCTGAAATAAATATATCTTATATTGGATAGTGAAATCAAGCTTGCGCAAATAATTTCAGACTTCGAAAACACATATTGCAATTTAGGTTTGGGCCACTCTTCTCATTTGGTGTATATATTTATAGTATGAGTGGGTAATAACATTAGAATGCAAAAAATCAATCCGTGCTTATGGTTTGATGATAATGCTGAGGAAGCAGTTAATTTTTATACCTCAATATTTAAAAATGCAAAAATTGGTAACGTTACTCGATATGGAAAAGAAGGTTATGAGATCCATAAGAAAAAGGAAGGCAGTGTAATGACAATTGATTTTGAAATAGAGGGACAGAAATTTTTGGCTCTAAATGGAGGACCGATATTCAAGTTTAATGAAGCTATCTCATTTCAGGTATATTGTGATACGCAAGAAGAAATTGATTATTACTGGGATAAACTTAGTGAGGATGGTGATAAGAATGCCCAGGTATGTGGATGGTTAAAGGACAAATATGGACTCTCATGGCAAGTTGTTCCGGTCACCATGATAAAGATGCTACAAGACAAAGATTCAAAGAAAACCGAAAGAGTCATGAAAGCAATGCTACAGATGAGCAAGCTTGATATCGACGTCCTAACAAAAGCATATCAAGAAGAATAATTCTTTTACGACACGTTTACCCACATTCCCAAAGGCAATAGCACCGGATAAGAATTTGAAAGAATTCAAGTCACGTCAAATGCCTATAGGACAAGGCATTTGGTTAATTTAACCCATCTAGACTGATCAAATATCATGGTTATAAAAGACATGACATGGTAATGCAACCCAATTATATCCAAATCTAACATTTTTGGAAAAAAATTCGAGTTCCATCAATGTAAATCTACTAGAAAAGTTTTATATAAGATCATATCTAATATCAACTAAATGTTTAACTTTGCAAGATGTGAATTATGTGAAAAGAAAACGAGTTCGATAAAATACTGGTTTGGAAGCATGATATGCCCAAAGTGTTACGATTTGCAAAGGTCAAACCCCCAGACAATTTTAGTAAGCAATCTTCAGGACTAGAACAAACAACATCTAAATCTAACTTTATTATTTAGACAACCAATAAAGTATACTATTTCATTTTTAAAAGTCTAAATGACAATATTGAAACTGCAAATATTACTATACCACTAAAAAGAAAAGTTGTTGATCCAAACAAGCTATACAAGATTCCACCAATAGTCAATCCAATGATACTTGCCAAGCTCCCGAAGCTGCCGGCGAGTCCTTGTACTGCACCCTGATGAGTTGTTCCTGCACGATAGGAAAGAATAGACATAAATGATGGCCACATAAGGCCGTTACCAATCGCAAATAATCCGGCAGCAACATACAATAAAATAACATTGTTAGAGATGAACAAGAGAAAATTCACACCTAAAATAATGTTGCCAAGTATTACGAGTTTTTCCTCGGAGAATCTTGTGAGGGCCTTTCGTAAAACAGGACCTTGTACTGCAACCATAATTCCACTTAGTACTGCAAAGAATATTCCAATTTGCGTTACTGACCAATTTAAACCTGCTACTGCATGAATTGGAAATGACGTGTAGAATATGTTAAATCCAAGGAAAATGAGAAAGTAAACTATAAGTAACATTGAAATTTTTTCTAACTTGAGGACTTCTTTAAATGATAGATTATTATTCTCTCTAGAATCAAAGCAGTCCTTACATTCATGAGAAAAAACCTTTCTGACAGTACCTCTTTCAAAAATCTGCATTTGACCTGATAGATGACTTGATAGACGTTTAGATTCCTTTAGTGTAAACGGTATAACGATCAAAGTAACTAGGGAAATAATTATTGCGGCCAGTACCGGCAAAATTTCTCCGTAAATAGTTCCACCCAATATCCCTGCCAGCGCGGGACCTACAATAAATCCTAAATTAGACGATATTGCCATCTTTCCAAAATTCCTGCTCCGGTCTTCATTTGATGAAATGTCAGCAAGATAAGCATTAGCAACAGATACGTTTCCTCCGGTAATTCCATCAATGGCCCTTGCAACAAAAAGCATCAACAGAGGTAACGTAATGACAAAGGTTCCAATTAAAGAAAAGTTGACATCAAAAAGTCTTGAGATTGGCAAAAATAATGCAAAGAGGAACAGTAACCATCCGACAAATGTTCCTACATTACTGATTAGCAAAATTTTTTTTCTTCCATAGATATCAGACCATCTACCTAGTATCGGTGCACCTATCAATTGGAAGGTAGGGTACATTGCAGAGAGTATCCCAAAAACAATAGCGTTACCTCCAAAATCCATTACCAAAAAAACTAAAAAAGGCAAAATAATACTGAATCCTAAAGTACTTGTGAAATTTACTAATAATATTGGAAATAACAGTATCTGTTTATGAGTCCCAGTCATTATCTTGCTGGATTTTAATAGGGTCTTGTCAATTTAAAACTATTAGGATAATTGACGTATTGATACTCTGCATTTAAATCCATGTGTTTGTGCTCCATTCTCAACATTTATCTACGCGAATCTTAACAATGGCCAAATCAATGCAAAATTGTATAACTCTTAATAATTATTCTTGCCAATCTTTTGTATATGGTTTTGAAAAATACATATGCTTTTTCGAGTTTTTCAGTTAAGGATTTAGACGAGACAAAGAAGTTTTATGGACAAACTTTGGGACTAGGGATATCAGAGTCAGATGAAGGGTTAAGCTTGCAGACTCAAGGATCTAGTGATGTATTCATTTATCCCAAAGCAGATCACACTCCTGCAACATTTACTGTACTGAATTTTATGGTTGACGACGTTGATAAAAAAGTAGATGAATTGACCAAGATGGGAATTCGTTTTGAAATATATGATAAGGGCGACCTAAAAACGGATGACAGGGGAGTTTTCCAGGGGAAACCGAAGATAGCATGGTTCAAAGATCCGTCTGGAAATTTCTTATCTATCCTTCAAAACGGTTCTTAGCGAATAATCAATTTTTCCAATTTTAATAATTCATATAAAATTGAAATAATACCTTCAATAAAATTCGGATTTTTTCTGTATCTATGGTATTCAAGGTATGTTTCAACACAGAGTAAAGATGTCATATTATATTCCAGACTTGATCGATTCTTGTTTACCTTTCTTAATTATTAATACACTCAAAATTACGAAAGTGATTTGGAAAGCTTCGATAACAGCACTCATAACATCTATTGAATGTCCGCCTCCAGGTATGTACACTATCCATAACACAATCAAGACTATCGTTCCACCTATACCGATATAATACCAGGGCATTATCCATTTCTTGACAGTGGGCAAAATCCAGAAAAGCTGAGCCAGACCAGAAGCTATAAAGAATATCGTTACCTCGATAGTCATTTGACCAAGATACATTGGAACAAGCGCCAAATGTAGAATTCCTGGAATGAAAGTAGAGGCAGCAGCACCAAAAATTAGTCCTTTAATCATCGTATTCATACTCGTTACATTAGTTAATCCCACTGATTACTATATCGGTTAAGTTATTCATTAATTAGCTTTGAGCAGTTTTGGCATCGAACTCCAAACTTACAGTGGATAGCAGTGATCTTATATCTTCATAAAGTCCATTATATCAAAAGAGGTATCATTTCCTTGCGTCAGATCTAATTACCAATTTATTTACATCAACTTTTTATACTTCGCATTTCTACTTTAAAGAAATGGTTGAAGACAATACGACATTGCCTTTTGAAGTAACATATGCACAGAAGCCAGGAAAAGAACCGAGAACTATGAAGAGACTTGCTGTACTGGTTAAATCTGAGAATGTTCGTGATATCATTTCTTCATTAAAAGAACTAAATCTGGAGGCCACAATCTATGACGTAAAGGGAGTAACCAAAGATAAGGAAATGGTCGCATCAGGTAGAGGAAGTGGTACAGTTGAACTGACGTATAATTCTAGAAAAGTTATTGCCACTGTTGTCAATTCCTCAGATGTTGAAGAGGTTGTAAGTAGGATGAAGAAAGGTCTAGAAGGGAACAAAGCAGTTGTTATGATATCCTCAGTAGATGATCTTGTTTTGATCTAAGAATCCTCCTTAAATTTTTAATTCTTTTTTCCTGTTTCCTAGAGCAGTGAGTTAATACAAATTAATTTGGCCTTTCCCTTTCAAAATATGAAAAGAAGATGAATCAAAATTAGGCATGAAGTTCCTTTGAAAGTTTTTGATATTGTACAAAAAGGAATTTCTGTTAAACTATTTCACGGGGATTGTATTAGTGGGATTGGAAATAATCTTTTGGAGAAAACGATTGATGTCGTTGTTACTTCCCCCCCATATAATATCGGTGTTAGATACAATCGCTACAAAGATACTCTACCGAGAAATAATTATTTGAGATTCCTGGCAAATGTAGGTAAAACAATCAAAAAAGTCCTATCAGATGAGGGCTCTTTCTTTATTAATATTGGTAGCAAGCCTTCTGATCCGTGGATACCTTTTGACGCTGCAAATGTATTAAGAGAGCATTTCACATTACAAAATGTCATCATTTGGGTAAAGTCCATTGCTATTCCAAAATCGGATGTAGGAAAATATCCCGCCATATTATCAGACATTGCAGTCGGACATTTTAAACCACTTACTAGTGATAGGTATCTGAATGATTGTTATGAATATATCTTCCATTTTACTAAAAATGGTAATGTTAAATTAGATAAACTTTCTGCTGGAGTTCCTTATCAAGATAAGACAAATATTGGTCGTTGGAAAAAGGCAACCGCGGATAAAAGAGATCGCGGTAATACTTGGTTTATTCCGTATGAAACCATTTGGGACAAAAAACAAAGGCCACATCCTTCTACCTTTCCAAGTAAGCTACCAGAAATGTGCATTAAACTCCATGGACTGAATAAATGTAAAGTAGTGCTAGATCCATTCATAGGAATAGGTTCAACTGCATTGGCATCAATAGGATTGGGAGTTTCATGCATAGGCTTTGATATCGATAAGAGCTATCTGGAAATATGCAAGGAACGAATTCTGACCTCTTGGCCCACTGAATAAATTATACTGTACAAAGCTAATGTCTATAATATACCTCAATTCTGTATATCGTTCCTAAACTAAAATACAAATAAGAATTTTTAGATAACCTTAATACGTTTGAAATAATTAAATTTAAAAAATTATATACATGTAATCATGCACTGTATTCGATATGTGGAAAGTTATCACGTTTACTTTGATGATGTCAATAGCAATTATTTCTTGTAGTTACATGGGCTGGACACAGATCATAGGTTATGTAGATGCTCAGGAGAATACCAAAAATACCAACTCTTCACTTTACCAGCTTGCAAACAACGGGACACTGGCAAGAATATTATCTGATAATCTAGTAAACTATCTAAATGAATCGGCATCAGTATTGCAATTAACTAGCATGTTACCAGAAGTTAGCAATATACAAAATATGGACAAAATCAATAGCAGTTTACATGGAATTTCTAAGAGTGAAGACGTTGAGAAACGACACATAGCGGATAACATTTTGAAATATACTGATACTTTTGAGGCGATTACGTTCTTACTTCCCAACGGAGATATGTATATGGAAGAACCATATGACAGACAACTAGGTCAAAGTAGAGGCAACTTTGCATATAGGGAATACTATCAAGGAGCAGTGAGTACAAAGCAAGCATTTCTTGGAGATGTAATTGTATCATCTTCTACTGGAGATAAAGTTGCACTTATTTCTGTTCCAATATATCTGAAAGAGGACTCATCATTAGTAGGCATCTGGAGTGGTGTACTAAATCTTGTTAAATTTAATAACATGCTTCGAGCTTTGAGTCTTCCAGACGATTTAAGAGTTGTATTCCTGGATGGTAATGGTCAAAAAGTAGCCGATTCAAATTCTCTTCCGTCAAACAAGTCGGAGTCCTTTGAAAACCTTGATAGCTTTAAATCCGGAAAATCCGGAAAATCCGGAAATGTCTCAGAGATGATTAATGGTACGAAATTTTTCGCCTCTTATGCTCCGGCAAGTATACTTTCTAAAACTTGGATAGTTGTGGTACTGATGCAGTCTGGATGAACAGTTAATCATCCACTAAGCCTTCTCTTTAGGAATTACTTGGAATGAGAGATGGGAGAATATTAAAAAAAGAAAGAATGGGGGATCTATTTAAGATCAATTTGTAGTTATTCTATTCATCATCGTCTTCTTCATCATCGTCTTCTTCATCATTGTCTTCTTCAGTTTCATCGCCTACTACACTTACTTTTACATTTTCCGTTTTTTCCTGTTCAGTTTCATCGCCTACTGCACTTACTTGGTTTCTAGATTCGTCTTCTTTATCCACATCGTTACTCATACTAGAACTTCCTTGAACATAGCCACTTTCTACAAGACAATTTACTATCTGATTACCAGCTGGAACACTATTTTTACCGCCGGCATCGGACAGACAATTCAGGAAATTTTCGTAGTTTGCGTTGCTTGATTCACTGATTGAATGGCTGCTTGATTCACTGATTGCCATTTCTCCTTCAGTTTGTGCAAAGACATTATTTGCCAATGGAGTTGACGATACAAAGATGATAGATGCCGCAAGAAAAACGACAGCAATTGACATTTCGTTCTTCAAATTCATATGTCTATATCTTCTAAAAGTTAATACAAATAACTGTTGGCACAATATTTTATAGCTAATTCTTCACCTAATTTATTCAATAATCATTTATCAGATTGGTTGATAATTTCAAAAAATTTGTAATATGGGAAATGATCTAGTCACTTCACTAGTTAGCGCCAACTTGCTGTAGGTAAAACTGTTCCTTATCGGTCTTTTCCGGCATTATTCCTTCCAGCTCTATCAAATTTTGCAAAATTCCTTTTCCTTTATTTATCTTCCCATCTGGTAACCTTACTGTGCCGTTTATGAATGCGCTACTACCACAAACAGGATTAAATGATGTTTCAATATTGTTACCGTATTTAGATAAAGTTCTCTCTGGCGTACCATCAGGATTTACGAAGAATCTTCCTTTCCTAAAAATAACTCTCGAGTCCTTAGATGCAATGGGAATATCTTGTTCCCTTGTGAATGTAAATATGACCTTCAGATTGTCAAGTTTTTTTACGGCCTCTATTAACCAATGATAGTAGATAACATTCAAGGATTCAGTCGCATGGTGCTCACTATCGTTGATTTTGGAGGTTGCACTTTCTATGCCTAACTTGGTGTTACTGTAAAATAGTACAAGGTTTTGCTCAGGATCCTTCTTATCCTCCATTTATTGAATCAAGCATCTTGCAGATTGAGCTCCGTTTGCACCAGACCAATAGGCTATGTTCTTCTCAATTCCCGAATCTACTTTCGATAAGAAATGTTCCTTAGATGGATTTAATTTCAATTTGATCTTATCACCGATCTTTACCTGCTCATTAAAATACGCAGCAAAGGCATCTGATTTTCCTGTAGCCGGGTTGATATAACCATATGGTTTTTCTTCCTTGATCGTGAGTTCAACAAGGTCTCTTGTTGGTGACGATGCGATTGAGTAAGCTCGATTAACCATGCTCTCCTCAAAACCTCCTGTTGCTAGGGGCCTCTTGAGCATTGCACTCAAAGTTACAAATTGGCCTATCCCAAAATTAAATCTCTGCGAGGCAGAAATAGGAGTCAAAGTGTAAGTATATGTATCATGTGTTTCCCGGATTTTCTCAGTAACCTGCCATTCATATTCAGCTGACGATTTTCTTTCAGAAAGCTTCTCAGACAATACCTGTCAGAAGGGATATCAAGAACATGATATAAAAAACATTATTTCTATACTTTAACCGCACTTTAATTTTATATCATGTTAGAATAGACATAACTGACTGTAAGACTAAATGATGGATTGAAAAAACTAATCAAATATTTTCTTAAGCAATTGGAAATATTACAAGATCCATCCTAGTCATATCAATATATCTATAGTGCAATTTTGTTTGAAATAATATTCCTACCGCATATTTTTATTGAACCACTTTGAAAATATTCTTTAATGTCTCAGAACATCATCAAAGAACTAGTTTCCGATATACTGAGCATTGATGATATTATATTATCGATAAACAGTGGGAGTGGAATTTGTGAAGTCAGAACTGAGAGGGGACTTCCTGTTCGTATAAAAGACAAATGGATGACTATAGGTAACGAAGATAAATCTTGGCATATACATTTGAATATTGACAATGTAAAAACTGCAAAATTTGTAACAGAAAATAGAGAGAGTGGTATGAATGGATATAGTGTCAGATTCTTTGATTCAAAAGGCAATATTGCAATGCGTGCTAATTTTATCAAGATGTATGACGTTAATGGTAACTTGCACTCTGCAAAGTTTAGCAGATTCGAGGAATTATTCACAAAATATGGAAAGAAACAAGTCATATCGTTTGATGGTAATCGATAAATTAAAGTAAATTCCAAACAGAATTAACTTTGTAAATATAAAGATACATTTTTTTACAAGATACTGGAAAAAATAATGTTTGCAGTTTAGGAAACCTCAGACATGTACTTTATGCAACAGGGATCTTAAGTTTAGATATAAACCAGAAAAATCTTGGAATATTACAGGCTATCTTTGTAGCGAGTGTAACATGAAAACAACGAAGGAATTTATTATTAAACAGCAAGAACAGGAAGAACAGCTGATCAAAAAGCGAAACCAATGCTTTATTTGTCATAATATTATCGACCAAGAGAAAAAAAAGAAAGCAAGATGGCAGTGGGGTATGGAAAATGATATTTTCTTGTGCGAAAAGTGCTATGATCAAAAAGAACAAGACTATCAAACAAAAGAAAATTTTTGTGCGAAATGTGGAAAAAAAATTGGTTTCATAAGATATAATCCAAAACCAAAATGGAAAATAGATGGACAGTTATGTAGAAAATGCTGGGATGCGATAAATGGTTCGCAAAAGTAGCTGAGGGAATGTTGCTTAAATTTAAGCGCATATAGTTCGTTTACTATAGTTTTTATGCTACTGAAATCAACAATAGCATATTGAGGCGAAAGGTAAAGAAATCGAATCCCAAGGGAATTAAAAAGAAATCTCTAATGTGGGCAGTGGTTTTTGGTGTGATATTAATTGGTGGTTCAATAACTTTGTTTTTGAATATGGGACAAAACAATACGGCCCAAAATCAAGAAGACCCTGAACAGCTTACGATGTTACTACAGCCAATAGTTCAAAACGCATCTGCACTTGGGACCTCTAAATCCAATATAACTTTATTAGAATTTGGTGATTATCAATGTCAATATTGTGCAAGGTTTCATAGAGATACAAAGGATCTAATCGTCAATAATTATATAAATACGGGAAAGATTAACTTTTTGTTTAAGGATTTTGTCATAAATGACAGGCCAGCAGACAAGTTATCGACTCTTGCCGCCATTGGATCTTATTGCGCCGCAGAACAGGGGAAATATTGGCCATATCATGACGAGGTATATAGAAATTCAAAAGGAGAGAACACTGATTGGGTATCAAAAAATAGTTTAACACAATTTGCTGTATATGCTGGTGTTACTGATATAAACAAATTTTCATCATGTCTTGATTCAAAAAAATATCAAAGTCTAGTAACCACAAATGATAATCTAGCACGTATGTATGGCTTGACAAGTACTCCAACATTCATCCTTATCGCTGACGGAAAACCCATGGCAAAAATTGTAGGTGCTCAACCTTATTCTGTCTTTGAAGGTGCAATAAATCAAGTTCTACTGGAAATTCCTAGTTAGGTATCAATGAACAACAATTTTCGTCAATATTGAATAGAAGATTACTTGAGATTAGGATCACAAATAATGAATACCTCGCAATTGAAACCATTTATATTTCCAGTAAGACAAAAAAATCAACATCCGTGTGGCATGGTGATCCAATCACTTGAATTTTTTTATGTATAGAATTTCTCTAATGGGAGCGTTCAGTCTAAAGGTTTTCTAATATGAATACCCCCTCAAATTCAAAAAAAGAAATCAACTTTAACTTGAAGGACGTTTTAAGTATAGTTTCATTTCTAGTTGTTTTTCTGATTGTCTGGCAAATTGTATTCTCACTAGAAATCTGGCCACGTGTTTCCCTTCCTTCTCCAGCGATGGTTGCAGAGTCATTCGTAGATCTGATCACTGAAAACACATTGATTGAAGGTATTGCAGTTACACTATGGCGATTATTCATTGGATTTGTAATCTCTGTAGTAATTGGTGGATGTGTTGGACTTGTAATGGTAAGATTCAGACAATTTGGAAAAACAATGAGTTCATTTGCTTTGGGACTACAATCTTTCCCTAGCATAGCGTGGGTACCTTTTGCTATCCTTCTGATCGGATTTAATGATTTTGGAATACTCTTCGTTATTGTGATGAATTCCGTGTTCTCAGTAATGAATTCAACTTATGGTGGAATTAGAAACATACCGCCAATATATCTACACGCTGCACGCAATATGGGAGCTGGCGGCTTCCTATTGTTCAGACATGTCATGATTCCTGCCTCAGCACCTTCTTTAATAATGGGTCTAAGACAAACTTGGTCTTTTGCTTGGCACGCACTAGTTGGTGCAGAGATGTTGATAACCACGGGGGTAGGGTTGGGTTATATTTTGGCAATAGGAAGAGAGTTTTCGAACATGAGTCAGATAATTGCAACTATGATCGTAATATTTGCTGTTGGTTTGATATTTGATAGATTTGTTTTCTCAAAAGTCGAAGAAAGGGTACGCGAAAAATGGGGTTTATCCTCATCCTGACTAACCCGTAACTTTCATTATTTCAAATAGTAACGTATCAAACTCATGCCTAGATACTTTTTTTGGTTATATTATCTTTTTATTGTATTGATTGAGACATAAAAAAATAGAATGCGTTATTTAAAAAAATCCTATAGCTTCTATCTAATTTCTGTATTAGTAGTCTCTATACAACCGTTTCCCTTTAGGGAAAATTTCTCTTTTTAAGACATAATTTTCGATAGATATTTTTGCTGGGCCCATAATAACCAATGAAATGCAAATAGATATCAGAAGCAATTCAAATTCATATCCACCAATAAATCCTCTGGACAATTTGGCAGTTACTATAGCGCCTATCATTTCTATGATAAATAGTAAAGAAGCAATTATAGCTAATTCCAAACAAGATAGCTAAACCACCTATAACCGCAAGTAGTGCAATTGGAAGGAATAATTCAGGTGGCAAATTAATTGATTGAAAGAAACCATATCCACCTGACGTATCATAAAATTTCGGAATAGGTGGGCGATAAATACAATGCCGGCCATGATTCGGATAGGCAACAAACCGTAGCTAAAAACTGAACTCATTTTCCATATACCATATTATTCTTCAATTCATAAATTATTAGCTTGTTATAGTATTGCGATTCAAGAATTTTAATAATTATATCAAGCTATGGACCGGTTTTTCATATTAATTAACTGTCTAACTAAAAATATCAATAACATTATTGCTATAATTTGGTAATATCTTAATTCATCTTGCGATTGGCCTAATTCAATTTTGCCTCATATTTTTATAAATCGAATTAAAATCTCCAATTCATCAGGAATTTTATTGATAATATTGTTAAATTATACGGTTTTCTATTCACATGCATTTCAAGAAAAATTTAAATAAAGTAGCATTGCTTCATATAAAAATGGCTACATTTTTTATTTTGTCATTGGCAATCACCTTAGCTCTAGGGATGTTACTAGTACCAGCAATTGGTACTGTTGTGTTTGCTGAAAACATGACTGGAAAGACTGGTAACATGACTGGAATGGGTGAAAACATGACTGGAATGACCGGTAACATGACTAGTAACATGACTGGAATGACCGGTAACTTGACGGGATAAATAGGTTATCTATTATCTATTAAGACACATCCAGCAACAAATGATGATACTGGAATTAGAATCCTCCCTATTTCTTTTTATTATTTGTCATTTGAATTTAGAGTCCAATACGGTTCAGACAATCTTAATTAATATGTCAATCATTAATTACTCTTAGTAAATTCAATCATCATTTGCCAGACTTGCCGCTAATTTGATGTCTAAGGCATTTTACAGCTGTTTCTAATCTTTGTATAATTAGTATAAACTGCAAATAACAAAATAATGGTCGAGATTTCTCTTATTATAGTCTGATTTGCTACTAAAAAATCAGAAATAGCAAAACCTAGTCCACCAAAAATTGAAGCTACGGTAAATGCGAAGGTGGAACAGCTGGCACACGTACTAGAAACTATACTAACTGTTGTGCCAGATAGTGCAGATTTACTTAATTTTACCTTCAAGTTCCTCACCATATAAAGACCAAAGTTTACCAAAATTCCAACCAATATCGAATTTACACCAGACAACAAAAACGTTCCAAGCATGTCACTCGGAACATGGAACGCCAAAAATGGTGAAAAAAACAAAATGTTATCAAACATGTTCGTTACTACCCAAAAAACTATTCCTGTAATTGAACCTATAATGATGTGAATTTGATTTGAAAAAGCAGTTTTCAGAACCAGGCTGATCGAATTAAATAGATTCAATTTTCCTTAGACTCTCTTTTTGGATTTGGCAAATAAAAAGTATTAGAATTTACCAAGCCAAATATTTGATTGATGAATGGTTTCTCAAGATTGTTTAAATAGCTCTCAAAATCTAATTAGGTGGACCTAACAATGAGAAAATTCAATATCAATCTACAATGGACAATACTATTAGCTGCAATCATGGTGCCAGCATCATTTTCTGATCTAAAATATGGATTTGGACAGGAGAATGAAACAGCTCAAGGTGAAGACCCCAACAAATTCGTCAACTACTTGGAGAATGCGAGAAATCTTCTCAACCAAACATCAGTTGAGTATAAGAATGGCAACGTTACAGGTGCCGAAGAACTAGCAAATACGGCTTATCTTGACAATTTCGAACATGTAGAAGCTGAACTCGAAGAAAAAGGATCTCATGCTTTCATGGAGGATCTTGAACATATGATGCGAGAAGAGTTGCGTGACTTGATACAAGATAAAGCTGATCAATCAGAACTGGATAGTCACATTAATGCTACTGATGCCAAATTAGTCGAGGCAATAGATATACTAAAAGGTGCTGAATAGAATAGAAAACAATATTGAGTTAAAAATCAATATTCTACTCAATTTTTTCTTTTAGACCAACTTTTTAATTTATTACTACGCAAATTATTAGAGTCGCATGAAATTGATACTCCAAATAGAAATTCAAAAATATTATTACGAATAGAAGGAGAAATACATTGATTCAATACAATAAAACCTAACCCATTTCAAAAATCTATAGATATTCTTTTAAAGATCTTAAGTGAAATATCATTTGATGACGATTGATGCTGCCTGGGGGTGGATGAAGTGATTGATTATGTTGGATTAATCGTTATTAGATTATTATCATTTTCTTCAAAATGGATCGAAGAGTATGTTATAAATAATGTTTTAGAATTTGTGAAAAGTTTTGAACATGTGCTTATGGTTCTCACTGTAGTAACATTTTTCCTTATAATAATATACATGACAATGAAGCAACTAAAGAAACTACCAAAATTTTATGTCATCGAAATCGAGGATATATATGGTAATAAGGTAGTAGTGGATGGATTAAGAACCAATTTTACCACATTTACTGCAGCAAAGAGCTACACTCAATTCTATGCTAATTTGTATGGCCAGCAGTACAAGTTCAGAATTGTTGGACGTAACCGAATATTGAATTATTCTCATCATTGAATCTCTCAATTTATTTAGATTGAATCATTATTTGATAGGGACAAATCATTATTTGTGATTTTATTTTTTTATTTCATTTAACCAACCTTCTATGCAGTTTATGCATATGTGATATTCACGTGGATCCGTTCCGGACGGAGAATAAAACGATTTGTAATTTTCAGACTCTTTTCTACAAAAATCGCAGTCCATGATAAGTAAACGTCATCATTACATTTATGTCTGATCCAACAAATCCCAAATTTGATTCTAAGTAGACAAAATAATTGAGTCACCGATATCTCTCATAGCAATAGAAAAAAATTCAAAGCTCAAATTTGATCCACTCCTGCCGAAATAGACATATGTGTAAGGTGAGAATCAAGCGGCCGCCTAACTTGTAACAATATCTTCATATTGGTATTGCTTTTCTTATCACTATAATGAAATTTTTTTCCTTTGAGGAGTATCAATTAATGGAGTTTTGTGTTTGTCATTGATTATAAAAAAAATATTAGTTACAATTGATGGTTCGGAAAATTCCATGAAGGCTGCAGATTATGCAGTTAGTTTCGCCAAAAAATATGATGCTGAACTAACAATATTGTATGTATTGTATTCAGAATTGGGGTTTGCTTATTCAAATCTAATAGGAGTTACCACTCCAAAAGCCATAGAAGATGTATTGGAGACTCAAAAAAAGGACGTGCAAAAATGGTTTGATGAAATAAAAAGTAAACTTGGAACTACCAAGATTACTTTAACTGGGAAGATCATCATCTCGGCGTCATCTATTGTTGGTGAAATAGTAGGATTTGCAAGTAAAGAAAAAATGGATCTGATCATATTGGGAACTAGGGGAAGGACTGGATTTAAGAAATTGTTACTGGGAAGCGTGGCAGAAGGCGTAGTTAATCATTCTTCATGTCCTGTTATGGTAGTTAGATAACTTGTTGTAATATTGAAAAAATGCTTATGTATACATTTGTGATTTATGATCAGAGGAAGCTTAATTTTTTGTTGAACCACATAGTGTAAGGCAGCAGAAAGCGTTGAACCTTTACCCATCATTGATTAAAAAAGGAAAACAAATTTCTTATGTTTTCAATTATCTAAGATTTTCCACTATTTATGATATAGAACAATACTAGAAAATAATTATGATTAAAGCTCATTAATCTGTATGATCATGATATGGTATTGCTAAAAGATAGTAAACACTTTATAAATCTGATAAATATGTGCAGGGAAGAAAAAGAAATTGGAAAAAGATGTCAACTTTTGAATCACATTAATTATTTAGTTCCAATAGAGCTTAGGGTTTCAATCCCATCGATAATTAGCCATGATTGTATAGATCAGATCTTAACCAATATGGAAGAAAAAATATCTCCCCCAATATACAAGCTTGCAACATAAATTGCAACTTGATTTACAATATCTATTAAAGTAGCGTATTTTTACTAGTTCTGCAAAAGCATACTTGAGAATAATTATTTGTAGTTATTCTCTATGTAATTCGAGCATATGTTCTTTCAGTTCTTCTTGCGTACTGAATGTCATTCCACAAGCAGCACATTTTTCTTGATCTTCTGAAGACATAGTATTCAATATTCAATATAAGATATAACGATTTCACTACGAACATGACAGGATATCTGCCACTAGGACTATTTCATATGAAAAATTTTTTCTGGTTTTATCTTTAATATGACTCTTTGTTCACCTTTTGACCTTCTTGGATATTTATCCATGTCAATATATTTTCTTGCTAATTTATCAATATGTTTTTCAGCTACGTCACCGGTAATTTGCTCCGTCACCTTACCTCTGATGGTAACCATTTCATATTGATTATCTTGATCAATAATTGACAATGCAATTCTAGGATCTCTTGAAATATTCGTTTGCTTTATTCTACCTAGTGCAGTATTGATTAAAATGTTATCATCCTCAATATCGACCCATGTAGGTGTAACATGTGGAGAACCGTCTTTCATTAAGGAAGACAAAAAAGCAAAATTCTTTCTTTCAAAAATTTCTCTAATCCGACGGTCAGTTAATCTCGCAGCTGATTGTCCACTCATAGACAAGATATTAACAGTATTTTTAATAACTGTTTCCTCGATAAATCAATTATATTGTATCCTCACCAAGTTCTAAAAAAAGGTTACCTCAGTAATAGAAAATGAGCCGATATTTTCTTATACTAAATTGAGAAATATTATTTAATTTGAGAAGTAAAAGTAAACAGAACAAAGAAAACAAAACTGTATTGAACGTACTTGAAGAAATTGAAGAAATTGCAAGAATGGATTCTCTGCCTTCAATAGGTCCTATAAAGGCAAAAATTGTAGAAAATGTGATAAAGGAACATAAACCAAAGAAGTATCTAGAAATTGGGACATTGCATGGATATTCAGCGATTTTAGCTGCTAATGCTATATCAATTCACTCCTATGGAAATAAGAATATTGATTCTGACGCTAATTACAATAAGCCTATTGTAATAAGTGTGGAAAAGGATGAAAAACTTGCTACTGTAGCTAGAAAGAACATTAAGAGTTCAAGTTTATCTAAATTAATTAAAGTGATTAATGGAGATGCAATAAGAGTAATTCCGAACCTTAATACTAAATTCAATATGGTTTTCTTAGATGCTGCAAAAAATGAGTATCTGAAATACCTCCAGCTTGTTGAAGGGTATGGTTTACTAGATAAGAGAGCAGTTGTTGTTGCTGACAATGTAATACTATTTGAGAACGAAATGAAGGATTATTTAGATTATGTTAGACATTCTGGCAGGTATCAGAGTCACACAACGGAGACAAGCTTGGAGTTTACCAAGAATGTTTCTGATGCTCTTGAAGTAAGTATCAGCCTAGTGTAATAGTTGACTTAAGAAGCAATTAATACAATGTTGTCCCATAATTAATCAGGATAAATGAGCACTGAAAAAAAGAAACCATTCAAGCGAGATCAGGCGTTAAATGATTCTACGAGTGGACAATTTGGAGAAGAACCATCAGACATCCCAAAGGAGCATTACGAAATACAAAAAAATGAGGACGAACGAAAAAAAACTGCCAGAAAGTTTTCAAAAAACATCTAAGGATTCTCGTATCGCATATTAAACACTCCAAGGTTAACATTCCAACATCTAGTCTTGGACACTAACTTCAATTACAGACTTGTGTTGTATCACTTATCTATATCCTAGACGAGGATGTCTCAGTCTTGACAGTTAAGGCATCTTGATAATTTTTAAAAATAGCTGGAAGCATTCCGATTGGTTCGCCATCCACTGAAACAGTAACATCTCTCTCTTTTGGGAAGAATTTGACTTCCGAAGCTTGATAGTAGAGGATGTCCTCTTCATATTTGTAAGTACTAGTACCCTTTAATTCGATTAATTTATCAAGCATTTTCAGGCTCCCAGAGTTTTTCAATAGTATGATATCCAGCAGTCCATCTGAAAACTTTGCTCGAGGTGCCGCCTTGAAACCTCCTCCCAGAAACCGACCATTTGCAATTACCCCCATAGTCATTTTAGTTGAGATTTTCTTACCATCAATTACTATATCGCATTCATTACTGGTGTATGCTGGAAGGGTTGCCACTATACTTGCCATGGTAGATACAAAACGACTCTTTATTTTCTTTCTTACTTTTTTAGATCTATCTATAATTTCAGCTCCAACACCTATTTCTGCTGCATTTAAGATAATTCTCTTATGGGCTAAGGAAGGAGAGTTTCTGTCGGTTATAACTGCCAATATAGCATCCATTTTTCGGGTTTTCATCTGCTTTATACGTTTCAAAGCTTGCTTTCCTTGATGTTTTAGTCCAAGTGACCTTGCTAATACATTTCGACTTCCTGATGGAATAATATACAGCACTCCATCCGAATTTGCCAGTTGCAGTCTGTCATCAAAATCAAATTTCTCCAAATTTTCGATGGTTCTGTCTTGAGGTTGAAGATTAAAAAATCCATTTGCAATTTCATTAATTGTCCCATCTCCTCCAATAGCAACAATATTTTTGTAACCTTTTCTAAGTAGCTTACGCGTAACAAATATGCCATCATTGGTTTTCTTCGTAAAAATAATTCTGTGATTTTCTGGCAGAAATTCTTTAACTTTACTATAAGTAGAGATCCAGTTTTTTCCTGTATTTCCACCTTGAGAATTTGGATTCAGAAGCAATATCGTTTCATTAGTATCAATTTTATTCATTTCTCTTACAATGTTTTTATTTTTTGAAGGCCTAATTATAGAAGTTCTCAATACGCTTTCCTATTAACCTATACTGAATAACATACGACAAAATTGATATCAATGGTACCGTCTAACGATGATTCATGTTTGTAATTGTATTTCCGATCACGTTCATTACATTCGATGTAATGTTTTGAGAATTACCTACTGACAGATACATATATACAAATTCTAACGCTATGGTTATAGTTCCAATGTAAAGTGCCTTATTCATCAGCATTCGTTGCACAACATTGTTTTAATACATATATAATCAAAATTCGAATCTTGCTATCAAAAGGTAAAGTTACCATAACTTATAGAAACTCATAACTTTACCTCTCTCATCATAATTTGATTAATTTTGCAAAATGAGCTCATACGAGATCATGTGCCGAAGTATTTCAAGAAAACGTTAAGAATATTTGTATTATGATGTATTATAGTTAGTGTATTGGTAAATCATAAACATGAAAGGGGCACCGAAAATGTATTGATATTGCAGGGAGGAGGTTCCCTGGGAGCTTTTGCATGTGGGGTCTTTAAAGCATTTGCAAAGAAAAATGTAAAATTTGACATAATTGCAGGTACTTCAATAGGTGGTATTAATGGCGCAATAGCAGCTGGAAGCAGAAACGATACACCTGAGAAAGATTTGGAAGATTTTTGGCTGGATTTAGCACAGAGCAGCTATAACATAATACCAGATATTTTCACTTTTGATTTTGATTATAAAAGACATCAAACTCGTTTAAAGAGGTCACCCGCAGCGTCCATAAATGCTGCATATTTTGGAGTCCCTAATTTTTTCACTCCTAGATGGTTTAATTTCAACATTCCTGGTTCAGATAGCTCACAGTTAGGAGAGTATGCTCAGCCGCCTTGGAAATGGACTTACATATATGACAACTCCGCCCTTAGAAATACAATAGACAAATACATAAATTTTGAAAAGCTTTCGCCTAAGGCACGTCAAAATGATTCAAATACTACTAATAGTAACATTAACCCTAATACAAATACTCGACTCATAATTACTGCAGTTGATGTACTAACGGCAGAACCACTTATCTTCGATAGTTATAGGAAACCTATTGAAATGAAACATCTTCTTGCCACCATCGGTTATCCACAATACGGATTTCCATGGGTGGAAGTAAGTGATGGAACGTTTGCATGGGATGGTTCACTACTCAGTAATACCCCAATACGAGAGGTAATGGTAGCATCTCCAAGTAAAAACAAAAATATTTTTGTCGTGGAAAATTATCCAAAGAAAATAGAGAAACTCCCAACAAACATGAGTGAGGTTATGTCAAGAGCCAAGGATATCATGTTTAGTGACAAGACTCAAAGCCTAGAAAAAATGTCTAGACTCATAACACGACATGTGAATCTGATTGAGGTATTGTATGACGTATTTGAGGAATCTGAAAAATCAAGCATTGACAAGGACAAAATTGAATACATAATCAAGGAACATTCATCACTGGTTCAAAAACACGGAGCCAAAATTCTGAAATTAAACAGAATAACTAGGATTAATGCAGAAACACCGTATCCTCTCCAAAACGCTGACTTTTCTGTGGACACAATTAAAGAATTGATTAGGCAAGGAGAGAGAAAGGCATTAGAGTATCTAAAGTAGTATCATTATTGCGATTCTAAATCCAATGAATTCTTCTATGAACAAGTAACTCCTCTTCAGTATTCACCCTCCAACCACATATCTCACACATAACAAGACTAGATATCTCTTCTATCTTCTTCGGGATGCCCACAGTAAGAATATTCTCTAATTGCATGATTTGATACCTTGTCAAATTATTAGAGTCTAAATAATTTCGTAGGATTTCCTTAATAATCTTCATACCATTTCTCTTATTATTTTGTTCAAATGAAATGCTTAACTCATCAGTTTCGGGTACCATATAGATAGTGGATACTACTTTCTGAGAGGTCAGGTGGTTTTTTACAGCTTGGGCAAGTAATACGTCGCCTGCAAAATTGATTACTATATGTTCCATATAGACCAGTTTTGTTTTATATAGAGTTTGATTAATTATCAACAATATATACTATAGTCTAAAATTTTGTTACTATATACTATTACACAATAGTAGAGTTGAAATTATAGATACATGAGAATTCTCTGCAGAAATAGTGCAAGAAAAATAAAAAATAAGAACTTACTTTGACATTTGAGAGAAAGCAGCTTCTGCAGCCTTTTTCATTTCATCTTCGGAAAGATCCTTCTTGTGTGTAGCAATTGACCAGAGATGTCCAAATGGATCTTCCAGTCTACCATGGCGATCTCCCCAGAATTGATCCTTAATAGGGTCAAGTACCTTGGCACCAGCGGAAATCGCTCTATTGAAAAACGAATCAACATCATCGACATACACATACATGGAAATTGGACTTCCTCCTATTGTTTTTGGAGAATGACAATCCATCTCAGGATATTCATCTGACAACATAAAGACAGAATCACCTAACTTTAGTTCTGCATGAGCAACCCTACCATCCGGGCCTTTCATACGACCTCGTTCTTGAACACCAAAACCTTTTTTATAAAATTCTATTGCTTCATCTCCATTTTTCACAATCAGGACGGGGGTAATCGAATGATACTCTCTTGGAATTTTTTCTATTTGATTCATGTATTATTTGGTTTCTTATCATATTTATCATTATAGGCAATCTCAGACTTTAGTAGTCGCAAATTGCTAAGGGAGAGATGATAGTCTCTACTTTTATGGATTCTCAGAACTCTGACTTAATATTTAAAAATAAGATTGAAAAACAGAAATTACTCATAAACAAGGGAAGACATAATCTTAAGCGTCTAAAGGAATTTTTGGAGTCTAAGGAATTTTGGAAAACCAAAATGTAGCAAAAATGAGCGAGACTGAAACACTCTCACGGACAGACATGGTTTGTTAATAGATTAGGAGATTACTTAACAAAAAGTGAACCAAGATGATTGCGATATTAGAATGTAGTAACAACCATATACCTTGCAAAATACTTGAGATAATATAGGTGAAAATCTTCCAAATATGAAAGTTTTGTCAGATACTCTTCAGCTGCATTCAGAAGGAGAAGGTGATATCATCGATATGACTTCTCAGTTATCAAATATAGTAAAAGAGAGTAAAATTAAGAATGGAACCGTCACTATTTTTGTTTCAGGCTCAACAGCGGCAGTAACAACTATTGAATACGAACCGGGACTCGTACATGATTTTCCTGAAATGTTGTCTAGAATAATCCCAAGCGACATAGAATATGAGCATGATAACACTTGGCATGACGGAAATGGACATTCACACGTTCGGTCATCTTTGATAGGACCCAGTATAACCATTCCTATTATACAGGGTAAATTGACACTTGGAACATGGCAGCAAGTAGTTTTATTAGAAATGGATACGAGATCTAGAAACCGGACTGTAATTTTACAAATAATGGGCGAATAGGAATAGGAAGCTCAACGAAAATTCACTTGGGAACCTATCTAATGGATTTGCTATAATAAATCTCAATGGAGCAGTCGTCCATACAATCCATAGAAATTTGTACCAAGCACATTGCCATCAGTATTATTTATTCTAATTTGTAGATATCCATAATTTTTAGTGTTTACATACGGCCACTCCGAACTACTTTCTCCATCATAATGACTTCTACCACCTGCTCCAGAAATAAACCAGCGACCATTACTTGACTCGGCCATTAAATGATTATGAGCTGATATTTCATAAACTTGAACACTTTTAGAGATGTTGCTTTCAATACCCGACAACATTTCAATAGTTGAGTCTCTTGCAGGGTGATTTGATTCTGGGGTATGTGCAGGTTTATGGGCAAGTAAAATGACATTTTTGATTCCATTCATCAACGTTCCATTTGTTACCACCGACTGTCCCCATTTTGTTTGTGATTGGGTATCTCCATTCGTATTTAACCCAATCAAAAGGGTCGTATCATTTGCAATTTTTCGATACCAATGATCTCCACATAATTCTAGTGTTTGATTTAGAAGTTCTGAATTCCCATCTTCTTCAGAGTCATGATTGCCAACTACACAAGCCAGTTTGTTTTCCTTTATCAAATCGCCATAAATAGTTGTAAAATTAATCAAATCAGGTCTATAACATAAATCTCCAAGGGCAATAAAGAGATCCGGGTTGTCAGATTTTATCTGATCATCCAGATGATTAGAACACTTTATGTCGCCAACGGCATTAATTACTGTCACACTTGAATCATTTTTCTTACTGGTATTAAGCATCGTAGAAGCTGAAGTATTTTGATTAGTAACATTGTGATTAGTAACATTTTGCGAAAATGATACAGAAGCAAAAAAAGTGACAAGTATCATTATTAACAATGGGGATAATACATATTGAATTTTGATCATTATCTATATCAGACCTGAGTTTTGGATACAAAAGCGTCGTAGCACGAACATATAATTTTAAGCTCCATCTGTATCAACCCTGATTTTATATAGTAAAGTCTTGTGGTACAATCATTTAAGTGACAAATAATAACTCAATGTGACCATATATTCAACATAGGTCAGAATGATTCCATAAGATCAATATTCACAATCCTAATAGATACAGTTATCCCACCCTTGATATGTTCAACAAGAATTCTTGTAGAATATGTGGATCTAATTTGATACCCACTGCACTTTGCAAGATTTGTAAAGAGTCCGTTATGTGGAGTTGTGATAAATGTAACAGCATAGAGGAAGTAATGCATTCTGATTTTTATTGTACAATTTGGATGAGTAGAAGGTTAGGGTTCGGACTAGAAGATCCAATTGGATTTGAGATGATAATAAACAAATGAGTCTTACGGATTTTTGATTCTACTATAGAAATTAGTGCCAAGCTATGTGGCTCGTTAGACAAGAGAGGAATCGCCTATTCTGTTGAGGATCTTCATCAATCTCTTTACATAAACAAGAAAGATATAATTTTGGAACAAATCCGCGCATGTGAGATCCTTTACAAATACGCTATTGATAACCATGATAGAAACCTTTTGAGTAAAGAAATATTAGATTTTAAATTGATGCTAGATCTTATAGAATAACGAGATAGTCGAAGATTATTCAATGAAAACCTTGTGAGATCTTTTTCTTATGTAAATCGATAATGCAATTGGAATAAGTGAGGCAATCGCTATTGTTAAAAAGATCAAGTTATATGAATCAGGAGAAGGATACCAGCCAACACCCTTAATTAATACTTGATTTGTCTGCATGTAAATTCCTGCAACGGCAGGTCCGACTGATCCACCAACCAAATTAAATAGAACAGTCATTCCGAGAGATATTCCACTAAATTTTCTCGGCGTGGATTGTAGAACAATATCAAAACCACCAACTTGCATCAATGACAAGCCTCCAGCAATTATCGCCAAATTTGCTGCAACTAACACGCCGTTTGTGTGAAACAAGAAAAGACTAGCAAATCCTAGGGCACTAACTATACTTCCTATTATTGTTGGCTTTATGTTACCTAGTTTAGATACAATGAAACCAGAAGAAGGCGCAAATAGAAGAAATACAATCATAAATGGAAGTTGAATGTTTGCGGTTGTTACGACGCTTTCTCCAAATCCAAATGGTTGAGGACTTCTTACCAATACAGGTACAGTTTGAAAAACTGTAAACATTGATAGAAATGCAATAACCAGAATGATATTTGCAGAAAGAATGGTCTTATTCGACATTAATTGAAAATTTACCAAAGGTGATTTTGATTTCTTTTCCACAATCACAAAGAGTACTAGTGATACAATGCCTACTGATAGAAATATGGCAATTTGATAATTTCCAATATGGTTCGTCTGTGAATAAGAAAGAACCATGAGTAATGAAATTACAGTAACTGCAAGGGTTATAGTCCCTTTCATATCTATACTTTTCTTGTTCTTGACCTTTGTATTATCTTCATCAGGAACATTGATCTTGTTCTGATTTGAATTCGAAGTTTGAAGTTGCTCTGGTGTATTTATTGTATTCGCAGATTCTTGTTTATCATCAATATATCGTCTAATAATAAACCACAAGCCAATTGCCACGAATACAATTGAAAAAAAAGTAGTTCTCCAACCAAAGTTCTCAATTATGTTTGCTCCCAATGCTAAACCAACTACAGATCCAGCTGCGAACATGGAACTGAATACACCCACACCTATTGCAAGCTTATCAATTGGAAACTGATCTCGTATTATTCCAAATGCAATGGGGAACATTGAAATACCTATTCCTTGGATTACCCTGGAAACTATGAGAAATGTAATATTAGATGAAATTCCTCCTAGAGTTATTCCAATAATATAAATAATCAATATGATCATAACCATTTTTTTCCTGCCGTAGATATCGGAGAGCTTCCCACCTAGTGGAGTTGCAACAGCACCTGCAATAAGATATGCAGATAAAATCCATGAAGATGTATTGTAAGAGATATTAAATTCCTCGATTATGTCTGGTATTGCAGGTAGTAACATAGTTTCACCATACATGGCAATTAAGAGTGCAGAGCCTAAAATCGCTAATGTCGTCCAGGCTTTTCTACTTACTTTCTGATTCAAAGAAGGGGTTGTTGGATTTCGGTTATTGTTACTATCATGCGGTTGCGTCATTTCAATTCAAATCTTCTTAATATGTTGGATGCATCTTTTTAATGTATCTAATTGATTAAGCATAGCACAAAGGAAAGTTGTATATCAAAAAAATCGAATTTATTTATTCACTCGCTCGAATATCTAATAAAATATTAATATGGTTTAAAAAATTTTCTTTTTTACCTTTTAATCTTAATTCGAATATCGTTTTTGTCTCAACATAAAAAGTATATTTTATAAAAAAATGCTTAAATTTTTATGTTATATTGAGAAGGAAGTTGTGGATATTTGGTTTTCATTTCTATCATTGCTTTTGTGATTATTTCTGATATCACCCAGTTTCTAAACCATTTCTTATTTGCTGGAATTACGTACCAAGGTGCTTGTTTTGTGCTGCAGTTATTAATAGCATCAGTATAAGCAGACATATATTTTTCCCATTTCTTTCGCTTTTCATAATCATCCTCATTGACCTTCCATCGCTTTTCTGGATTCGATAATCTGTCAAGAAGTCTCTTTTTTTGCTCTTCCTTGCTAATATGCAAAAAGAATTTCAATATCTTTACATCATTTTCTGAGAGCATTATCTCAAACTGTCTTATCTGGTCAAATCTCTTCAGACATTTAGATTCCGGTACAAGTTTCTGAACACGAACTTCAACAACATCCTCATAATGAGAACGATTAAACACTACTACAAAACCCCTTCGGGGTACTGTTTTATGAATCCTCCACAAATAATCATGTGCCAATTCTTCAGATGTCGGTACCTTAAACGACTCAACTCTGCAGGAAACTGGATTAAACGCACTTATCACATGTCTTATTACCCCATCCTTGCCAGAAGTGTCCATACCTTGAAGAACAATTAATAATGCTTTTCCATTTTGAATGTAAAGTTTGTACTGTAATTCTGACATTAATGATTTAAGCTTTGGAAGTTTCTCATCAAGCTCATCTCTTTTTTTACCAAATGTATCATCAGGATCAAACTTAGAAAGGTCCATACGTTTTCCAGGTTGAATCAACAATTTCCTGATATCTTTCAACATGTCATTCCTTGTGATCAACTATATAACAATGTTGTTCCCTTCATCACATTAGACGTTACCACACAATTCAAATGTACGTTAGGTCTAATATCCGAGCTCCTAATTTTATCTTATGATATAATCATTTATTCTATCAGTATACTCAATTTGAAAACTTACAGAATGGATTGCATTAAACCAATTTTTGATTATTCAACGAACCCTTTACAAGTACATTTAGGCCACGAGCACGTTGAATCTTGATCACCCAAGGTATTCTTGTGTCCAACTCTTTGATGATGACAATACGCACATAGATCTTCGCTACTCATTAAACGACTTTGATCATCATGCTTTATATTGCTTAGAGGGCTCATTCGATTAAGTCTATGATAATATTTCATGTCTTTCTAATGCCAAAATTTAACTCAATACCTCTCTTTTTAGAATAGCTATAAGTAAATGAATCATTGGGCATTACCGGAAAGCTAGACAATTGGTCTTGATTGCAACGAGGACAGGTGTTATTTTTCGACAATGTCTCTTCAAGGTAATTCTTGTTAAGGCAGGTTACAGTCCAAAAACATTGATCACATAATAGAAATATCCTTTCATTTACTTTGGGATTTGAATCATTCATTGTAATTTTGTTACCTTAGTTATTGTTAACTCTTTTGTTGATGATACTCAATCTTGACTTTGATGAATATACACCTAAGTTATCTCAATAATCTGCATTAATCAATTTAGACCTTTCGCTTATTCTATTTCTGAATCGGGTAGTCCGTCGTGCTTGGACCAAATCTCAAGGTTTGCAAGATAATCTTTTAAGGAATTAATTATCGATTGGAAGACTAAAACTAAATGTAGCTCCTCTGTCTAGATTGTTTTCTGCCCATATTTTGCCACCATGTGCCTCAACAATACCTTTTGAAATGAACAGTCCAAGTCCTGTACCCACATCTGATTTGGATGCAAATTTTGTAAATAATTTGGACATAATTTCTGGGTCTATTCCAGGTCCTATGTCTTGTACGCTTATGATAAGAAAGTGTTGTCCATTTTGCTTTTCCTTTTTTAACATTACATGAATTTTTCCTTCTTGACTAAAACTGATTGCATTATCAAGTATGTTACAGAACACTTGTGTTATCCTAACCTTATCTATTGCAGCGTTGATGTTTTTTATTCCATTTTGAATTATCATCAATTTGGACCTTCCATTGTTGATTTCAGTGTTTTTTTCTTCTAATTTGTGGTTGTAACTATCAATTATATCTTTCATTACCTCACTTGCATCAACAACTTCTTTTGTTAAAACCAACGAATTGTTCTCAATCCGGGTCACATCTAACATTAATCGTGAAAGTCTCTCGAGTCTCCTTGCATTCAATATGACTTCATCAAGTAATCGTCTATGTTCGTGATTATCAATCTTTGAATAAAGCAATTCTGAAAAACCAATAATTGGTTGAATGGGATTTCGCAATTCATGGGCAGCAATATTCACAAAATCTTTTTCCAACAATTCTACTTCTTTCATCTTCTTAAAAAGCTCTGCCTGTCTCCAGAAACTTTCGAATACAGCCAAATAAGATGAGATGATAGTAGGGCTCATTGAGTATGTGGATAGTCCAACCGCTTCATAAGATGTATTTTGTTTATCATCCTTTAGCTCTAAAATAAGACATTGTTTGGAATCTACTACAAGTATAGAAATCTTTGTTTCAAGATTTGCACTTATGGTTCTAATATCAATTTTAGGAACATTAGATTTTGTTTGTTCTATTAGTACTTCTGACTTATCAGACAACGGGAGTAACATTCTTATCTTTACTTTTTGTTTTTCTGACGCATTTTTCAATAGTGATAATGCTCCCATAGTAATTTGCCGCTTTAAGGCATTAGAAGAGGAAAATAAAACATCGATCTCTTTTCGAGCAGATCTTACCATGTTCCAGCCTCGAGTAATTGAGTCAACAGGGTTGCGAATTATTTCTATTTCTGCAATCCCGACCTTTTCTTCTATATCTTTAATTCGGTATCGTGCATCTACTCCTTCCTTCCATAACTGCTCAAACATGGAAGTAAAATGTTGTATGTAAGATTTTTCGTTACTGGTAAGAAGATTTTGAATCATATCTCCTCCTTTCATCTCTTCTATCGTGGCGACAAGTCCATTTTTACTAACCGCAAAATTGATAGGGGCTAGGTTCTTTACATGTCTTATATTCACTCCTAGTTTAAGAAACTTCTTGACCAGTTTAACACTATCTTTTTCAATCCTCATAATCCATCTAATTCCCTCACCCTCTCCTCTTCTCTGTTTATCAAGGAGATTTTTGCATTGTTCCAAAAAGATATTGTAAGTTAGTTGCATTCCGCCCTGATTTGATACAATTGATAGGCCTGAAGAGACTTCAGATAAATGAGTCATGTGTTTTATTATCTCATCGCGATTGTCCAATATTTTTGTCTCTTGAGGAAACGCATTCTCTTGTAATTGGCCTATTCTTTCCTCAGCTGAGATTGATTTACTCCACAGGGTATCAAATATACAGCGTCCATGTTCTACAATTTGAACCATGTCGCTGTAGATATGCTCCGACGCAATTGTATCGCTTTTTTCTTGAATCAACGGAGCTAGATATTCCTTCTCACTGATCATAAAGTTAGTCTTCACACCGTCTAAGTGTCTTAACTCATCTATAATACCTAGTAACACCTTGCAATCTTCAAAATTCTCGTGATTGATTTCAGTGATGTATCTAAGTCTCACACCTCTTCTCTTGGCTGACAAGAATGCATCTTTTATTGGTTTTATGGAAACTGCAAGCGAAGGTCTGGTATATGTCATGCAAGTGTCAATGCTTTTGCTTGCTTGTTTAAAAATACTTAATTCGGTATTGATGGCATTTCGCTTTCCAAAAATAATCCGCGTTGAAGGTACCATGTTTTGTGTCCGCCTTATTTGTTCAATGGTCATGGTTATATTCCCCCGATATGTCGCTCTGCATGCTTTTTGACGCTATTAATCAGAACATTTGGGTTCACTGGTTTTATGAGGAACTGGTTTAACTTTACCTCTGGTAATAACGTAGTGATTTCTTGAGCAATATCGAGTGCAGTAACAAATATTATCTGAATATTTGGATCAAGCGCCTTTAATTGCTGGTATAATTCAAATCCATTGAGATGTGTCATCCGAATATCTGTTATTACCAGATCATAATATTTATAGTCTGATTCTATGAAATGAGCAAGGGCCTTTTCAGGATCAGTAAATGAATCCACAATCATTCCTGCTGATCTTAGATATTGAGTAAATAGATTAGAGATGGATGGATCGTCATCTATTAACATTATTGTTGGCACTTTAGGTGTAGATGCAAATTCATAAACTAGATCATATTTGGTTGATAATATCGGCTTTCCCGTGATGTATTTTTCAGTGGTCGGTTTTAGCATATATACAGGATATGAATATTTGTTCTCTTTCCAGGACAGTTCTTTAATTTCCTGAAAGTGATATCGTTTGGAAAGTTTTGGAAATGAATTTACGATTCTCCACAAATCGGCGCCTATGGCTATCCCATTTGGTGGCGCCTTTTTGTTAATTTTTGCACAAAAGTTAATGGTAGGGCCAAAGAGATCGTACGAACTAGATATTTCACCTGACATCGCAACTTCTAATTTACCATAATCTGCGCTAATTCTGTAAGAGATGTCGGGAAGGAATTCCTTATGAAGTTTAGCATTTATGACATGACGAGATGATATCATGTTAAGTAAACATTCCAATGCCTGTTTGAATCCGTCTATATTTTCTACAACCGATGTTTTAGGAAAGAAGAATATTACACCATCGCCTACTGTTTTTAGTATTTTTCCATCGTGGAGCTTTACAATATCGGCAATTTCGTTAATAAAGACTGTATAAAATTTCTTAATTTTCCCCGAGTTGTGTAGGTTTGATGTGATTTGTGTTGACCCAACTATGTCTATCATTGAAATGCAGTAGCATTCGGACCTGTTGGAAAAAATAACTTCACTTTTCTTGATATCATCTTCTGATTCCTTGTACTCGTCTTGTTGTCTTCCGATACTGCAGTGACTTAATGGAGACATCCTAGTGACATGTATCTTACTAGTGTGTAAGCTCTCACTTATCTCCATGAATATTATTTAAACATCTAAGGCTATAGTCCATAGTAAGGAATAAAGCTTATTTTTATTCAAGCTAGCTTACAAATCACATTCAAACATCTTTTAGAAAAGTAACAAATAATGAAACAAAAAAGGATAGATAAATTCTATTTATCCATCGTAAAGCCTATTGTCGTGTGTGTCCTTGTGATTGTATTTCTCTATTTGAAAAATCTCGCAAGCTATCTTTTGCAACATTTTCAAATGTCCTTGCGTAGTTTGCATTGAGTCGTGAAAATTCCTTGGCATTGTCTCTTGCATGTTGTAAAGTTGTTTTCCAAGCCTCCATAGCAGCAAAAAACACATTATTTGCCAATCTGGTTGAAGCAATAGTACTGTCGGTAATATTGCTTACTGCTCTTGCATAATTTTCAGTCGTTCTCTTCGGTGAGGCCCAATAAGACCAATATGAATTCTGTACGTTTTCGACATACGGAATCCATAAGGATTGCAATGAATGGATTACCTCCTTTTGAGATTCTAGAAAATTATCTGCTATCTCCTTTGCAGCTTGAATTGATTCTTCT
>DATFBL010000054.1:0-17699 GCA_035253865.1 Nitrososphaeraceae archaeon | reverse complement strand
GATGCAGAAATTAACATAGTAACGGTTGAAGTAAGATGTCCTGATAAGAATATTCACAAGATCACGGCTTATAAGGACGAAGCTACGAATTTAAGAGAATTTATACGAATCAAAAATCTAGATACCAAATAAAATATCTCTAGATAAATAACTTCAATCAAGAGTTTTCTATCATAATGTTTTATATATTCTAAAGATCAACTAATAAAAGAATTGCCAGAAAAGGGTTCATTTTCACGTCTTGATTTTTTAAAGATGGTAGGGACTGCCGGAACAGCTTTTATGTTACTTCCGTTAGCATCATTTGGAAGGACACTCGGTACTAATGTTCCTACAACTAGTAAGCCAGTAATAATTAAAAGGGTTAATAAGGTTGGACCTGATGGCGTGGCTTTTTTGTATCCTACTAAACAAAAAGGGTTTGTCTGGTACATGAATCATGATGAACCATTCGATTCGCATTTTGAACGAGGTGGTGGTTCAACTTATGATAAATTAGTGAACAATAATGATGGTTCGTGGACTGCTGACGATAATAAGAGAGTCAAGTTTAACTTGAACGTAGACCCTGACTATAAGGACGCTATAGGTGGTTGTGACATGAATTTTAGAGACTCAATGGAACGAGGCTACACTTATGACAAGAGTGATCTTGACCATGTTGAGTTGACTGGATTTTTTAATGTGCACAAGCCCACAGAAAATGATGGTATCTATCTAAGGGGTCCATGTAATCATCATGATGAAGCAGATCATCTGTGCTGTGAAGAATTCAATTACGACTGTGAAACAAATTGCAATTCTACCAAGTTGAGATCGAGAGTGAAATTCACAAAACAAAGTCCAAACGTATATCATAATGACCCTGCTGGGGTTAAACCAATAGTGCCACGTATCATATTGGCGGGTCATGGTTGGTTTGGCATCAAGTATATCCATATAATTTTATCTCGAGATATGAATAATCCAAGAGTGAAATTGGAACAATGGATGAATTTTAATGGAGATGGCAAAACCTGGATAAAAGTGAATGAAGTCATTGACAGTAGATCCTACAAATGGGGACCAAAGGCCATATGTGGTGGACAGGATTATGAAGTTGGAGCTTGGGGAGCACCGCGTATGGTTTACAAATGGTATAGAGGAGACGTTGATTTTAAATGGTTTTCATGCAGACAAATAGAACCCAGTTTAATCCAAACCTGAAATTGTAAAGTATCCTATGACATTATAATATATTGAAAAATTCAGGTATTCTAATTTAAAATCTAAATTCCTATCTATAAAAAATTAAAAAAATTTTATTAATTTATGCACAGTTTACAAGACTTTAAATAGTTTGGACTGCTATATATTGGAATGAAATCATCGATGGAGAAATCTCCAAGATGGCTTCGAGGCGTGCAGATTGGTCTTGGAATTATTACGGTTATACTAGCCATCTATGCAGTTGCATTCCCAGCGGTTACTTTCCTCGCGGTAATAGTGATACTTGCGATAATTTTGTTTATTGTAGGTATTGAGAAAATAGTAACCGGGATTTTTCTCCCTGTAAAGGGAAGATGGGCTACAATAGGATTTGGCATACTCGTACTGATATTTGCTGGTCTTGCTATTTCATTCCCTGTTGCGACGGCACTGGTGGTAACGGTCTTTATTGGGATCGGACTTATCTTCAATGGATGCGCTCGAATTGTGGAAGGTATATCAGGAAAACATTCTGATTGGGCTAAGTTTTTCCTAATTGGTGTAGGAATATTATCAATAATAATAGGAGCGGTTGTTCTTGCGTCTCCTCTGTTCGGGGCGGTGTTTGTTGGAATTATCATAGCAATTGGATTGTTGGTAACAGGAATTCAAATGATATCAGTAGGCATTGCGGGTAGAAAAATATTGTCTGATTCATCTGTTACTACTTAGTAGTCTATAAACTGAAAGACTTCTAGTACATGCAACTTAGCCGTAATCAATGAGATAGGACAAATATCAAAGTAGATGCATCGCTGATTTATTGTTTCGTCATCTCAGGTATCAGGAAATCAACAGCTGTATACAAACCTTCAAGTTCCTTTGAGATGTGATCTGAAAAGACTCCTAATAACTCAAAGTCTGCTGCTTGCATTCTTTTTGTGCTAAACATTGCTAGAACCCCAATTACTTTACTTCCGTGAGTAATTGGATATCCGGCAAATGATTGAAGTTTTTCCTTTTTGGCCCAATCACGATGTCTGATTCTTTTATCATTGATAACATCGTTTGTAACTGTCGGCTTTCGAGTTATTACAATATTCCCTATCTTGTTAGAGTCAGCCGGAACCTTTGAAAATTCACCATGTATGTTTTTGTATTTTCCAGCACTAAACTTTAAAATAAGATTTTTACGTTTTCTGTCCAGTAACCATATTCGGGCGAACTTTGCTCCAAAGTATTTTACTAAACTTTCAACAATAAACTGGAACTTTTCATTCAAGTTGTGATATTTTTTCAAGGAGTTGAGAATTTTGTAAGCGCGCCATTTTTGATCTCTTATTTCATGATCATCAAACAAAGTATAGGGTGTAACCTTAACCATGCTGGATTCGTAAGACCGGAAATCATCGATAAGATCGATAAACCTGTTTAAAAAATTGGAGCTTTCAAATTCATATTGCTCTGCGGAATCAAAGACGAAATGACATATCCAGTCAAAATCACCCGTCATCCTTGCTGAATAGATGCAAAAATATGATTCTCCACAGTATTTTTCTAATCGGGAAATCATTACAGACGTATCGGCACGAAATTTGAATTTTAGTAAAATTGTACGATTAATCTTCTCCGATAGTAAAGCAGGATTAAGAAGTAGAGAATAGGCTAAAATTATGTTAGATTTCTCCAATCGCTTCAGTCTATGTCGCACCGTTCTATCGGTGATTTTGTAACCCATTTCTTGTAGGTATCTTGACATTTCGTATGAAGATTTACGTGAATTTTTCCCAAGTTGTGATAGCAAGAATCTATCAATCTCATCTACCATTACATAACGACATTTATCATCATTATTATGTATTGCCAATTAGGAAATTATTTAGAAAATCAAGGCATTTTTCCTAAGGTGAATTGGATATTGTATTGCCGAATCGGCAAACACGGACTGTATTTTTTTCCGTAGTAAATATAACACATTTTTACCTAAATAAGGATATGAAAATGGACTTTTTCGAAATAGAACATGTGGTAGAAGAACTAGCAAAAAACTATGCGGCGCCATGTACTACGACGTGGTTTAAAGTTACAAATAACAAGAAACCTTCGACAGAGGAGTATAGAGAAAAAGTAGTAGAATTTATGAGGCAATTTGAATCAATACTGTCAGTACAATTGTCGGCAGGAGAGCATGCAGCTTCATGTCTAGATTATGTGAAGAAACTCTTGAATACACAAATCTTACTTATCAGAAGGGGAAATAACAAAGAAGTAGAGAGACGCTTTCATTACTATGTCAATTACAACTAGTTTTGACAATTACATCAAATTGTTAATGTTGAGTAGACTATTATAAAATGGGAAATGATCTAACATGGTGAATTACGGTTTAATTGCTATTCCACTCATAGCGATACTTGTTATAGGAGGAGTAATCAGTTTTTTTGTCGTATTTTCATTTTATCCAGAAAAGCATGAAAACGTTAGCATTAAAGGCAAGTGCTACGAGCTGGTAGATACGGCTCATGAGAAAATTACGAATTTAACGGCTGAAATGAAAATAACAAAAATGTTACTTCAAATAAGTAAAATAGAATCCCAAAATGCTCTCATACCAATAATTTTCAATGGTAAGGATTCTGAAACACAAAATTTTATAGACAAAAATAATCTGGCTGTAATATCAAATAAAAAAGTAATATATTTTCCAAATATCAATGGAAGCGTCGTTACCGCATACATTACTAAAACTGATCTCCAAGGTATAGTGGGAAATCTAAGTATATTAGATGTCATCCCATCATCAAAATCTGTCGCTGGTAGTATCGGTATTCAACCAAATGAGTATCTAACATATGACGAACACAAAGATGTTTCCTTGTTAATGGACAAGATCCAGAAACATCGCTTGATGGATATTATTTATAATTCCGATGGTGTCAGTCCAGCTGAATGTCGTAATGAAACTTGAAATTCGTTCTATTTTGGAGCAACAGAAATAAGAGTTGAAAATTATATTTCCAGAAAGGATGATATTTTGTTTTCAGCAAAAAACACGGAGTCATGCTTCTGATAATTAAGGAGGACCCAAATCGTGGCTAATTTGAATTACGAAGAATTCAAGGGATTAGCGCTGCTGTTGAATACTTCATTGCTCAATTCCTCATATCGCCTGTTCATCCTCAACACCTGTTGCAAGGTCTATTGCATGAGTTACTGGGATGATAAAAATTTTGCCTATTTTAGAATTTTCTCTTACTATTTTGATAGCCTCATCCATTTTCTCGTCTGGTAGTACTGCTACTACAACGTATTTATCACCAAATTCAGGTGTGAAAATTTTTGTCCCTTTTGACGTATGGATACCTGCGGGGACGGTTTTTCCTCGTCCTTTAACCTTAAATACAGTTAAACCGCCAACTCCTGTGCTTTTTAGTCCTTCACTTACTTTGGCTATGTCGTTTTCAGCCATAATCACTTCTAATCTTATCAATCAACTTCTTTAATGGATCGCTATTAAAAAAATTATCTCCGGAAAGAGAAGTAACTTTTTTATACATATTTGATTGAATCAATACGACTTGCCTATAGACACGGGAGATACAGCTTGGATGCTAATTGCTTCTAGTCTAGTTTTGTTAATGATCCCTTCATTAGGATTATTTGAAGCTGGTCTGCTAAGAAAGAAGAATACAGTTTCAATTTTTATGCAGATATTCTTTGGTATGGCACTTCTTAGTGTAATGTGGTTTATCTTTGGTTTTAGTTTATCTTTTGGTCCAGATACATCAGGATTAGCAGGAAATTTGGATTGGACTTTTCTTAAAGGCATTCCATGGGATGCCGCCTTGACACAATATGCTCCAACTATACCTGGTGTCTTATTTGTAAAGTTCGAAATGATGTTTGCTGTAATTACTCCATTACTACTGACAGGTGCAATAGCAGAGAGAATGAAATTTAGCGCTTTTGTCTTGTTTATAGCAGCATGGAGCTTGCTTATTTACTATCCTTTGGTGCATTGGATTTGGGGAGTAGATGGCTGGCTCAACATTCTGGGAGTAAGGGATTTTGCGGGAGGTATAGTTATTCACACTAGTGCAGGAATGGGTGCGCTTGCCGCAGCGCTAGTATTAGGCAGAAGAAAGGATTTTGGACCTTCAATAATGGTTCCACATAGTATTCCACTTGCGGTTCTTGGGTCATCTCTCCTTTGGCTTGGCTGGTTTGGTTTCAATGCTGGAAGTGCTCTTGCGTCAGGAGGTGTAGCTGGAAATACTGTAATTAATACACATATGGCGTCAGCCGTATCTGCGTTAATATGGGTAGGACTCTCATGGATAAGGACCGGAAAACCTAGTGTAATTGCGGCAATTAATGGTGCAATAGCCGGTCTAGCAGGAATAACTCCAGCTTCTGGTTATGTGAGCGTTGAGCACGCATTTGCTATAGGCATAGCAATAGGTATAGCATCTTATCTTGGTGTTCTCTTCCTCAAAGATAGACTCAAGATAGATGATGCTCTCGACGTTAGTTCGGTCCACGGGGTAGCAGGGATAATAGGTGCGATATCTATAGGAATATTTGCCTCTACTGCAATAAATCCCACTGGAGTTAATGGTCTCTTATATGGTAATGCAAATCAGCTATTGATACAGGCAACAGGAGTTGGAATTGCAGCGCTCCTTGGATTTGGCGGCACGTATCTTATAATGAAAGTTATAGATGTATTGATTGGGGTACGAGTTTCGCCAAAAGTGGAGGAATCTGGATTGGATATTGAGGAACATGCTGAAAGAGCATACAGCGATGAAGATGAATTAGGAAAGATCTAGCTGAAAAATCAAGACAGTGTCCGGTGTCCGTTGTGCCAAAAATCATTTTTCATTTTCAAGGTATACAAATGATTTTGTAAATCAACAATCCCCTAAACCTTACAATTACATCCTTTATTTTTTCAAAATAATAATCTGCTCATTATATGTATTTACAAATTGATTCTGACTCGATAACCAATAGCATATTTTTTGTCTAATTCAGTCTTGTGGTTATAATTTCTACTAGTCATTTCATTTACGAGCTCATCATGTCTTTGATATAATACTGCCAGCTTACCTTTCCATCTGAGAGTTTCAGGATGTCTTGAGTAACCGCATTTGTTTTGTGTCAATATGTTCCATATTGGGTGTATTTACGATGTTTACCCAAAAGATGCTTGGTGCATAATTTACTTGGAGGGATATCTCAAATTCTCATTTCTGTAATACCTTAGACTATTCCCATTCATGTCCTGCAAGTTTTGTCCAAAACTACTCTGCTTATCAAATTACAGATAACACTTGCAATATTGCATTATGTATTCTTATAAACCATGATACCTAGTAAGCCCAAATCCAACTTTCACTAATGAGTTAGTTTTGGTAAAGACGAAAATATGCAAGTAAGAGGATTGGGGCGAACATACGGCAATACGGTTAAAGTTATAGATTAGTTTGTGTATATATTATCATGGTAAAGTTAGAGTTTCAACGCGGAACTCGAACTGAATCACAGACTATAAAACCTGACCTATCATTTGAGGAGATTTGTCCCAATTGGTCCAAAAAATTGAGTAATGGAATAGATGAAATAGACAGAATGATTCTAGCAAGAGATTCTAAATATTGTGTAGTAGGTGAAGCTTGGGGATTTACGGGTAAGCAAACAGGATATTATATTGCCCCATTGATTCCCGTTATTGGTTGCTGGACTTGCATCAAGTTCGGACAGAAATTTAGTAAAACTGTAAAGGACAAGAAATGTTGTGATAATTTTGGCCCTTTGATAACAGAATTTTCAAAACACTGGAATCAAAAACATAGAAAAATTACAATTTCTAGACTAGGTTTAAAAGCTAAGTAACGTAATAATCATTCTTAATTACTATATTTTTTTAATAATGCCAAAATTGTTCTATATTAGACTAATTACTATTGTCAAATCATCGATTCATGTGTTATCTCATTTTCTATAATATAGTATAGTTAATGAGTAACGTTAAGTAATTTCATTATATTTAAATTTTGCAGTAATACCAGATTGGAGCGGCAATGCTTTCCTCGTAGCAGGATTTAGTAAATGCAATAATCATGATGCGTTTACTACGATTTTAAAACCACCATATATCATGCGCTTAGGATCGAAAGGCGTGGATTTTGGATCCATATTACTCATTCGTGAATCCTTCATCACTTTGGAATTAACGCTATCTCTATGAGCTCGCGATTTGTAAGTTATCCATGAAAAAATAACAGTTTCTTTGGGTTTTATTTTGATCATTTTTGGAAATGGTACTCCCATAGTTATCTTAAGATCGTTGCCGACACATTCCAGATATTCCAAAGCTCCGTGCTCAAGCCATATCTTGCCGCACATTCTTGCCAATCGGAGATATTCATTGATCTTGCTCTTAGGAACAGCCAAAACAAATCCATCTACATATTTTGGTCTAATCTTTTTTTTCATAATATTAGTGAGTTTATCATATATTTTAAATATAGGTCATAAATTGAAAATACTTTCAGTCAGAATCAATCGAAATGATATATTTATTTTCAATTTTCATAAAAATTAATTAAAGTCAAGTAGAGCCTCGTTAACTTCTTCACATAGCGAAATTGATAAGAACTATGAACACATTGTACAAATAACTCAAGATTTGGAACAATTTAGACGAGTCGCAATTGTAACTGGTGGAAATCGTGGGATTGGATATGAGGTATGTAAGGAGCTCTCAAAGGCTGATTGTCGTGTCGTTCTCACATGTAGGAATGAAGAAGACGGTAAGAATGCAATAGATTCATTACATGATCATGATAATATTGTATATCATAAACTAGACGTAACGGACATTAAGGATATTTCCTGTCTTAGGCAGTGGATTTTAAAGATGTATGGAAGGGTTGATATCCTTGTTAATAACGCGGGAATTTACTTGGATGAGGTGTAAGCATATTTGAGGTGGATGAGAATATAGTACAGCAAACAATGGCTGCTAATTTCTATGGTCCATTCCACATGTGTAGGTCCTTTGTTCCACTTATGAAACAAAATGGTTATGGTAGAATAGTAAATATTTCTTCAGGATATGGAGCAATGAACGAAATGGCAGGTTATCAAGCTGCCTATAGAATTTCAAAGGCATCACTCAATGCCCTTACATTAATAATGGCTGATGAATTAAGAGACTCGAACATTAAAGTAAACGCAGTATGTCCTGGCTGAGTCAACACCGACATGGGGGGCAAGATGGCTCCTACAAGTTCACAGATAGCCGCCAGAGATATAGTATATTTTGCCTTGGTTGATACGAGTGGACCTTCAGGGGGTTTCTTCAGATTCAAAAAAAAATTCAGTGGTAAAAGATTGGTTTTATTATGATATTACTTGATATGGCACTACAAATCATACTAGTATCAGTATCGGGGGTTCTTACTCCAGGTCCACTTTTCTTTGCAAATTTGGCTCTCAGTAGATATGGAGGATTTTGGTCCGGCATAAAAATCGCAATAGGGCATACTATTGTAGAGCTTCCAGTAATTATCCTCTATTCTTTACCGTTTATAGTATTTACTTCTTCAAGTACCACTTTCATTATGTTTCCGATTATTAGTATCATTGGAGGAGTAAGTTTTATTGTATTTGGGATATTCTATGTGGCAAGGACTTTAAGTAAAAATGATAATCTTAATGCTACTGTCAAGCCATCCCACATTGAAAATCCAATTCTTGCCGGAATATTATTCACAGGAGTCAACCCTTTTTTCTTCCTCTGGTGGATTTCAGTTGGAGTCAAATTAATCTCTGATTCTCTGCAATTTCTTGGATTTCCATTGGGAATAGTTTTTCTTTTTTTCGTGCATGTATGGATGGATTACGCCTGGTTAGGCTTATCTTCATATTTTGCATCAAGAGGTATGAAGATAGTCGGGTCTCACTATCATAAGTTAATAGTTATTCTGTTAACGCTACCCCTTTTCTACTACGGTATCAATTTCATAGTAGCTGGAATTAGATGGCAGAGTTGAACTTCATTGTGAACTATCAAATGATAACAAGATAATTTCAGGTTACTGTGCTTAGTCTCATAATGTAAGCCATGTTTTGAAGAGATAATATTATTATTCTCATTGTGATTATTTCTCACAAGATTGACACTGAACCTTATAACTAACTTTGCTGTATTATGGGATTATAATCATTTCAGTTTGGCTCCCAGAACATTATGTGCTAACTTGCCAATTCAAATGATTGTTTGTTCGAGTGTTTTTATTTTGCTTGCATTTGCATATCCAAATCAAATTATGGCTGAAAACAAACAATCAATAAATTACACTTACCAGGATTTGAATTCTCAAACATTACCTCCCCAACTAACGATATATGACCTTTCCCTAAAAGATTCAATTAAGGATAACAAAAACGAAGTAGTACAGGATTTATTAAAGCAATTATTGTAAGGGCCGATTCATATCTCTTAGAAGAAGCAAATTCTGTTATGGATAAGAAGCAGATACCACCAAGTGGAAACAAACATGATTTTCTATCTTTAGCCCCATTTCATTGGCCTGATGATACAAAGCCAAATGGCGTTCCATATATTTACCGAGATGGTCAGCTTAATCCAGAGGCATCTGCAGTCCCTGATAGGGAAGACCTGGGTAAGATGATAGGTAGAGTAAAAACACTTTCTGTAGCGTACTATTATACAGGCGATTCTGCTTATGCTGATAAAACTTCAGAACTATTGCGTGTATGGTTCATAAAGAATGATACTCGAATGAATCCTAGCTTACAATATTCTGAAGTAGTAACTGGAAAGAATAACGGAACTCGTTCTGGTATCATTGCTGCAAATTATTTTCCAATGGTACTAGATGCAATTAAGTTGATTGAAAATTCTCCAGCCTGGACTGATGATGATAAGCAAGCTATTGAATTGTGGTTTGATAATTATCTTGGATGGCTCTTAAATTCTAATTTTGGTAACCGAGAAAGCAAACAACTTAATAATCATGGCACCTGGTTTGACGTCCAGGCTTCTTCAATAGCATTGTTCCTAAATAAGACAGAAATATCAAAAAATATACTTGAAAATAATAAGAATAAACTAATATCGGAAAAAATACGAGAGGACGGATCGCAGCCCTTCGAACTAGAATGACACACTTCTCTAAATTATCATATTTTCAATCTGCTAGGCTTTTTCAATTTGGCAAAAATAGGTGAGAATATTGGAATTGATTTGTGGAGTTATGAAACTCCTGAGGGATCAGGATTGCAAAAAGCTCTTAATTTTTTGCTTCCCTATGCAATTGGTAATGAAACTTGGCCCTATATACAGATAAAACCAATTGACAAAGACGGATTGCATGATTTGATATGCCAAGCAGTAGTGCATTATAATGATAACGATTCTTACAAGCAGGTTTATAGATCTCTAGATAAACTGAATATAACCATGCAAACAGATGGCTTGGTATACGGTTGCACCAGTCTCATATTTAGTAATTAAAAATATAGTAAGGAATTAACTTATTAAGAAACACTAACACTCTATTAGTTTTACATGTTATTCGAATTCTGATTTGATAATCATAAACTGATCGTCATAGTTTCCTGTATCAATATTGAGAAACCCTCCAGCGAGCACATCTTTATCTGTCTTGGTAATGTTAACATGTAAAAATCCGGTTACTTGAAACTGAGATACCATATACGGAGCCTGTCCTCTAAAATCATATAGATTATTTCCTGCCGTCCCTACTATAAAATAAATGGGAACACCTGGCGAGTTGTATTGACTGGGATTTACATCCTTAACTATTGGTTGGCGGGAGCTATCAATATTGTATACCAATGGATAGGATCTTTGATAATTATGGTTGTGTGAAGTTATTACCATATCAACTCCATATTTTTCAAATAAAGGAGGATAGGTTTCTCTCAAAATTTCATTTGCAGGATGAATAGAAGGTGAAGTGTAAAAGGGTCTGTATCCGTATACTATTATCCAGTCGATGTTTGGATTATTTGATGCCTTAATCAGATCATCTTGGATGAATTGGTATTGCTCAGATCCATTTACGTACGGAATAACAGAGCCCTTGCCTGTGGACATTGCCAGGAAATGAACATTTTGATAGTCAAAAGAATAAAATGGATTTTCTAGATCAAAATGTCTAATGTAATCGCCGTATCTTGTTGAAGTGGTATCATCGTCGCCAAGAGCAACCTTAAACCTGCCATCATCATCTAAATTCGAAATAATGTCGAAAAAGCAGTCAGAATCCTTTACTTCTGACAAATCTCCTAGAGCGAAGACCAAATCAGGATCCTCGTCTTCCATCCCCTCTATAGTTTGTCGGGTCTTTGAATCACAGCCATAGTCACCAGCAATTACAAAGTCAAATTCAGATTTTCCATTAACCACGGTTTTGTCTGAAACGCTATTGATTCCTGGTGTTGATGAGGAATCCACAATGTCAAAAGAACTCGTAACTGAAGAGTCAGTACGGGCCTGACTTGATACATCTATCTCGATAGATAGTGGTCCCAAATCTCCATTCTCCCCGATAGTCCATGAATATACAAATTTACCCTGCAGATCAGTTTGTCCGTTAAATGTTTTCTCAAAGTCACCTCCGGGATATACTAATTTTCCATCGATATCCGCATTTGGAATTCCTCTTGAATTTGAATCTGTTACAGTTATCGTGATATTCTGTGTGTCACCTCTGGCAACGGGATTCTTCTGTGAAAAAACAGATACAAGCATTATGTTATTGTTACTATCGATGTCTACAATATCAGATACATTTGATGTGAGTAACTCTTGTGGTGGTTGTGATTGGACAGGAGATAATTCTTGATGTGGTTGTGATTGGACAGGAGATACTATTTCTTCGTTACTGGAATTAGGAACTCCATTGACAAATACACTATACCATCGGGTAGGCGCAGACGAACATAGGAGTTTTGCAGTTATCTTATTTTCACCATCAATAATTTGCGTGTAATTGGTACGTAACACAAATTTCCACTGAGAAAAATCAGCAGTGCCCTCTGTTCCACTTGCATCAGCGTTTTGGTAGGGCTTGACATCATTGACTATCAGAGAGACGGAACAATCTTTCAAAGAGTTATCTGAAGATAGACCCGAAATTGACAATTCTTGTCCTGTACTTACGTTTTGCGTTGTTATCGGATCAACTATCTTTATTGTCTCTTGGGGAATAGTAGATGACACTAATTCTTCCGTCTGGCCATATGTCATTTGATTTGGAATAAACAACATAAGAATAAGTAAGATAATAGAACCGACGGTAAAATATGGCGCCTTTACCTCACCGGACATCTGCTACAGAATCGATGTTTGTCATATATATTCTGAAGCTTGATTTTCAGAATTGATTTCTATTTGTAAATCAGATTATCTAGGTAGTAAGGAGGTTCATTATCTTATATCGAAATTGCATTTGCAAGTATTGCCTAGCAATGATATTTAGAATCTATGTAAAGAGTTTGATTATTATCGAAACTAATGCAGCAACTGCTGCACTAGCTGGAATTGTGATAATCCAGGCATAGACAATTCTCTTACCCACACCCCACCTTACAGCCGATAGCCTTTTTGTAGCACCAACTCCCATAATACCACCAGCAATTGCGTGAGTAGTACTTACAGGGATACCTAGCCAGGCCATTGAGGTGAGTATAACACCACCTCCTGTTTCGGCACAAAATCCTTGGAACGGACGTAGATTTGTTAACCTAAAAGCCATAGTCTTAACTATTCTCCAGCCTCCAAAGAAAGTTCCGAGTGCAATAGCAAAAGCGGCCCCCAATACTACTTCAATTGGCACTACGAATGAATGAGAATCAAGCATTCCCCCTGCAATTAATAATGCAGTGATAACTCCCATGGTCTTTTGACCATCATTTGCACCATGAGTGAGCGAGAAAAAGATCGATGAACAAATCTGAAGGCGCCCGAAAATCTTGTTGACATGAGAAGACGTTTGGTTCCTGAAAAAATACATAACAAGTAGCGCGATTCCAAACGCACAAACAAAACCCAGAGTAGGAGATACTACAATAAACGTAAGTGTTTTTTCTATACCTGAAAATACTAAAGCGGACGTTCCTCCTGCAAGTAACGCAGATCCTATTAAACCTCCTATTAACGCATGGCTACTTGATGATGGGAGGCCAAAGTACCACGTAACTAGATCCCAAATTATGGCACCAATTAGTCCTGCAAATATTACGTCCACACTCGAAAATGAAGGCTGTATTATGCCCTTACCAACCGTCGCGGCCACCGCAGTACCGAAAATAAATGGGCCTGCAAAATTTGCAACTGCTGCTATTATTACCGCGTATAGGGGCCTAAGGACTCTAGTACCAACAACAGTAGCTATTGAATTTGCTGAATCATGAAATCCATTCACAAAATCAAAAAAGAGCGCAGCTGAAATAGCTGAATAAACTGCAATTTCAATAGGTATCAATATCCAATCTCATCGATACTTTAAAGCAATATCTTCAATAACATCGGCCACATCTCTAGACCTGTCAAGGGCACTTTCGAGCGTCTCGTAAACTTCTTTGGATTTTATTATGTAAATAGCATTCTCTGTCTCAAATAATTCTGCAATTGCAACACGATAGATATTATCTGCTTCGTGTTCACAGTGGCTTATTGCTTTAGTATATTGAATCAATTCTTCCCGTTTTGCTTTTGGGAGTTTCTTGACTGCATTGTAGATTTCTTTGCATGCGTCTAACAGTAGATTAGCTAGTTCCTGCATGTATACTGATGATTTCTTAATCTTAAAGAGCATCATTCTATCAGAAGTCCCATATGTGGCATCAAGGACTTGATCTATAGTACTTGTTAGCTCTGAAATATCCTCTTTGTCAAGGGGTGTTACAAAGGTCTAGTCGATTATAGTAAATAATTCATGAGTAAACTGATCTCCTTGGTGTTCTAAATTTTTTAGCGTAGCATTCTTTTCACTCAACATGCTGTAATCACTAATTGACTCTGCGAGGATAGTTGCAGCTTTTACAAGATTACTTGCTTGATTTTCCAGGACAGTCATTATTTGAGCATCGTTGGCGCGTACCCAAGATAGCCAATCTCCAGTCAAGGCGACATCATAATTACTATCTAGATTATAGAAACCTTTCGTCTGTTGAATACAATCAACCTATGCGTTGCAGAGAATCGGTTGATCATCCTTGCTGTGGGCCTGAAGTTATGATTGATAGAGCCAAGAACAGACAGCATAAAGGGAAAAAGCCTATAGAATTGCAATTCGTGATATAGCCATATGGACTGAGAATTCTAATTCATATAAGATAATTTCATCAAATAAAAATGAAGTATGGTTTTTTACTCGAACTTCTTTTCCTTAGCATTTTTATTGTGAACCAGATCACGAATCCTACGATGACGCAAGCTGTTACCATTTCAAGATATATTGAATAATTATCAATATCCGCCCATTTGCTTCCAAGTTGCATTCCAATATAGGTGAAAATCGTATTCCAAATTACCGATCCAATAAAAGTGTAGATTGAATACTTGAAGATATTCATTTTTGCAACTCCGCAAGGTAAGGAAATATAGGTTCTTATTGCAGGTAATAACCTTCCCAGAAATGAAATTTTGTCACCATATTTCAGAAACAACTTTTCAGTATATTCGAGGTGATGCTCCTTGATAAAAAAATACTTGCCAAATCTCAAAATAAATAATCTGCCAAATTTTAGTCCAATATAGTAGGTAATAATAGATCCTATCACATTCCCAAATGATCCCGCAAGAATTAGGCTAATCGGTTCAAATGTGCCTGTTGTAACCAGATATCCTGAAAATACCAGAATAATTTCACTTGGGATTGGAATCATCGCACTATCTAAAACCATCAAAAATATGACTCCAGGGTAACCTAGATTTGATATAATCGAAGTAACGAAATCTACAAGGGGCTTAAGGACCTCAAAGAGAACTGACATTTACATCTTTTAGAATAAATGCGATAAATATCTCTTTTCAAAATGCATCTGTTCTTTGTGTTTTCACACTATGGGTCAGAGTTGTAATAGTCCAGTATTCAGTGTTTTTTCTCCTGGTTATTTCAAAGTGTAAATATCAATCATTCGACTTGTGTTACCAGTTAAAAGAACAATAATTCTTGAGATAAATAAATATTTTTAGGATATGATTACTAAAGTTTTTGAGGTATTGACAAAAAATGATGAAAAAATCGAAGTGTTCAATAAAATACTCAATTTTTTGTAGAATATTTAAAGAAATTGGAATGTCATAATTCACCTCACCTTTCCATTAACCGTGATTTATTCTCTAAACCCTCACATCAGTTTTGTTAATCGATTAAACATGTTTAACACAGACTCAGGGACATCGAACAAAACTAGTCTAACATAGAGTTTTATGAAATTATGAGTAATAGATATTAAATCATTTTGAGCTCTTACTTGCATTGTTTTGGTTATGATAAGTAGTGTTCTAATTTCGTCTTTTATTTTAGGTGTTGTATTATCTAGCATTACCTTCATAAGCTCACATGCGTCGACTAGTGAATCGATTACTGACCAAACCATCCATGGGGTTGTCATGAAAGGGGCTTTCGTCAGCATGAAGCAGAATAACAACTTCTTGCCTTCACCTCCTGATAATTACATTGAAGATAGCATGAAGATGATTTCTGGCGCCGGCTTGAATCATGTCAGATTCGTGTTCTATTGGGAAGCATATGAAAGAGATCCCGAGGCATTTATGAATGAAATTAAATCAGTGGCCATTGCAGCGGACAAATACGGACTAAAAATCATTTATGATAATCATCAGTGGCATACCTCCTCATGGTTTGAGGTAAAAGCAACAGGTTTTCCCTGGTCTTTACTAGAACTCAATTCTGACTATACCAGAGATGGTGGAGGTAATACTAATGATGAAGCAGCACAGGAATTTTGGGCGGACTGGTGGGACAGATCTGTGAAAGGTGATGATGGAAAAGATGGTTGGACATTGATGGCAGAATTTCTCAAGAAAATAGTTTTGACAGTAGATAATCATTCAAGTACTTTAGGATACGAGATCCTAAGTGAGCCTCATGTTGATAACCAAGGTCATTGGTCTAAAATAGGCAAATTTAACAGCTTTATTACTGCACAGCTGAGAAATATTACTGATAAGACTATAGTCTACAGCATGAATGTGCCAATTGACTTAAATAGTAAAATTAATGTCTCACCAAGAAACTTGGCGAAAATGGCGCCTTCAGATAAGGAGAATATCGCTTTCAAGGTAAGTGTCTACCAAGTTCCTGAGGGAGATGGATATCAAGAAAAGAGATTCGATATGTTTTTGGAAACGAGCGATCTAACTGGGGTACCACTCTACATTGGTGAGTGGAATAACGTAATAAGGACAAAGCAAGACGGTATAACCAAACTTAACCCAGATAGAAGTGAGCTTACGAAAAGTGATGCTAAAGAGATTCTCGAAGCATTCAAGAAAGCAGGAGTTTGGGGAACAGCATTTTGGAGGTGGGATTATCAGAAGGTTGCTACGCCCAATTTCAATTTGGTTTCTGATAACAATGGTAAATTGGTGCCCACTAAGTACTTGGGTATCTTAGAAGACTCTGTAGAAACAGTTTATGGTCCTTCTGTTGGTAAATCAATCTCTGATACTAAAGAAAGTAATCTGGTGAATGCGCTTGCGAAAACAGGAAAGTTTACGGAAGATGAAGCCAAAGAATTTGTATCCAAAACTATGCAAAATGGAGTAGTTGATAGATCATCTTCGCATAAGAATCAATCGTCTAACAATCAAGCCCATAGTAATGAGAACCAGTCCTCTAACACAAATCCAAAGGATCCTGAGCAATATGACATTCTCAGCGAGCTAGTACACGATATTGAAAACAACGTTATAGACATTCAAAACATTCCGTTGAATGCTTTCCAAGATTCAGGAGCTTATCAAAGTGCATCTAAACAAGTACAAGACTGCATAGATCTGGCAGGAAAGATAGGCGAAAAACTTGGAGATCAAGAGATTGTGCATTGTTCTAAAGACGCAAGCTATTTCGAGCACAAATTATCTGATATTGACAACAGATATAACTTTGATAATACTAATAACTAGTAACGTACTTCAATTGATACTATTCGAATGTTTTTAAAAAGTAATTCAAACTAGACGTATTTTATCTCGATTAGGCAAGAGCTCATTCCCTCAGCATTATTTTTGCAGTCGCAAGTGAAAATAGAGCTTGTGAAATTGAACACAATAATTGAACACGATTCCTTGAAGATTAAAAATACTCCTTGGCTATGCCTAAAGAATATGCAAACAACATGATAGATTAGTAATACATATTAAATCAATTGAGAATATTTTAGTATTGCATTGAATTTTGCTAACAGAATAATTT
>DATFBL010000053.1:0-2072 GCA_035253865.1 Nitrososphaeraceae archaeon | reverse complement strand
TTCTTCCCTCAGTCAATATTCTAATCGAATAGACTTCATAGTCCTGTGGTTTTTCCTTCAATTCTATAATAGTACTTTCATCGCCATGAATCTCATAGTCTCCATTACCATACTGAACATTACCTTCTTTTATTCGTGCTCCGATAATTCTAACGGGGATGTTCATTTGAAAAAATTTTGGTAAACTATCTTCGTCAATATTCCATAATGCAACCCGTAGTTTTCTATCTCCAGAATCGTTTGACAACATGGTTTGTAATGATTTTTTCTGCTCTCCTCGCGAATCTGTAAATTCAATTATTCTGGGCATAGAACTAATTAACCCGGATACTACCACGTTCTCTTTTTCCGACCTGACGTTATCTATACTTGAGGTTATGCCATCAATATCAGGGATAGTAGCATCGTTACCTTGATATGGAGAGATACTTCCTCCCTCGCCAATGTTGATAATTGGTTTTCCATTTAGGGCACTCTTAACATAGCAATTATTTATTTGCATTAAATCTCCTGGCTTTAATTTATTATCCTCAATCACATGTGTTAAATTATCCCACAGCCGTACTTTTATGCTACCTCCAGCATCATAGACAGATATCGTCCTATTTTCAATCTGTTCGCTAGTATCCTTTTTTGTAAAAGTCCTTATCGGATAACTATTAAGAAGTCTTACGGTCAAATCTAAATCTCTTGCCCCAATATACAAATCCTTAATCCCCCTCTTTGTTCGTTGAACATTATCAAAAGAGGCGCCCAAGTCAGCAGCTACAAGAAATAAAGCACCTTGATCAGTCAAATATCCTGCGCCTATCTTTCTTTTCTTATCTTCTATGAGCTCTTTTAACTGCTCTAAATTAATATCAGGTTTTTGTTCTAACAGTATGTCAATCATTTTCTTAAAGTCAAGTGACAAACTAATTGTGACCTCCAAGTACTAGATTCTACCTCTTGCCTATATGTTTTGAGAATTAGGGTATTAGCAATTGTCAATCCAATATGAGATGTTGTCTTGTTTATTTATCAATGTAAATTCCGGCAATCTTAACCTCATGTATGAGAAAGGAGTTTTTGGGTTTACTTCAAGAAACATAGGGGTCAAGGATAGAACGAATCCTTTGCCTCCCTAAGTCAGTAATATATCCTCCTAGTCTTGGCCCACTTTCTGCGTTTATTAGCATCTTGTACATCAATTTGAATATTTTTTTAGGTTGTTCTTCGTTTTGCTTTGAAGTTTCGTAAATCAATTGCTGTATTTTTTCAGCGTCTAGATTCGACTTGGGGTCTTCATTTTCAAGACCTTCCAATATTTTTCTTATTATCATTTTTTCCTTTTCAGTCAACGCTACATCAAATTTTTCAGCGGAGCTATGATCATCAGACCAGTTACATGCCAATTGAATTTTTTGTGCTAGATCTGAAGTGAGGTTACTTGCTACTTTGTACTTTACCAATCTATCAAAGATTTTTTTTATCCTGTCATTTCCTGAAAAAAATGATGCTTGCTGAACCATAAGCATGTATGAAACATGTTGGAGTAATTCTTCGGAGACGCCAAGATGATTAATATATTCATACAACCCTTTTGCTTTAATTAGCTTATCTTCGTTATCCTCCTTCTTCTTGCCAAAATAAATATCCTCATAATTGTCGTATTCCTCCATTAGGGTAGGAATATCATCGATGCCAACTTGTCTTGTCCCAGTGATTCTCTTGAATAAAAGCAATAAAAGAGATTGAGGTGTTCCATATCGTAGCCAAACTTGCGGAGTGAGAACATTGCCTATAGACTTGCTTATCTTCTTCCCCCCCTTATCAAGAAACATCTCATATTTTACATGAAATGGATGTGCGTAATTTAGTATATCATCTGATACCCAGTCGTTTATTCTAACAGAGTCCATTATATCTTTGCCATATGCTTCAAATCGAATGTCAAGTGCACTCCATCTGGCAGCAAACTCTACTTTCCAAGCAAGTTTTCCTTTGCCGGTGGTTATTGGAATTTCTCCAGTATAACCACATCCTTTTACGTCATTGTTACCTAATCTAGTTCCATTACAGATATATCTAAC
>DATFBL010000052.1:0-17039 GCA_035253865.1 Nitrososphaeraceae archaeon | reverse complement strand
ATTACTAACGGCACTTTTATTGCCATCGGTTGCAGCATCTATTTTAGCAGTTGGAGCAATAGTGTCAACAGTCCAATTAAATGAGGCAGGTGTTGAACCCCTATTTCCTACTTTGTCCTCTGATATAATCTTCAAATTGTGTGTGCCATCTCCCAAGTTTGTGGACGTTAATTGAATGGGGCTGCTACAAACTTTAAATTCGGAATTGTCAATGCTGCATTCAGAGTGATCGATTCCCACACCACTATCAATGCTCGAGAATAAAAATATCATCGAATTTGATGAACTGTTACCTCCTGTATTTACGACTCTGTTATTTCCATCGGTTGCAGAGTCAATAGAAGTCGTCGGTGGTGTTGTGTCTACTGTCCATGTGAATGATGCGGAGGATTGATCTCTATTCCCAACTCTGTCGTGAGCCCTTATCTCCAAAGTATATTGCCCATCTTCAGATAAGCTTGGAAATGTGAATGGACTAGTACAAGCGACAAAAGTCAAACCATCTACGTTACATTCAAAGTGATCAATTCCGACACCACCTGTGTCGTTACCAGAGAATGTAAATGACATTGAGGTTGATTTAGTTGTTCCACCATTCGTTACGGCGGTTTTATTACCATCAACTGATGAGTTTATCGAAGTTTTAGGTGCTGTGGTATCGACTGTCCATGTGAAGGAAGCAGGGGATGTGTCTTGATTTCTTGAGTTATCTACTGAAAGCACATTAAATGTGTGGGTACCATCCTTCAACAGATTGCGGAATGTGAAAGGACTAGTACAATTAACAAATTTGGAGTTATCTATATTGCATTCAAAGTGGTTTATTCCAACTCCCTTGCCTTGTTCGCCACCTGTATCATTTGCTGAGAATGCAAAAGTAATCGAGTTAGACGAAGTATTTCCACCTGTCTGTAGAGAAGTTTTATTCCCATCTATGGCAGATACAATTGTTGTTGAAGGAGATACAGTATCTACTGTCCATGTAAACTCTGCTGCAGTCGGGTCCTTATTTGTGGAGTTATCTTCTGACAATACTCTAAATGTATGCGTTCCATCACCCAAGTTTACAGAAGTAAACTGAATTGGGCTGATACAGACAGTAAAGTTAGAGTTATCCAAGCTACATTCGAAGTGATCAACTCCGCCCGTATCAGTACCTGAGAATGTAAATGTCATTGACGTTGATTTAGTTGTTCCACCATTCGTTACAGCGCTTTTGTTACCATCAACTGATGAGTTTATGGAAGTTGCTGGTGGTGTTGTATCGACATTCAAAGTAAATGAGACAGGAGACGGGCTAATATTTCCCACTTTGTCGTGGGCCCTTAATTTGAGGATGTGAACGCCGTCCTCTAGATTGGTGAATTGTAAAGGCACAAGGCAAGTCACAAAATCTGAATTATCGATGCTGCATTCAAAGTGATCAATACCAACCCCATCCATATCAGTTCCCGAGAAGGTAACACCTAATGATGTTGATTTAGTACTATCCCCGTTGGATATATAGGTTTGATTAAGATCAAAGACAGAATTTATGGATGTTTTAGGTGGTGTTCTGTCCACGGTCCATGAAAATAATGCGGGAGATGGATCGTTGTTTGTAGAATTATCCACAGATGCAATACTTAATGTATGAGTACCGTCAGTAAGACTGTCTATCTGCAAGGGGCTGAAGCATTTTACAAAGTGGGAGCGGTCTATACTGCACTCAAAGTGGTCAACTCCAACTCCAGTATCGGTTCCTGCAAACTGTACTAATACTGAATTTGAGGAGGAATTGCCATTAATGATGATTGTTTCATCGCGACCGTCAGTAACTGAGTCGATGCTGGTTTCAGGCGATAATGTGTCCACTATCCATGTAAATGGCGTAGAGTCACCGGAATTTCCAACATTATCCTGAGCTCTTATCTCGATGATATGTTCACCGTCAGTAAGGTTGCCTGTTTGGAGAGGGCTGGTACACGCAGTAAAGTTCGAATTGTCTATGCTGCATTCAAAACTACTAATGCCAACACCAGTATCGTTACCTGAAAAAGTAAATGTCATTAAAGTAGATTTTGTATTACCGCCATTGGATATGGCAATGTTAGTACCATCTACGCCAGATTCGATATTAGTAGTGGGAGCTGTTGTATCGACAGTCCATGTGAATGATGAAGGAGAAGGGCTTACGTTTTCTACCTTATCCTTTGCTCTAACCTCAAGGATATGAGCTCCATCTGCCATGTTACTAGCTCTCACAGGACTGGTACATGCAGTAAAGTTAGAATTATCCAGACTGCATTCAAAGTGATCTATACCTACACCAACTCCCTCCTTACCACCAGTATCTTCACCCGAGAAATTAAATAGCATGGAGTTGGAAGATGTGTTACTACCTGTGTTAATAATGGTTTTATTTCCATCTATGGCAGAATCAATAGTTGCGTCTGGAGGTACTGTATCGACTGTCCAAGAAAATGATGAATGAGGACTTAAATTTCCAACCTTATCCTCTGCACGTACCTCTAAAATATGAGCGCCATCGGATATATTGGCAGAAGAATATTTAATTGGGCTAGAGCATTCAGTAAACGATCCACCGTCCAGAGAACATTCTAGGCTACCAATGCCAACCCCGCCTGAGTCGGTGCCCATAAAAGTAAATTCTATCGAAGTGGATGAGGTATTATCATTATTATCCAATGTCTGGTTATTACCATCAGTAACAGAGTTGATAGAACTAAACGGTGGAATAGTATCTACTACCCAAGTGAATGAGACCGGAGATGATTTAACATTACCTACATTATCCCTTGATAATATCTTCAGATTATGAGAGCCTTCCCGTAGAGAATTAAACGCGAGAGGACTGAGGCAAGAAATAAAATTGGAATTGTCTATGCTGCATTCAATTTTATCAATCCCTACGCCTTTATTTTCTCCTCCGCCACTATCGGCAGCTGAAAATTCAAAAATTGCAGTATCAGAAGATATGCTACCACCATTCTTAATAACTGATCTATTTCCGTCGGACGTGGAGACAAGAGAGGTTTCTGGCGGTACAGTATCTACGGTCCAGCTGAATGATGCAAGTGAGATGTCTTTATTACCCACTTTGTCGTGTGCCCTAGTCTCAAGGAAATGCATACCATCTGTAATATTGTTAACTTGGAGTGGACTCTCACATGTAATAAACTTCGATTTGTCGAAGCTACACTCAAAGTGGCTGAGACCCACACCACTATCAGTACCGGAGAATTCAAAGATGGCAGTTTTTGATGAGCTATTGCCACCTGTGCTAATAATAGACATGTTGCCGTCTATGACAGAGTTTATAAAAGTTAGTGGTTCGACAGTGTCAACAGTCCAGCTAAAAGACGTAGGGGAGTTATCGATATTTCCGACAGTGTCTTGAGATCTAATCTTAACAATATGGTTACCCTCTGTAAGGTTGGTTGCTTGAACGGGACTACTGCATGTAGTAAAGTTCGAATTGTCTATACTGCATTCAAAACTACTAATGCCAACACCAGTATCGTTACCAGAGAATTCAAATGTGGCAGAGTTAAATCTGGTATTGCTGCCGTTACTTATTGAAGTCCTGTTACCATCCGTAACATTACTGATAATCGTATTAGGAGATTCCGTATCTATTGTCCAGTTAAACGATGATGGATCGGGGCTCAAATTTCCAACATTGTCCTCAGCTCTAATCATAAAGACATGAGCGCCATCCTCAAGTATATCGGAACTAATCTCTAGCGGACTAACACAATCTGTAAAGTTTGAGCTGTCTACACTACACTCAATTTGGTCTATTCCCACTCCTTTATCTTCGTTGCCACCAGTATCATTAGCTGAAAATTCAAAGAATATAGAGCTGGAGGAAGTGTTACTTCCTTGAATCAGGAAATTATTATTTCCATCAATAGCTGAGAATATTGATGTGGAGGGAGCTTCAGTATCAATGGTCCAGTTAAACGATGAAGGATCTTGTCCTCTATTTCCTACATTATCTTCTGACAATATAAGTAAACTATGATTTCCGTCGGCAAGATTATCATATTCAATAGGACTGACACAGTCAGTAAAATTAGAGTTGTCGATACTGCATTGAATTTGTTTTATTCCGACGCCATTATTTTCATTTATGCCTCTATCGTTACCTGAAAACGTAAAAACTATCGAAGTTGAATTAGTACTGTCTCCACTAACTAATGTTCCATTATTTCCATCAATAGCGGTATTAATTTCAGTGGTTGGAGGTAAAGTGTCGATAGTCCAGTTGAATAATATCGGAGCAGTCATAATATTTCCAACATTGTCCTGTGCCATGACCATAAATGAGTGGCTTCCATCAAGTAAATCGTCAGCAGTAATTTGTACGGGACTTGCACAAACATTGAATGAAGCACCGTCAAGGGAGCATTCAAAGTGATCAATTCCGACGCCGCCGGTGTCGTTAGCGGAGAATTCTAATACGATCTCATTAGATTTAGTAGTGCTACCGTTACTTACAATTCTGTTGTTGCCATCTAAGGCAGAATTGATTTCAGAAGTGGGAGCTGCGGTATCAACGGTCCACGTAAATAAATCAGGAGACTGATCCATATTTCCTTCCTCATCTAGAGACGTTACCCTAAATGTATGAGTACCGTCTGTAATATTTTCAGAAGTAAATTGTACTGGACTAGAGCAGACCGTAAATGAAGCATCGTCAAGGGAGCATTCAAAGTGATCAATTCCGACGCCGCCGGTGTCGTTAGCGGAGAATTCGAATGTAATAAGATTTGACGACGTGTTCTGACCTGTAGCCATAACAGACTCATTGCCATCGACCGCAGACACAATGGAGGTTTCTGGCGGTACAGTGTCAACAGTCCACATGAGAGACGCGGGGGTGGGGTCCTTGTTCGTAGAATTATCCACAGATAGTACTTTAAAGCTATGTGTAGAATCAGTTATTAGGGGTGGGGTAAAATGTACTGGACTTGTGCAGGCACTGAAAGGGGCGTCATCAAGTGAACATTCAAGGTGATTAATTCCGACTCCAGTGTCATTGCCCGAAAATTCTATAGTCACGGCGTTGGACCTAGTGTTGCTACCATTAGTTACAGTACTATTGTTACCATCAGTCACTTTTATAATATCAGTTGAAGGTGCCACTGTATCAACGGTCCATCTAAATAAATCAGGAGATTGGTCCTTATTTCCTACCTGATCTTCGGACAGTACCCTAAACACATGAGAACCTTCTGTAATATTTTCAGAAGTAAATCGAACGGGAGTCGAGCAGACTTCAAAATCAGAGTCATCCAGGCTGCATTCAAATTGCTCTATACCTGAATCCTTAGTTCCTACGCCGTCCGTATCGTTACCTTTGAACGTAAATGATATAGAATTAAATCTGATATTACTGTTGTTAGCTACGGGATTCTCATTAGCATCAATAGCATTGGTGATAGTTGTATTAGGTGGTACCGTGTCTACAGCCCAGCTGATCGATAAAGGTGTAGGACTTAAGTTACCAACCTCGTCCTCGGACATTATCTCTACCGTGTGGACACCATCGCTTAGATTCGTAATTTCAAGTGGGCTCATACAATCAATAAATTCTGAGCTATCTATATTGCACTCAAACCGCTTTACACCTACTCCATTGCCTTCGTTACCTCCACTATCAATTGCCGAAAATCCGAGTATTATGGAATTAGAAGCAGTACTCTCCCCTTCAGTTATATTGATTTTAGTTCCGTCTGTCGTATAATCGATATTGATTATAGGTGGTTCGGTGTCAATCGTCCAGGAAAACGATTCAGGACGGGCGTTTATGTTCCCTATATTATCCTCAGAAATTATTTCAAATGAATGAGTACCCTCTGGCAAATTTACCGAAGTAAGCTGAACTGGGCTTGTACAGATAGAAAATGACGCACCATCCAAGGAACATTTAAAATGTTTTATTCCAACACCCTTGCCCTCTTCGCCTCCCGTATCGTTACCTGAAAATTCGATGGTTACTAAATTAGACGATGTATTACCTTCGGGCACCACTACATTTCCATTACCATCCATTACCTTATCAATTGATATGAGAGGTTCTAAAGTATCAACAATCCAAGTGAAAGATGCTGGACTTGAATCTTTATTTCCCGCCTTATCGACAGCTAAAACGGTGAACGTATGACCACCGTCCTTCAATATGTTTTGAAAGACAAAGGGGCTCGTACATGCAACATATCGAGAATTGTCTATATTACATTCAAAGTGGCCGATTCCTGCACCAGAGCCCTTAATACCGCCTGTATCTTTACCGGAAAATTCAAAGGACATTGAATTAGAATTGGTATTACTTCCATTATCCAAAATCGTTTTATTCCCATCTGCTGCGCTGATAATAGTAGTAGTAGGCCCTGCAGTATCAACGGTCCAACTAAAAGATGCGGGTGAGGAATCGATATTTCCAGCACGATCTGCAGAGATAACATTGAATGTGTGAGTCCCCTCTTTCATCAAATTCTGAAATTCAAATGGGCTGGTACATTCTACATATTTAGAATTATCAATGCTACATTCGAGATGGTCCACTCCAACTCCAGCGGTATCTGTACCTGAAAAGTCAAACTTAATTGACCTCGATCCACTATTTCCATTATTTGAAATAGTATTATTGTTACCATCGACAGCGGAAGATATAGAAGTTGTTGGCGCAGTCGTGTCGACAGTCCATGTAAATGAATCGGGAGTTGAATCCTTATTGCCAGCGTTATCTTGAGAAAGAACAGTGAAGGTATGACTGCCATCCTTCAATAAGTTAGGGAAAAAGAATGGGCTGGTACATGTTACATATCGAGAGTTGTCGATATTACATTGATGGTTATTTATTCCGACGCCTCCAGTATCATTGCTATCAAAATTAAACTTAATTGACCTCGATCCACTATTTCCATTATTTGAAATAGTATTATTGTTACCATCGACAGCGGAAGATATAGAAGTTGTTGGCGCAGTCGTGTCGACAGTCCATGTAAATGAAGCGGGAGTTGAATCCTTATTGCCAGCGTTGTCTTCGGAACGGACACTAAATGTATGCGTTCCATCAGCAACATTTACCGTATTAGTACTTACGCAAGTAACGAAAGGAACGCCATCTAGACTGCATTCGAAACGATAAATTTTTGAACCCATATTATCCGTTCCGGAAAATCCAAAAGTCATTGAATGTGCTCTAGTATTACTATTGTTTGTTACTGTCACGTCATTTCCATCCGTGGCAAAATCTATCTGAGTGTTTGATGTTTCTGTATTTACTGTCCATCTATATGAAGCGGGAGTTGAATCCTTATTCCCATCGTTATCTTCGGAACGAACAGTAAATGTATGGGTTCCATCAGCAACATTTACCGTATTGGTGCTTACACAAGTAACGAAGGATCCGCCATCAACACTACATTCAAATCTATTTATCGTATTACCTTCAACATCAGATCCTGAAAATGAAAATTTCATCGAGTTGGATGTTGTACTGCCATTATTGACAATTGCGTTGTTATCTCCATCTACGGCCGTATTTATTGCAGTGTTTGGACTATTCTCATTGTTAGACTTATTTTCATCGTCAACTTGTCCGAAAACATTGTTGATGATTATTCTTATTTGAATTTCCGCAATTAAAGTGAAACCGCCTGAAAAATAAAAAATAATAACGCTTAAAGTAACGACTAAGTATAACTTTGAATGTGATTTATCAGAAAATCTCATTACCTATTTGTATCTTGAGCGTGAAGTATATTAACCTAAACATATCCTATCGATCTAAAAATTTTTAAAAAACTGCAATACTAGGATAATATTACATACATTCGCGTATCTGGACCGTAATTATCATTAGATTAAAGCAAACCACGCAATTTTTCATCCACGCTTTATCACGAAATTCCATGGGGTAAGAATTACACAAGTGGGAGAATTCATTTTCTCATTTGAAGGTAAAACTGAACTGTATATATATGCGCATAATGATAGCAAATCAATGAAATTAGATTGTCTGAATATTGTTAGAATATTCATGATAGGAGTTGCAGTTGCTGCGCCATTTATTTTCGCTGATTCGGCAAATGCCCAAAATCAAAATATAACTCCGAGCATGGTTATTAATATGAGCGATCTTTCCATAAAAGTTGGTAATAGCACAAGCAATGAAACAATTACTTTTTCCAACGATACTAATGAAGAGTCTGGAAATTCTACAGGTTCAAACTAGGGTACAGTCTGTCAATTGGAAGAATGTAAAGCTAGCCAATTGAATATCATAGGTCATGCAATTCTTTTAATTATGTGATATCCGAATTCGGTTTTCACTGGTTCTGATATCTGATTTTTTTCAAGGTTAAAGGATGCTGCTTCGAATGGCTTTACCATAACGCCTCTCCCAAAAGAACCCAGGTTGCCGCCTCGTTTACCACTTCCTCTATCTATTGAGAGTTCCTTTGCCAATTTATCAAAGCTTTCGCCTTTTCTCAACCTTTCAAGAATAGAGAGCGCTTCACTTTGTTTCTTTACAAGAATATGGGAACACTGAATCTTGTCTGCCAACGTTTTGATTTATTATCTAAGGAATATATTGTTTTCCTAGATAATTTCGATATTATAGCTTTTTGTGGAAAAGATTTCTGATTGCTCTAACTTTACCCATGATTGGTAAGTTTGATATAATACTATTTCACGTTTATCATAAAGGTGTCGTATTTTAAATTGCTAATCTCCATTTATGATGATAAAATATTTCATTCTATGCGGCCAATTCGACTTGTGATCTTTCACTTTCTTTGACTACCCTAAATATTGTTTCTACAAACCCTTCCAATTCCTTCTCGTGAGACACAACTATTACCTGAGTTGCGTTGAGCTCTTCCAGCACGTATTTTATTTGAACAAGTTGTTCCTTACTAAAGCCATCGGTAGGTTCGTCTAGAATAAGGAGATTATCTTCAAGCATTATCATCCTCCTAATAATTTCATTAAGTGCTAATCTATACGCAAGTGCGATAGAGGTTTTTTCTCCTCCACTCAAACTATCGACTTCCAAGCGATACCCACTTTGGATGACAATAGGTGTAAAGAATTCATCGATTTCTACATCTATGTCGCCAACTTCAATTAACAAGTAAAACCACTTTTGGAATAGCGTATTGAATTCTTCTTTGACGCGGATTAACACTTGAGATTCAATCTGTTCTAATGACGGGATAAAATGTTGGTTTAGCCATAATCCTATCTGATCTGTGTAGATAATTTTATCAACTCTTTCCTCCAAATCGCCTATCTTATTGTTATAGGATACAATTTGCCGGAGATTGTTATCATGTTCAATTTTTCTCATGGCAAGGTTTTCTTTCATTTTCATCAATTCATCCTCAAGTGACTTCTTATTCGATTCCAAATTTTTAAGGCTATTTTCGACTTCCTGTCTGTCTTGAAATATTACCTTCATTTCATCAAGCTTCTCAGATAGGAATAGAATTTCATCTTTTAATTCCAGTAGCGATTTTTCCTTGGTTTTCTTTTCTTCAATTTTATTTTGCTTTGATTTTATCAGGTTTGAGTGTTCCGCATATGTACTATCTAGATTTGACTTTTGGTAATCAGTTACTATTTTACTTAACGAGTTATAAGCCTCTTTATAAGAATAAATTCTACTTAATTTGTCGTCCAATTCCTCTAATTCCTTCACCTTTTCAGCAAAATAGCTATCATGTAATTTGGCATGTATCAATTTCCTGTTTGTTTCCTTTTCTTTAATCTTTAATTTTATTTGATCCTTGTTATTTAGAATGGCATTTAATTTTGCTTTCTGAATTTGGATTTTATGTAATTCCGATTTCTTAGTCTCTGCGTCCTTTTTTCTATTTAGCAAATCGTTTTTCTTTTCTTGATTTGCTATTAGATCTTTTTCAAATTTATCGAGTTTAATTTTCAAAAAATCCTTACTTTGTATAAATTTCCTTTCCATTTCCAATAGGTGTTGTTCATTTAACTTTTGTTTACAGTATGGACAGACTGCATCCTGCCTTAACTGCAACATTGAATCAAGTTCAGATTTTTGTTTTGATATTTCGTTATTAATAGAAATAATCTCGGACTTAATTCTAGACTGGATATCAGAAAAATAATCCAACTCGGTTTCGAAGTCGACTGAATCATCAATGCTATTTTTTAGCAGAGACTCCTCTTTTTTCAAGTGTTCCAAATTCTCTGCTTCATCATTAATTGTTTGCAGTTCCAAGGCAAGCTTTTCTAGCTCCGAATCAAGTGTTTTGATATTAGAGTTCAAAATCTCTCGATGGCTCCTAACACTGCCTTCTAATTTTACTTTATCAAGTAATAGTTTATCATATTGTAATGCCTGTTCGGTAACATTCGCTAGTTTGTTCCTTTTTTGAACATAGTCCTGAAACTTTGGATGAAGATCTGCAACTATTTTTTCACTTTGGTATATGTCATTCAATTCATTATTTATTTTAACAAGCTCATAGTTTGTGTCCTCCTTAAGCTTCACGTTCTTATCCAATGTAGATTGGATATGTAAAATGGAAGATTCTGCCTGTATTATTTTTTCTTTCTCTTGTCTTGTTTCCAACATTTTTTTCAATATTAACTGGATTTTATCATTTTGATTGACAATACTATCTTTAAGGTAGTCAATTTCTTCTTTCAATGATTCTGAAATAGCCTGTATATTCTGTAGTTCTTCGGCATAGTTACCGAGATCATTAATCATAGACTTTTTTACCCTGGTAATTGTTCTTATCCATGAAGAAAATTTTTCTGCATTTTTCTTTGCTATGCTATATTCTTCTATTCCAAACGCCCTTCTCAGTATTTCTACTCTTCTTTCATTATTGGATGTCAATACATTTTTCATCATCTCTTGAGGAGTGTAAATTGCGAAACGATATATCGTAGAAGTTGTTTTTGTCTGCGTTCTTTCATTAATTCCAATAATATTTAGAATTCTAGATTTTAATTCACCAACTGAATATGATTTCTTAACTCCATCTTCGTAAAGAAAACCCTCTTCCTGAAAAATCTTATTCCCTCTTCTTAAAAGAGATCTAAAAACACTATAGTTTTTACTGCCACTTTCAAATTCTAAAAGTACTGAACCGTTTCTCTCTCCAATTCTGAGTAAATGATTCGCGTCAACGTCACCCAAGCCAAATAAGGCAAACTCAATAGCAGACAGGATGGTAGATTTGCCTGAGCCAATGTCGCCTTGAAATAAAATCCTCCCAATTGGAAGTTCAATAGTTGTTTTTTCTTTGTAGCTTCTAATATTGGTGATTTCTATTTTCTTGATTATCATGAAATTATCTTATAAATGATAAGGGATATGTTACAAATAAAAGACTATTGATCTTTATCGTGACAAAAGGAAGATTCGAATATTTAGTTTTATGAAAATAAGAAGGGTTTTAGCATGGTTATTTAAATCTAGGCTTTGCTAGCACCCTCTGAAAGCAAGCAAGAATGGCTGTGAATATAATAAAGGATATTAAAAAAATAAAAAGATTCGACAATTCCACCGAATTTAGGCTATTTTTATTAACTATTATAAGGTTTAAAGTCCTAATTGAGTTTTAATGAATATACTAGCAATTATTTTGGTAGGCACAATTGCTCTTTCATTGGTAATTTCATATCCAATGATGAGTCTAGCACAGGACACACAATCTGAAGAACAACTCCCAGATCAGGTAGATGTACCGATGAATTTAACACTGAAAACACAGGATGGAGGAGATGAAGATGTAAATGCAACCGAATCAAAAGAAGTCACTGTAAATCTAAAGGTACAAACCAGTCAGGATGGAAGCCCTACTGAAATACCACTAACCGCAAAAGTATCAAATGATACTACTATGCAGGACATTGAATTATGTGCAGTAGTGCAAGAGGGAAACGAAATGTGCAATTCCTTAGAGGATCTTGTCAAGGCCTCTGAAGATAGTCAATCAAATGCAACCGCATCTGATGAGTCATCTGAAGAGTCATCAGGTTCTGGCAACTCAACTGAAAACGGCGAAGATAACTAGGATTCATCCTAGTTTAAGCTTTTTTTACACACCATTTTGCTTTTATTTTTATACTGCAAATCTAGATTTATTTATTAACAGTACGATATTGAAAATTAAGAACTGGTTGTAAACGAATGTAGTTAGCTTAGGCATAGGTTGTTTGCCGGACCTCCAGCAAACTATTTTTATTTGACTTTCTGGGGTATAATAACGAGTATAACCTACTTTAAATCACGCATATTTTTGTATCGTTCAGAAGAGTTGGTGGGTTCCGAAGGTATTCCAATCATTCGCTCCTTGACTACCCTTAACCTATCAACTGGAGATCCAGATGCAATATCTGATGGTTCTTCTCCGTATAGGAATTTATCATAAATTTCATTTTCGTTACTATTTAACCAAATATATTCGCCGTCATAGACATCGCCCAAATTCTTAGGCAACCAAAATCCTCTTTTTTTTACAAGTCCCTTTTCAATAAGGAAATGGTTCTGGGATATCCGTTTAACATGACCCAGCTTTTTTCCATCATTGGATTTTACCTTTTTACCTTCAAGTTCTCCCCATAATATAGTTGGACCAGTTGTGTTTTCTTCGGGCATACAAAAATCATGGTCAACATTCGATATAACGGTATAAATTCTGTAATTTAAAATCGTTAAATTAGATACTGATGAGGTAAATATCAGACATGGCAAAGGTAAAAATCTCTGGTAAGAAAATGATCGGAAAAACTGTCAAGTCATTTGACGGTAAAGACCTTGGCGAGATCAAGAGCATTTCGGCGGACTATGTTGAGCTAAAACATGGTAATGATCATTATTTCATACCGAAACTACATGTTAAGGAATTTGATAAAGAAAATCTATATGCGTTGGCAAATGAAAGAAGAAGTAAAGGATAGATATGAAAGAAATAATCCTCCTTTGCCTTCAGAGGTGAAATATGCTGAACAGACAGGACAAGGATATGATGGTTACCATGAAGTAATACCATTTATGTCTAAGGATCCTGATCTTCAATTAAAGGGAAAAGAATCCGGAGATCTTGACTATACCTTGGGAACAAGTAATACATAAGCATGTGAGAACATCTGATAATATTGATATTGGTGATGTTGACAAAGTAGGAAACGAATTTATTGTCGTAAGAGACGGAGTAGCAAACATTCACCTGTATTATATTCCCAAGGCATACATATCAAATTATGATGGTAGCTCCCTATGGATTGACGTACCCAGTGGCCTTGTAGCGCCTAAATTCGAACGTCAAGATGAACCAACTCAGGAAGAAATCGAAATGTTGATGAATTAAGTGCCTGATTGAGTTGATTTTTTAATTTTAGAGGTTTACTTGATATCAGTGTTTGCAAAATTAAGGTAGGCTGACACTATGAATTTCATTGTCACAAACTACGCACATAAACTTTTTGCAGCTATCACACCACTCGACCATATTAGTGGTATTACAAGAATCACATGCTTTCAATTCCAAGCAGCCCCTTCTGTTTATATTCAGATATCCCACTATACACGCTGCTCTAAAGGACAACATTACTATTAAGGATCTGTTTATCTTCTCTCTTATTCGTTACTTTTATATCAAACGTGATATAATTTTGACATGAAGTTTTACTTCCTTATGGCTTGTGCTCGAAACAATTATCGGATTTAAATAGATCTGACGATTCCGCTTTCTCACATTCTTCTTGACTTGAAAAACAAACTGGTCGATCTTCTGGGTATGCTGATATATAACACCAATCTTTCCAAAACCCAGGGGCATTCGAATCAGCGGCTAATGCATAATTCGAAACTAAAAAATTCCCGCCAACAAAAGGCACTAGCAGGGTAGTAATTATTGCATAAATCCTTTTGTTATCCACTAGTTTACCTTGTCACAAATAATAATTAAGTCTTCAGGGAAAAATAATATATAAATAAATTCAGAATTTGATACTACTGTTTGGTTCCGCAGAATTTGTCTCCCCGTGTTACCAAGAACAATGTCATAAGATCTATACATTATCTTTTTTAGGATATTAATTTGGTACTAACAGATTATAATCCTGTTCCCATCAATTTGAAAATTGGCCGTTAACGAGAAATACGGCTGGCTATACTAAAAATACTTTTCCTAGTTGTCATAAAAATAACCTTCTTCGTCAAATACTGATTTTGCGGAGGAAATGACTCTATCCTCATAAGTGCAGGTATTTTCATTTTCCAGTTTATCGTTTCGAAGAATTTCCAGGAGAGAGAGGGAGATGCTTTCGCCCGCATTGCCCACTAACTTTGAATTTATTTGTTTTCTTAACTTGTCCGAAAGTGTAGATTCTGATTGGAAATTCTTGAGGCTTTCGTGGAATATTTCTCTTTCTATATCAAATTTGTTGTCACTTTGTACTCCAATCGTCTTTGTATCATCAGTCGACAAATTATTAGTATTAATAAAAGTCAATAAAGCTCCTTTGTTTGAAATATCCAGGCTAAATTTTCCAAAATCAATATTAGAGCGTTTTCCAATTAATTTCCCTTTTACTTTTAGAAGGACTATCTTATTGCTAACCTGTAGTTCAGATATATTTTTCGTAATTTCACTTTCTAACTTTTCTGAGCTCCACTTTGAGGCTACTATTTCCTTATAGAGTATCTCTGCTACATTGATCTCAATAAATCTACAATCTGAAATTTTCTTATCAAAAGAAACTATGTAGAACCCGCGTCTCTCTCCTTTTGCAGTCTCTTCTAAATCCTGAAAAGTAGAACCAAAAAGAGGACCAGGATAAACTATTAGGCCATTATCAATTTTGTTTTCAAGCCGCTTGTGAATGTGTCCGCCACCATAATAATCAAATCCTTTTGGCAGAAGAGAGATAGGTAGTGAATCCCTAAAATTCCAATCTAAAGGAAAAATTTCTTGTATTCCTCTATGTAGAAGAAAAATCTTGAACCCCTCTTCCATTTCTAGATTTTTTCTGTCTAGTTTTTCATAGATCTCTTTATCTAATCCAACTTTTCTTCCCGAAATGCCAGTTATTTTCGCCCCAGTTTTTTTGTCAATAAAGAATTTCAATACTACTGAATTAGAATCAAATTGAAATTCAGTTGGCTTGATAAAAAGTTCGGCTGAATGTAAAATATCTATCATGGAAATATTGACAGCATTAAAATCATGTGAACCATATATCATGTATACCGCTATTCCCGAGTCTCTTGCTTGCCTAAGTATTTCAACGGCTCGCTTAACCGGACCAAGTTGAGGAACATTTACATCAAAAAAATCTCCGGTAATTAAAATGAAGTCGACTTGTTCTTTTATAGAGATTGATATAGATTTCTCAAAGGCCTCCAAATTAAGATCTCTGAGCTTTGGATTTCTCCACGATCCTAAATGGCAGTCGGTTATGTGAGAGAATTTGAACAATTATTTGTATTCAAACCCATTGTATTTTAATATTCATTGTTAATATAGGCTGATGTGTCCAAGAACTATAGTACTTTATTGTAGTCATTTTTGCAGAGCATAATTTTGGAATGGTCAGTTAGCTTTTTCTAGGGTGAAGGCCTCGTGTAATGATCTTACTGCTTTTTCACAGTCAGTATTATCAACTACAAAAGCTAGGTTGAGCTCAGAAGATCCCTGTGCAATCATAATTACATTGATATTATTTTTTGAAACAGATGAAAAAACTTTGGCAGCAATTCCCTTAATTCCCCTCATACCAGAACCTACTACTGCTATTACCGCAACATCTTCGTTGACTCGAACATTTTTAATAACCTTATCGAGTAGTGTCAGGTCCAATATAGTCGTGGCTGTATCTAAATCGTCTCTTTTAACTACCATTGAGATGCTGGATTCAGAAGGGCTCTGAGAGATCATCATGATATTTACCTTTTTTCTAGCTAGTGCATCAAAGATTTTCGCTGCAGTACCGGGTGCACCGACCATGCCTCCACCGCTTACGTCTATCAATGCAGTATTGCGGATAGCTATAATTGACTTTACTATCTTTTGTGAAGATTTACTTGGGTTTTTTGAGATTACGGTTCCTTCATTTGATAAATTAAACGCGTTCTTTATTCTAATCGGAATTTTTGTATCCATAACAGGTTCAAGTGCCCTGGGATGCATATATTTGGCGCCAAATAGAGATAATTCAATTGCTTCTGCAAATGATACTTCTTTGAGGACTCTAGCTTTTTTTACTATATGTGGATCCGCAGTCATAAGACCATTTACATCAGTCCAAAGCCAAACTTCATCAGCATCGATACAAACAGCAATAATCGTGGCAGTGTAGTCTGATCCACTTCTTCCCAGTGTTGTTATGTTACCGTTTTGATCAGCGCCAATAAAGCCGGTTATGACAGGAATCTTATTTTCTTTCAGAAGTGGATCGATGTGATACTTTACCCGAATTTTAGTTGTATCCAAAAGTGGTCGCGCATGACCGAATTTTGAATCAGTCAAGATTCCTGCTTCCTGTCCAGTAAGGTATACCGAATCAAGACCCTTATCTAACAGGGAATATGAAACTATAGGAGTAAGTAATCGCTCTCCAAAAGATAGCAGATAATCCATTGCTTTTTCAGTTACTTCAGTTAACATAACTATTCCATTCAAAATACTCTCCATCTCTTTTAGAAGAGCTTCAACTACTTGGACTGCCTTGGCCCCGTAACTCTTGTTCCTGATACAACCTTGAATAATATCAACATGTATTTTTCTCGTATTGTGGATAAAATCTTTAATCTTTCTCTTATCACGTTTTAAAACATATCCTGAAACATTCAAGATCTCATCAGTCATCCCCGTTACGGCTGAAAACACGCCGATTATTTCGTTACCTTTATCATGATATGACTTGATCAAATTAGTAATTTGGATGATTTTTTTTCCAGAATCTACGGCCGTGCCCCCAAACTTCATTACAAGGCGCATTTATGACACTCTATAATGAGAATACAGATT
>DATFBL010000051.1:0-2237 GCA_035253865.1 Nitrososphaeraceae archaeon | reverse complement strand
AAAAGAGAGACATTTCCTAGAGGAAAGGCCATTATTCAAAAGCAAAAGGAAGCCATTCAAAAAGTATGATTAATTTTTAATATGTTGATTTGTGGTCATTTACAACATCATTTGAAATTGCTGGTTCTTTTTTACTATTGGCCCTATCTTATTAGAATCTAGGGGCACCTTAGAAAATTCTCCTTGAATATTTTTGTATTTCCCTGCACTGAACTTTAGCATTAAATACTTTCTTTCTCTATCAACTAACCGTACCCTTGCAGATTTTGTATCAAAACATTTTACCATACTTTCAACTTTAAATTGAAGTCAAGCAGGGAAATATAGATAAAAAAACATAGGTAGATTTAACAAAACCAGGTTGAACAATATTCATTCAAAAAAATAGTCCTTCTTAAGGTAAGCTAACATTTCACTACAACGAGGGCACCCCTCTGGATTATCGGCTAGTACTGCGGCTTCAAATGCCACTTCATTGATTTGATTAAACGAAGGAAATTTGAAACCACAATTTTTACACCTGACCATTAATTTGGTCATTTAACCCTACTAGATTGACTATATATATCAAATTTGTGGAACAATTTAGGTGTAAATGTTAAAATTCCATATTACATATATTATCTTGTAAGAGGTAAAACCTCTTACTCGATAGGAGTCATTTGTTCGTTTTTTCTGTTGCTGCTCATAATTACTTTGTTTGACGACGTTATTTTCCTACTCGTTTATTCCCCCATCTTCTGCGTATAATTCAAGTTCTCCTTTCTTGTTAACGGATCTAGTCTCCTTCCCCATACTGATATCTAATACTTATATCATCAGCAACTTTTCATTATTGGTTCGGATGGTTTGTCGTAACATATGTGAGAGGATAAGAGGAAAATGAAATTGGGGATTGTATAGAAGCCCCCTTGTCTGCAAAACTAAAATATTATTTTTTCCATATTGTTTTGGGGTTTCATCTGATGTCCTAGAAACTCGCGAAGACCGCAGGCAGGCCCTAGACTCAACTAACTAACTAACTCTACCAGCATGCACCACCACCTACGTCAGTTGAGTCTCCTGCGGTTCTGTTTTCAAATATTTTATGGCTGGTGGTAGTCGATTAATGCTGTTAAGTATTTTTATTTTTAATATATAATGATCTTTTGACTTTGTAGGCATAGTTGCATATCTGATGAAATCTGATGAAATAATGAGTCTAGGAATAAAGGTACTCTGTTATAGCTGAAGCCGAACATCAGTATGAAAATTTATGCTTCTAAATCAAAACAATTATTGGGCCTATTTCAATTATGGAGACAAACATCGACTAATCAATAAAAACATGATATTAATGAGGTGAATGTTTTGATATCAAACTATGTCTATTTGATATCAACCATTATACAAAAGTCAGTATGAAGTTAACTTGTTGATATCAAACCTGATATTATAGGTTAAGAGAGTGACAGTACGATAAACTTGAAGCGAATTATAGGGTAAGTCGTACTATTGTAGGAATAAAAGGAATTCCCAGCTTGCGATAATAGCAGAATTAGGCTAAAAAGATTGATAAAACTGTTTAACGACGAAGAATACATGAAAATCAAAAAGACAGTCTGGGATGAGGTCGGCAGTATTATGTTAGATGGAAAGAGACTTTTGAGGCTTGCTTTTTATACTCTGATGAAATCAATGAGAAAAGACCCTGACAAATACACTGCGTTGACTTATTATGCTAACAATAATGCCCTACAGTGGCCAGTATTATACAGATTATTTGGGAAATAAGGGTAGAGAATACGCAAATCAGCTCAACTCCTATGACTCGTTTTTTAAAGCCCTAGAATCAACGATATTAGAAGACGCCAACGAGCTCTACGAACAATGCTAAGAGAACAGGTAAATACAATTATCGCAGATTATGCCTCTAATGGGATTCGCTGATATTACCTACGTCTCCCACAAATAATCAACCCATCGATATAAGCAAAGACAGTTAGAGTGATTGTATCATCATAAAGAATTCTCAGATTTTGAAAAGAGGCTTAAGCTCACCACAAAAAATGCTGGGTAAAATGGATAATAACTGATTTCATAATGATAGCAATGTGTTATTCCTGTTCTTCACTTTTCTTGTTCCTCTTCTTCATAGATGAAATCTCATCTTCTAAATCATCTGTTCCCTTTTCATTCAAAGTAAATTTGGCATCAGAATATGGATGATATGGAGAATCTATCATCTTTGCTGTCCT
>DATFBL010000050.1:0-3042 GCA_035253865.1 Nitrososphaeraceae archaeon | reverse complement strand
AACTACTTTTATGTTTATGGCCAAGGTCGTTGTTGGAAAAACTTCAGAAGTTCAAGAGGGAAAATTGATGCATATTACAGCAGGTGGAAGAGAAATAGTAGTAACAAAATTGGATGGAAATTATTATGCAATGGACAATGTTTGCACTCATGCAGGAGCAGATCTTCACGAAGGAGAAATAAACAATAATGAGTTGACATGTCCTTGGCATGGAGCAAAATGGGATATTAAAACAGGCAATTTGATCTCATTCCCACAAAAATTAAAACCATTGCAGAGTCACAAGGTTTTGGTTGAGAACGATACTTTATTTATAGAGATATAGGTTGAGAATGGATCAGCTAGCATATTTCTTTTATTTTTTAGAAATAAATAAAGTATTTTTGTAAGGATAAAGTCTATCATTACATATGCTTTAGGTTACCAATGCAAGGTACATTAATGATAATTCTGTTTTAATCAAGAGTTTGGACTGAAAGTAAGATTAAACAACCTTGGAATATTCATTTTCTGTACTTCTATTGACTATCATATGATATACAAATCTGAACAATATGAGACTTAACACGAATGTAGCTAATGGGATTCATTTAATCTCGTCTTCGATAAAAAAATTATTGATTTATATACACTTGCAATAAATATGGCATAACTGAGTTAAGAGTATGAAGCTTGATGTTCCGAGATTTACAGAAAGATTTGGATCAGTAAGTCTACATGGAGTGCAACGCGTGTATGAACTAGATTCTGGGCACAGGAATAAAAACACAAAAACTGAATCTGAAGTTATACGGTCAATAGATGATGAAATTATTTCCAAGATAGAAGCAGAAATGGCGATTGTGATTCCCATAAAAGGAGAACGTTTAAAGCTTTTAGAAGGGGTATTGAGTGGTATTCCGCATGATTGCTTGACAATAATTGTATCGAATAGTCCTAGAGAACCAATTGACAGATACAAGTTGGAAAAACAGGCATTTGAACAATTTAATAGATTCACTGAAAAAAAATCAGTGATAATTCATCAAAAGGATCCTGGCCTTGCAAAAGCGCTTGAAGGAGTTGAATATCCGGATCTTTTTGATTCAGAAGGAAAAATACGCAATGGTAAAGGTGAGGGAATGTTCATTGGCATGTTGCTTTCAAAAATGATGGGGAAAAAGTATGTGGGATTCGTTGATTCGGATAATTATGTTCCAGGTGCAGTTAACGAATACACAAAAATATTTTCATCAGGAATTGCGTTATCTACGACACCCTATACCATGGTTCGTGTGTCTTGGATATACAAGCCAAAGATTTCAGAATCAGGAGTACGATTTTCCAAATTGGGTAGAGTTTCAGAAATGACAAATCAGTTTTTGAATTTAATGATATCGTATTACACAGGATTTGAAACTGAAGTTATCAGAACAGGTAATTCTGGAGAACATTGTATGTCAGTTCAATTAGCTGAATTACTTACCTACTCATCTGGTTTTTCTATTGAACCCTATGAAATAGTTAATTTGTTAGAGCAGTTTGGAGGCATTACACCACCAGAGCACAAGGATACAATGGAGAAAGGAGTAGAAGTGATGCAAATTGAAACTCGCAACCCACATTTCCATGAAGAGAAAGGTGATTTGCACATCAAAGAGATGTTCTCACAAGGTTGGGGAAGTATTTTTCATAGTAAGTTGTGTCATCCTGAATTGCGAGAAAAATTAAAGGCAGAACTTGTTTCAAGAGGAATTTTAGATAAGGTGAAAGAACCACCACAATTACCAAAAATGAGACCGTTCATAGATATTGATATTTTGAAATTCGAAAAAATTCTGAAGGAACAAACTAATAGCCTTACAATTTTTGAATAATGTTTTGCTTTGCACATTCTGGAACAGTGACTTGAGATTCACACTATATAATTAGTAAAATTCTTAATTTCCAATTATGTCACAGGTTTCATTTTTCATCAACTTGCGTATTATTAACAGTGGTATTGCAACCAAAATTGGAATGCTTATTGCAATAAACAAGCTTTGAAGAGGGGCCAAAGCTGACACCACTGTGCTAGCACCGAATCCGACTATCACAGTAAACAAGCTCCCTGCACAGGTAGGACATCCAATGAATAAACCACTGAAGACTCCAAAAGTGGAAGCAATTGGAAATCTCCTTTGAGATTGATTTCTAGATACCTTCAAGAAATACAAATTTAGTGTAAAATTAAATCCAACCAAGGTAGAAACTACTATTGCAAGTATCAGATTTATTGGAATTATCAAGATTGAAAATAGCTCAGTTAGTTCGGCTGTGACCATCGGAACATATCCGGGGTAATTGCAGCATAATGTAAGATACAGAGATGGTGCAGTATCGCCTTCAACATCAGCATGATAGATAAGAATCTGAGATAAGAATCCAAAAAAGATTCCATAAACAATTGACGAGATGACAAATACTCTCCAATAGGTTTTTTGTGTTAAAATCCTAGATATGTATCCAAGATGACTTTTTTTAGGTTCTGGCCTTAAACCCTCAGACCGGAGGATCAGATAGGAGCCATAACCAATTGCAATCAATGAAACCATAATCAGTATTAAGACAGCCACCGCCAAGTTATACAATTTCATAGCGTCTGACAGAGATTGATCAAAACTCCATAATGAATAAATGGAGAGAGAGAAAACTATTGAGAAAATACCAATGCAAATTATGCGCAAACCCCTACTTTTCAGCGAATCATGATTCTCTAACATTGCCAACAACCAAAAGTTTGTTTATTAATGAAAAATAGTCCAATGTATATTAAGTTAATTCAGATATGCCTGACTTTTAATGGATAAAGTCTAAATTTATCGATGTTCAAAAAAAAATATGGACGAGACTTTCACAAGTGAGGGATTTGTTACAGCTTCCATAAGCTTTGTTGGTTTCGTTGATAAACTTGGTCTAGAAGGGTTACTTACTTTAAAATCCGACGATGGTAGAGAATTTCCGATACGCGCATTTTCTGGAGAAGTTGCAAGACATATCCTAAGATTTAGAGAAGGAGATAAG
>DATFBL010000049.1:0-13087 GCA_035253865.1 Nitrososphaeraceae archaeon | reverse complement strand
AACTCTGCAGGAGGATTCATAAAAGCTATTGAATCAGGTTCAAAACACCTCCTTATCAAGAGATTCACATTAAGATATCCAGAAAAGAAACTAAAGTTTGTCGGTGATGGATATCAATTTGATCCAAAAAGAGGTGTAGGAATCGCAGGTTCTAGAGGTAGACATATCCTATTTCATGACAAATGTACTGGCTGTCAACTATGTGCAATTGCCTGTGAGGGAATTGCTGAAGCAATTGGAATGGTAAAGGTCAATGAACAATGGAAACATAACAAAAAATCCATAATGCCACAAATTGATTATGGAAAATGCGTGTTTTGTGGTCTTTGTGTTGACGCATGTCCATTCTATGCACTATACATGACAAATGATTATGAATTGTCATCATTTACAAAGGAGCATCTGATATATACTCCATCACAGCTGGGTATCAAACCAAAGTATGATGGTGATGTAGAATTGAAGATAGGGGACAGGGGTGCTGATCATGGTTAAAGTATTCGTTGCATTAGAATTTAATTAAAAAGATGGTATGAAAAACTAATATAACATAAAAGTAAAAGTCAATTTAGGTGTTATGAAGTGAATTATTCTCATCCAGAAGTTCTGGTAGATACTAAATGGGTCGAAGATCACATGAATGATCCAAAGGTTCGAATCGCAGAAGTAGACTATGATCCTACCGCTAACTATGTCTTAGGACACGTCCCTGGATCAGTCTTGATAGATTGGAAACTTGACATAAATGATCCTGTTGCAAGAAATATTCTAAGTAAGGAAGCATGTCAAGAATTGCTGCAGAGAATAGGAGTAAATGATGATACTACTCTAGTTCTCTATGGTGACTTTAATAATTGGTTTGCTGCATTTGCTTTCTGGGCATTAACATACTACGGATGCAAGAATATGAAATTGATGAATGGTGGAAGAAAAAAATGGTTGGAGGAAGATAAACCACTAACAAAAGATGTACCAACATACCAACGTGGTAATTTCAAGAGCTCGGGTCCTGACAATAGTATACGTGTCTTTCTAAGATATGTGAGCGATACTCTTGGCAGTAAAGCATTAGTTGATGTTAGAAGTCCAAAAGAGTTCACAGGAGAAATATTAGCGCCTCCAGAATATCCTACAGAGCATGCTCAAAGAGGTGGTCATATTCCCGGTGCAGCTAATATCCCATGGGCCCAGGCAGTCAATGAGGATGGAACATTCAAGTCAGCTGAAGAGTTAACACAGCTTTATCATGCAAAGGGGATTACTCCAGATAAGGAAGTTATCTCATATTGTAGAATTGGTGAAAGGTCGTCCCATACGTGGTTTGTACTAAAATACCTGCTAGGCTATCCTAATGTCAAAAACTATGATGGGTCATGGACTGAATGGGGTAACATGATTGACAATCCAATTGAAAAGTAGAAGGATGGAGTCTATCTAATTTCCTTCTACTTACTCCATAAATGTAACTTTCGTTTTGGATCATTCTTTTTGTTTTGATTGCTTGTAATCTGTCTATCAGTTTATTTTGTTCTATTCTGATTATTTTATTTCAATTTACTTTAACTTCTTTACTATGAAGTGAAAGAGATTTCCCTCTTTTCTAAATTCCAATAGGCCTTGTCCTTTTTCTTCAGACCATCTTATCATTTCAAGATCTGCAGAAGTATCATCAGAAACAACATGTACAACATTACCTGTGTTTATCTTGTTGATTAGCTCATCGAGCTTTGTAAGGGTCGCGGCACACTCAACTCCAATTTCGAACATTTCATAATCGGGAAAAGCAGAGAAGCATCTTACATGAAGTTTCTCTATTATTTTCTCTATTTCAACGTGGCATTCCTCAATAAATTTTAGACTGCTGTTCTTTAAATCTAAATCCATGTTTGAATCTGATTTATGAATTCTAATCTTAACGAACCATCCGTCTGTGTAAGGAAAATCATTGGCGATTTTTGGGCTATTGACAAGTACATTATTTATCGCAATTATTTCACCTTTCACAGGAGACCTCACCATACCAAAATATCGAATGCTTTCGATTGACCCTACGCTTTTGTTCTTTTCTACAGTGGTGCCGATATCTCTAAGTTTGACTCTTGTCAGCCTTCCCGCTAATGAAATAAGAATTGGTGTTACCCCTAGCGTTATTGTAGAGTCCTCATTCTCGGTCCTTATCCATACGAAGTTATCAAGATCGTACCTTACTCCTTCAGGAAAATCACAATGGCTAATTTGCATGTCACTTGGACTATTGATATAGTGGCTTTATTTTTCTATTGTATACATAAAACGAATTACGGCTAACGAGTGAAGGTCACTCCTTCATTCAGATAGGAAATGTATCATGGTTATGTATACCATTCAATACCGTTTGATACCGAACATTTATATACCCATTTAATACCATTAAATGGTGAAGAAACATGACTGAAAAATCAAGAGAAAACGCAACAGAAAACGCAGAAATTTTAGACACTTATAAGCAAAATTTGCTAAGAACAATCGACGAGATATCAAAGTATCAACCACAATATGCACAATCTATTTCAAATCTGCAGCAAGATTACTTCCAAGTGACAAAAGAATTGATAAACAGATCTTTTGCAATTCAAAAATCATGGTATGGAAACACTACAAGAAATACTCTTACACCATCAGTAGCACCATATGCAGAGCAATACAGAAAGCAATCAAATGAAATTACTTCTCAGGCATTTCATGTGTTTGATACCGCAAACCAATTAGCGATAGATATTCTTAATTCAGCAAGAGAGAATATCAAATTGTATGGCAAGACATTTGATACCGTAACTGATTTCAATGCAAACTTGGCCAATACATGGTCTAACTTCTTTGCATCGGCACAAAAGCAATACGTGAAATAAGCTACTCACGAAAAGAATTTTTTATTTTTTTCTTTTATTTTTGTTTTAAGCTCGATTCATAAACAAAACATTACATTTCAGATTTCATCAAGCTTAGTTATTATAAACCAATCAAAATTGTCATAAGCTTAGCTTAATTCAGTTTATCTGTATTTGAATAGAATAGTACCTTGTTGATTTACTTTAGTCGTCTGAGAATGGAGGGTGGAAATTGACAAACAGTACGGATATTCACAAGAATGTAAAAAGTGATATCAAAAAACTGGTTCACGATTTGATAAATAAAAAATATAGGTTCAGTTTTCTTCCAGAAAAAGTAATTTGCATGACCAATGGAATAGAATACTACTTTATAGAAACTGAAGGCTCTGACGGTAGTAAGTTTATTATTAATGCTTATGGATCTGAGGCGCTGGAACTTTTTGAAGAAGTTCACAAATGTGCTATTTGTGGAAAGACAATCTACATGACAACAGAAAATACAAATTTGATCACATATCACGCAGATGAAACAAGAAGCATGTTTGTAGAACCTAACTGTATGAATCTCCTAAAGAAATTTGAAATAGCATATGGAAAAGAGTTTTTTGTCGATAATGTTTCCAGTCATTTATCATAATCAACTCCACAATCTTTAACATCAACCATTTACCAAGATAATCATTGAGCAATCAGGATGTCACTAAATATACAAAATCTTTACTTACATTACCAAACATTCAGTACCTAGTCCAAGGTTTAGATGTACTTTTGCAAACCGATTTGGACGGAGATAAGCGCACAAAAGTGATAGAATTACGCGATGGATTGTTATCTTATATCAATAGCATTTTCACAGATTACGAATAGAGAATAAGATTCCCTACATCGCATTCGCATTACGATAAACGATAAACTGAATAATCCAACTCCATAATATTTTTCATATTGGTACATTCAGCACTTTCGATAGCAGGTAGTGATTCTAGTGGCGGTGCAGGAATTCAAGCAGATATGAAAACAATGTCTGCGTTGGGAATATATTCATGTACAGTAATAACAGTGATAACTGCACAAAGTACATCTAATGTGGATTACATTCTTCCTCTCGGCGCACAGGTTATTAAAAAACAAATAAAATCTGTTCTCTCCGATATTCCAATTAGTGCGATAAAAATTGGAATGGTTTTCAATCAAGAAATAATTACTGCGGTAAGTGATGTCTTAAATCAATGCAAGATCCCGATAATTCTTGATCCCATTATCTCTGCTGGAACGGGGGCCCAATTACTTCAAAAAGAATTTCTAAAGGATTTTAAAAATAAACTAATTCCAATTTGTAATGTTATTACCCCTAATATCCATGAAGCAGAAACGTTGTCGGGAATCAAGATAAAAACTGAAGATCATATAAGAAAAACGGCACTTAAAATTCAGGAGTTGGGTGCAAAAAATGTAATAGTAAAAGGTGGTCATTTTAGAAATGCTAATGAGACGATTATTGACATTATCTTAGATGAACAGGGTAAGTTTACTATCTTTAAGAATCCAAGGATGAAAATTGTTGAAACACATGGAAGCGGCTGTAACTTTTCTGCTGCAGTAACATCATTTATGGCCATGAAATATCCAGTTGTCAAAGCATGTTTCTTGGCAAACAAATATGTTCACAAATCTATTATCAAGACTGTGAAAATTGGTAAAGGGATTCCAGTCAATAATCCCATATCAACGATGTATGAAGAATCCTGTCGGTATCAAGTAATAGAAGAATTAGGTAAAGCCGTTGAAAGTTTAGTAAATATAAAAAATTTTGCAGACTTGATACCAGAAACACAGTCAAACCTTGTTTATGCAATACCAAATGCCAAGGGAATTGAAGATGTGGCCGGCGTGAATGGTAGAATTGTAAAGGCAGGAACTAAGAGTGTGCCAACTTCAGGTATTAAATTTGGCGCATCAAAACACGTAGCTTCATCAATTCTTGAATATATGAAGACTAATCAAATGGTTAGATCAGCACTTAACATTAGAAATGACAAGAGTATTCTTTACAAATGCAATAGGCTTTTTAAAACCAGTAAATATGAAAGAAATTTGGAACCAAAAGCAATCAAAGAAAAGGAAGGCCAGTCCATTTCATGGGGAATCAGAATGGCTCTCTCGAAAAATCCTGATGCGGATGTCGTATATCATTCAGGAGACGTCGGAAAGGAACCAATGATAATAATATTTGGACAAAGCCCACAAGAAGTCATAGATAAAGTTAAAAAAATACTTGACCGTAGAAACTTTGAATAGTTTTTACTTATATTAGAGTTCAATTTAACTATAATTTTAAATGAAGGCGATAATTTTAGCTGGGGGCCTTGGAACCCGACTTCAACCTTATACATTTTTCATTCCAAAACCAATGTTACCTCTCGGCAATAAACCGCTATTAGAGCACATTATTGAATGGCTGAGGAATGATGATAATGATATTGATCATATAATAATTTGTGTGAGTTATTTACATAGAACTATAGAAGACTATTTTGAAGATGGTAGCAGGCTTGGAATAAAAATCGAGTATGCAAGATCTGATAGGCCGCTCGCAACTGCAGGGCAGCTATTGACAGCCAAGAAGTATATCGATGACACATTCGTTTGTGTGTATGGAGATTCCATCTATGAGTTCTCACTTAGGGAAATGATAAAAGAACATGACAGACTTGATGCATTCATTTCTATGGCTTTATTATCATATGAAACAAGACTCAAGTACGGCTTTATTGACGTAAATGGAAATAATAGAGTAACTACATGGAATGAAAAACCCGAAATAAAGGGATTGATAAATATAGGATGCTATGTGATGGAACCCGAATTTATTGATTTGATACCATCCTCAAATGCTTATGGAATGGATGATGCAGTTCGAAAAGCTCTTGATATGAAAAAGTTGGTGAATGGATTTAAAATAGATTCAGGATTCATTGACATAGGCGATAAGAAATCATATCTACAAACCTACAAGAAATATGTTGAGAGATTGGGAAAAATATAAGTCATGAGTATCGTCTTCTTTGAAGATACCAGTTGGAAAAATTTTGTTCCACTTAGCTATACGAGATCCTTATTTGATATTAAAATAGCATCACTAACGACCCATGAACATTTCAATAACAAGTCCCCGAAATTTCTTACTCGCCGATACCTTGAAGGAGTAACCAAGGAAAGACATCCTGATAATGCAGTAAATAGATTTGAATATGATAATGACGACATATTCATTAATTCATTATTCATCCCTCTAACATCTTTCTTCAAAAAATGGAGTATCAAAAAGAGATTTCTGGTATCATTTGGAGGTAAATTACTGATGGGAAGAATTGACAAATCAGACTTTGAATACATTTACGAATCGGTAGTTGAGGATAAGAAAATTAATAGTAACAACATACGAACGGAAGTAACAAATATCAATGACTTTGATGAATGCGGTATTTTGTACAGTTGGCCATGGGATCTCATAGTCCAACTTAAGGATACACTCAGGTCTCAAATTCTCAAAAAGAGAATTCCAAAGGGAGTTAAAGTCATTGGTAATAACCCTGTGTATATTGACAAGACATCAAGGATAAGTCAGGGCACCATCCTTGACGCAACTAAAGGTGGAATCTATATCGGTCCGCAGTCAGCTATTTATCAATCTTCAGTCCATGGCCCAGTTCATATTGGAAAATACACTCAGATCAAGCCATATTCCATAGTCAGTAGCTCGTATATTGGTAATAACTGTCGTGTAGCAGGCGAAATTGATTCTTCAATAATTTTAGATTATAGCAATAAGTCTCATCTAGGATATCTAGGTCATTGCTATGTCGGTGAATGGGTAAATCTTGGAGCAAATACAGTCACCTCTGACCTCAAAATGACATATGGAACAGTTTCGATGAAAATGGGTGACCAAAAAAAAGATACAAAGTCAATCAAATTAGGTTCTTTTTTTGGAGATATGTCTAAAACATCCATAGGTACAAATATTTATTGTGGATTGAAGATAGGCGTATCTTCACATGTTTATGGCAATATTTTTGATGACGTTCCTTCCTACGTAATATACGGCCAAGGCATAGGATCTGAAAATGCAGAAATGAATATTTCTTCGTCAATTAAATTTCAAAAAAGGATGATGTCGAGAAGAAATGTGGATATGTCTTTAGAATATGAAAATATGATGAGAACAGTTTTTGAAAAGACAATCAATGAAAGAAAAAAGAATAAAGTGCGCTCAAAAACGTTTACTATACACTAGTTACAAGTAATCTATAATTTGTTTTTCTTTCCAGAGACCAATTCTTTGGTGTAACCAAGGGTAGAAATTTGCATCACCATTTTCAAATTCCTTTTTGACTATTTTTACAATATTCTTTGATACCTTTCCTGGTTCACCGTAGATTTTTCTCTTTTTCTTCAACTCTAGCCCAAGGCCTTCCTTTCTGTTAAATGCCTCATCTATCAACGTAGTTATCCACGAAGAATTTACTGGTGGAATCAGTATATTGCCACGGGCATCAAAAATGGTTTCTGGTCTATCAGTATTTAGTCTAACGGTGAGTGATAAAACGTCAGCAAAGTACAATAGTTCTTCTTGCATTGAACCTGAATCTGTCATTTCCGCCCAACAACGTCCGCTATCTAAAAATTCTATTACATGAGAGTATTCTTTCCACAGTGGAGTTATGATAAACTTGTCCGGATAATCTTTTGCGAGATTAAGTAGGTTTTGTTCCAAGTGGTATGATCTTAGAGCCGATCTCATAGCATTTAGCATGATAAGAACTAATTTGTAATCAGTATTTTTGATCAAGTATGATATACTTTTGATAATGGATGAAAATCTGTGTTCTGTAAGATTTTCTCTTCTATGAATATCCAACCTTATCCATTCTCCTTTTTCTAGTTTTGGGTAAATGTCAAACACACTAGTTTTAGGTTTATTTTTTCTCTTAATCTCAATTGCATCTACAACAGAGTTACCAACTACGTGAATAAACTCCTCTGGATATCCTTCACGGACCAAATTATCCTTGTTAAGCTGTGTTGGCGCAAAGAAAAATTGTGTTCCTGCAGAACATATCCATGTATCTATTTGTTCAGGAAATGGTTCTTCCCTTGCAACGAACCATCTGCCTTCAAATTGTGAATCTACAAATTTTTCAACACTTGATTTTGTGGGGTCCTCATTAACCTTGATATATCTTATTGATTCAGGACTCATGGATCTTAATCCCGCTTCATTTTGGGCCACCTTCTGACCCATTCCAAAGACCCATGCGAGAGGGGCAATGCCCGCAACAAGGGTGTCTCCATGAACTATTGGTAGGAGTTGGGAAAAATTTCCAAAGTTCTTTTTAAGATACCTGCCAAATGATCCAAATTTTAGTATTAACTCGCTGGCCTTTTCCATTAAATCTCCTCTGATTTGAAGATTACAGGCGATATGATCCTGTAATTCAAATTCTTGAATACCAAAGCCTAGGAGATCGTCAAAGTGCTGGCCAGTATCTATTACGAAAGCGGGTAATTTTTGTTGTAATGCCTCAATCATTACAGGAGCCTGTTTATAAAAATCAGGTTTTGTCCCAATCACAACTGAAAGTACTGGGCTATTCAAATCATGAGAAAGCTTGTAACTTTTATCCAGAACATTATGAAAAATCTCAATGGGAAGAATTTTCCGTTTAAAGTAAATATTTTTTATTGGTACTTTTTCACTCAAAAATTTTCCTCTCCAAATGGTCTTTTTATTTTGCCTTCTCTCATCATGACAATAATCCCCAGTATAATAATTCCAACTCCGGCGGCCAATAATCCATACGTTAGCGGTATGATTCCCGGAACAAAGAGAATTTGGGGTATTCTTGGTATCATATTAAGAATTAGCATATTACCAATTATGAGAACAATACCGGATATACATAGGATAATTCCAATTTTCCTCGAACCATAGTATCTTACTAAACCAAATGTAATTCCCGCCAGTATTATTCCAGGTGCAGCGGATATGGACACAACTTGTATCAGAACTCCTTCAGGTTGGACTACAATATCAGGACCTTGTGATTGTGGGCCTATTAAAAAAGAAACAAATGAATACATTAGTAGTACAAACATTACAATCAATCCTAAACTGGCCAGTGATACAGATGTTTCGAGATTTACCATTATTTATCGACTTTTACAATTTACTTTTATTCTCACTTAATTCCAATTACATCTCCAAATTCTTTTCTGGCAGCAGACCCCAAAACTTGGGCAGATTTTTCTGGCGATACGTGATTAACGTAGACACCAAAACCTCTCTCTAAACCTGACCAATTATGGAGTTGCGGGTAAACTTCAATATGCCAGTGAATCTGTCGGCTATTTTTCTTTTCTGGCGATAAGTGAAATATCAGATTAAATGATGGTTTTCCCAATATTTTGTCCATACCACCCAACGTAGATCTCAGAATCAGCGCAAGATCTGTGAACTCCTTTTGGGATATCTTTGAGAAAGATGTGGTATGACGCTTGGGGTAAATCCAAAATTCATATGGATATGTCGAAGCCCAAGGCGAAATAGCGATATAACTTTCCGTGTCTAAAATTTGTCGTGGACCACCCGTTTCAGTAGAAATTATGTTGCATGCAGGACAGTTGCCATTTTCATTGAGATATCGATTTGATGCTTCTGCTTCAGATTCAATAATTGGCGGAATTGTTGAAAAAGTCATCAAGTGGAAATGAGCGTGTTCAATATCACTTCCTGACAAAATACCACTATTTACGAAAATGGATACATATGTCACACTTTTCTTTGTGTAGAGATGACTAAGGTAGTTTTGTAATACCAAAAGAACATTGGACCATTTCTCAATAGACAGTCCTGGTAAATTTTCTCTATGATCCGGTGTTGCTACTACGATATAATGATAACCATATGCGGGTTCGCTATAGAGGGGTTTGTCCCTGTAGCTATTTTCATTTTCGGACGATACCACTGGATTTGAATTCGGGAATACTCTGACATCCCAGTTTTCAATAATATTTTCCTCATTATCAGACAATCTCTGAAGCATGCCTTCTTTCACGACTAGCGATAGCACTGATGGAGGGGTCATGCTTTCATTTCCAGGACAATAAGGACATTGTTTAGTATCATTTTTTACTTTATATGAATCAGGAGGAAGAACCACAAATTTTTCAAGGATGTAGTCTTTTCTTAATTCCGCCAACTCGATATTCCTAAAAAATCCTCCAAGTACTTTTAATTAAAGGTTCTGTGGCATGATCTTTCTTGTTCACCAAATTTACATTTTTGTACATATGTTTTTCAAAGTTAGAAATTTCAAATTCTAGAAATGAAACGCCAATCTTCATCGTGCTTACATGAAACGTGATTCTGATCTGCTAAATAAAATAGCCATACTTGGATGCACCAATAACCCTGCGTGATTTTGATTCCCGCATCACTATCGAGCTTGTAGGGACATATGAGTAGATAGGAACTCGATAGATTGTGCCATAGATAAGAACTAGTACGAACTCGTATCTCCAGAGCAGATATCTATCCGTATCGTTCAACAGACTCGGAAGCCCTATTAATGGATCCGTCTTGGTGCTGGTTAGTTGCAAATTTTCATTCCAATCTGGATATTTTGTCCAAAGCTGCTCTGCTGAGGTGGGTCTGTTTCGTGTATATAGGATTTGTGGCTTGTACGCTACTATCATTCCAAGAATAACCATAGCAACTCCCAAAAGAAAGAAACCATGGGTACCACGGTTTATTGTTTCAAGGTTAAGATAACCAGTGGATGCTTTGTAGTAAAATGGACCCAGTGAGTTTCCTATTGCATAAGGTGTTACAATACTTCCATAAAGCAGAATTATTCCCAGGCATGAAATTGCAACAGGTACTAATCCTTTCAATAAAATTGAAATGAATATGATTATCAGTATTAGAACTGTGGTTATGTGTAAAAAGTCAAAAAATCCTGAGTGAGGGTCTAGGAATGATAGTGAAAGGTAAACATGTATCATAATTAGTAACAACATACCGATTATTGCCAATCTAAGTAGGATCATGTCATTACTCCTTAGCCACAATAATCCGTACTTCATGAATAATATTACCACTAGAAATAGATAAATCTTGACGTTGCTATTCTGATTTTGGAATGAAATTGACTAGTAACAGGTATGTTTTCATTAACAATGAATTACTAGTCAGATCGCTTATGGCCATGCCAAACCGCTTAACTTTAGATGGGTTTCAAAAATTATGTGAAATTACGAGTAGGACAACAACAAGGGAACTGTTGAATTATCTTATTAGTCATGGAATAGGTCATCTATCAGACGGATCAATATTGTTTTCAGGTAAAGACAAGCTAGACACTATTCTTTTGGCCATTAATAATGGCTGTGATCCTGAAAGATTGTCAAAAAAAATACGATGGAAGGATTTTGAATTGTTTACATCGCAGATAATAGAATCGATGGGATATCCTTTTGAGAGAAATGTTGTTTTCACTAAACCTAGAATCCAAATAGATGTAATTGGATTCTACCATAAAATCGCATTATTAATTGATTGCAAGCATTGGATGAAAATTCATGGTTTTGATATTGCAAAATTTAGCTCAAACCAGATCAGAAGGGCGGAAATATTCTTAGATAAAAGAAGAGATATTGAATCAGCTATCCCAATTATAGTCACCTTGTATGAGAATAACTGCAATTTTTTCGACAGGGTCCCCATAGTACCTATTTCAAAATTCAAAGAATTCCTCCAAAGTTTTCCGTTCTATCTAGATGGAATGCATTTAGTTGGAAAGAACTAAATTTTAAATTGTACCGAAATAAATTCTCAACAATAGTATCAATTATCATCTTTCAATGCTTTGATTATCGAATTAATTAATTATTCTCTAGTCATGAGTAGTTCTGAATAAGTTTCTCTTGTCACCATATGGTAGAAATAAATACCTAGTTTCCATGTATGTCTGTGATATCGGATGAAGAAATATCTTTACATTTTTATGAACGTAATTTTCATGAGCCTTTTGACTCTTCCATTTTCTTCTGCACAGACAGCATCAACCACAAATGCTACCTCTCAGGGACAAAATCTGACTGGAACCGAACAGGATGCAAATCTAACTGGAACTGCAGAGAGTGGAAATCTAACTGGAACTGCAGAGGACGCCCCTATTACTGGGACCTCACAGAATGACATTCTCAATGGAACGGCAGGTAATGATACTATTTTTGGAGGAGCAGGTTTTGATAATATTACAGGTAATGATGGTAATGATGAAATTGATGGCGGAGTAGGTGGGGATAATATTTTAAGCGAAATAGGGGACGATGTCGTTTTCGGTGGAATAGGAAATGACAATATTTCAGCAGGAGATGGAAACGATGATCTCTACGGAGGTCCTGGAGCAGATTTCCTGGATGGTGGTACTGGTTCTGATCATTTTGATTGCGGTAGCAGCTCCGACACGATCTCTAACCTAAATATTTCAGAAGGGGATATCGCTATGGCCAATTGTGAAAAAATTGCAAGGTAGATAATAAAAGGAAAATTATTTTAAAAAAAGAAGCCACTCAATTTTCATGTCTATAAAGATCCGGTCAAGCTGAAAGAACTAACTGATAAACATTATTTTGAAATCTATAAAAAGAAAGCAATCTTAATATCTCATTAATTCAGATCCATGTTGAATGACAGAAAAAACATTGAATGTCCAACCATTCACAAATCCAATGTTGTATGTTCCGAAAGCTATGTTTTTTACAAAAGGTAAAGGCGTTCACAAGGATCATCTTACAAGTTTTGAGTTAGCTCTACGCGACGCTAAAATATCAGATCTAAACATTGTATCTGTATCAAGTATAAAGCCTCCTAAGTGCAAAATTATTAGTTTACAGGAGGGCAGGAATTACTTGGTACCAGGAGAAGTTGTATTCGCTATAATTGCAAGACAATCCACTAATGAACCCAACAGGCTTATAGCTTCTTCGGTGGGTTTAGCTGCTCCTGCTGACGACGGCCAATATGGTTACCTATCGGAGCACCACTCTACAGGTGAGACAGCTCAAAAAGCAGGCGACTATGCAGAAGATATGGCCATGGAAATGCTAGCAACTACAATGGGATTGCCAAATGATGATTCGCTTACTTG
>DATFBL010000048.1:0-27065 GCA_035253865.1 Nitrososphaeraceae archaeon | reverse complement strand
GATAAAACATTTCTTTGAACACTACAAAGAACTGGAAAAAGGTAAATTTGTAAAGGTATCAGGATGGGAAGGAAAAGAGTCCGCAGCAAGAAAAATAACTGAGGCTATTAGTAGCTTTCACAAAGCAAACTAGATTTAAAGGGCCTTGAACTGCTCGCTCCATCTCATGTAAGCCCTAATCATGTCCATGCTTACACTGGGTTTCCTCATTTTTAGAATTTCCTTAAAATCATATTCAGTGATAGATCGAGTACTTGAATCGCTATCCAGTCCTTTCCCACTTTGGAATAACTCATCTACTACACGCAATTGAACTGATTGACAAATGTCCTTGACATCACTCCCGCTGTAACCATCACTTAACTTTGCCAAATCTTCTATTTTTAGAGAAGATTCCATTTGTAACATTTTTGTATATTGATCAAAGAGATGAATGCGAGATTCTCTGTTTGGCAGTGATACATAGATCCTTTTTTGAAATCTTCTTAGAAAACCTGCTTCTAAGCTCCAGGGCTTGTTGGTCGCACCAATAACATAAAGTTTTGATTCTCTTGATTTTCCATTTATGCCATCCATTTCAGTCAAAAACTGGTTTTTTACTCTAACTTCACCCCCTACCTCGCTATTTCGATTACCCAAAAGTGAATCTATCTCATCTACAAATATCAGAACTGGAACGCCTTCACTATCGTGTAACTTGCGTGCCATTGTAAATAATTTTGAGACATTTTTTTCCGCCTCACCTAACCATTTGCTCATCATCGAAGCTGCGTCAACATTTATGAAATAACCTTCGATTTCAGCTGCAGCAGCTGCCGCAAGTAAAGTCTTTCCACAACCAGGAGGACCGAATAACAGAATTCCTCGCGCCCATCCCAGAGGAAGCAGATCAGGTCGTATAGTTGGATAAACTATGGATTCTCTCATTGCCCTTTTTGCATCATCCAATCCAATAACTTCATTCCAAGAGACCTTTGGTTTATCTGTCATCAAGAGTTCTTCAAAGTACAAACTGCATCCGGTATTGGGCTCATTTTTCTTCTTTGCTGACTGCATGTTGTCCAGAACAAGATTCGATGAACTTGCAGGTTTTTGATCAAAGTTTCCCAATTTATTAACGTCAGAATCACATAGAGGATTAGACATTTGCAGCGCTTTTATTCTATTTTGATAGGATCTTGCTCGCTCCATGTAAATTTTATTCAACTTGTAATCGGGATAGATTTGTACTAACTTGACTAATGCTTCAACAGCCCTCTGATAAGCGCTAATTGCTTGTCCATTGGAACCTTCAGAATCCAATCTAATCGCCTCAGCAGCATACTTACTAGCACTATTCTCTAGTTCCTGTGGAGCCAAACTCATATACTCATACAAATTCTGAGTCTTCCTTTGAATTACTGCATTGTGAATCTATATTGGTCAAGCGACAAAATAAATTGAACAAAGCATGAAAAAATTATCAGCCTTTTATCCCAAAAAAGAAAAAAAATGACGATAATTAACCTCAGAATTACATTTTGTGTTGACAGGTTATGCCTTTTTATCAATAAATTCACTTAGAGTAACAAAGATCCAATAAATTTTTGAGAAAACTGGCATGTCATTTATTTTTTGTGTCACTGTTATGCAATTTCAGCTTTACATTTTTTTTTGTTTTGTGCAATCAAATTGACATCTTGCTTTACGTCCATAATGTATAAGAAGTTCTTATGATTAAGCGCCCTAATGATATTCCCAATTATATGGATCTTGTAGCGAATTTGGAAGAGTTTGGTTTATCAAAATATGAATCGATGGCATACATTACTTTAGTTTCAAGAGGTACTTTGGGTGCAAGCGAGATAGCCTACTATTCTAATCTACCCAGAACAAAAATCTATACAACTTTAAAAAAATTGGAAAGAAAAAAACTTGCAACTATTTCTAGTCAGAAACCAATGATAGCAGCCGCCACTCAGCCTAATGAGGCATTTGGAGACATCATTACACTTCAGGAAAGAAGATTAGCTTCAATGCACAGTATCTTAAATAATCTAGAGAAATTGAGAGAAGAAGGGAAAAAATCCTATGAAGAAAAAAAATACTTGATACTAGAACCGAATATAGTAGTGAGAAAAATTGAAGAATTGATTTCATCCAGTAAATCAAATATAGATTTGATTCTGGATTCGTGGGGGCAAAATGTCGTTTTCCAATGTAAGGCTTCTATTGCTAATGCCTCCAAAAAAGGAGTTAAAATAAAAATGTTATTGGGAATTGAATCCCTCGCTACCGATGTGACTGGTACTTTGCCAGATTGTGTGGAAACCAGGTCTGATACTATTTCTGGAAACATATTGATTTTTGATTATAAGAAAATTATTTTTATCGATAGTACTAATGGAAAAGCTTCATTAGTACACACAACAGATCCATTTGGGTCAGCATATGTAAAATTATTTGATGAAAAATGGAAAAAAGCACTTAGAGTTAATGTTGGTATGCTCGACTGTAAAGTTCCAAAAGCCGCACTAATTTTGTCCAAGATGATAGAAAATGAACTCTCACAGTTGTTATTGGATATGTCAATGAAGCAGAATATCGATTTCTCCTTACTTATGTCTGAGATTGAAAAATTTAGTAGCGAAACACAATGCCAAAGTACTGAAGAAATAATAAGCATCGTCGATTATGCACTAAGAATCAGCTACTCAGGATACCTAGAACATGATACCCAAAATAACATCTTAAAATTACATTCCCACTCAAAAGATAGGTCAATTGTACCCTGGGCACTAATTATCATAGGTTATATTAAGAAATTTGGAAATGATGCTCAGATCATATTTGATAAGGGAGAACTTAAAACAAACACTATGTACATACAGCTACTTCATCCAACCGTCATTCAAGTAGCTGAATGAATTTACAAATATATTCTTACTATTCGTTCTTGATCTTAACTGTTTTTGAACCTATCAATTTTTTAAATCGTATCCGTAATTTGTTTCCACATAAAGAACAAACTGTTTGAGTCGGTGGGTATCCCTTTCCACAGGTTTTACAAAACTTGATCCATTTTCTTGAATCCTTAATACCTTTTGTTCCCAAATTAAGTAATTTAATTGACAATGTTTTTGCCAAATTGCATACTGCAAAATCATCAGTCACAAGTGGCACATTGAACTCTTTTGCCAGGGCAATAATTGAAATATCAGCGTCAGAAAGTCGGGTCTCGCCTATTTGAGTAATTGAAGATTTGATCATTTTTAATGTTTCTTCAGATGGTTCAAGTATCATTATTCTTTCGTTTAATATTAAACTCTCCAAAACTGAAAGCATTTTTTGAATATGAGATATCTCTTCAAATACCAATCCTGTCGTAATACACGTACTATTAGAATGCAGATGAAACCCTTGATAAAAGGCAGTTGCGTCTAAGGCAAATTTTGAAACTGTCTTAGAAACCAAGTTTTTCAAGTTGTCTTATTCCTCTTTTACCAATTCGGAGGAATACTCCATCAAAAGGATATTTGGAAATTGTGATTTGATTTTCTGGGGTAGCATCGTATACTTGCTGACCATCAATAATTATTTTGGAATTATCTGTAGTGCTAATAGTAATATCTTTTAATTCTACAATCAATGCGGGTGTCTTGTTAACCGCTGCAATTGGTAATATCATGACGCAATTCATACTTTCATGGACGATAGGACCACCCAGAGAAAGGGCATGTCCGGTAGAACCTGTGGCTGTTGAAATAATCACTCCATCCATTTTTTGTGAAACTGGATAATCAAACACTTTAATTGTAATTGTAGGAGTCTTTGTCAAATTTGTTCTAGTGATGACTATATCATTAAGGGCAGGACCAATCACTTTGCCATCAATGCTTGCCTGTAGTCTCAACCTTTTGTCATAAAAATAATTTCCATTAAAAATATCGAGGAGTTGCTCTTCAATGGGTTTTGTATTTGCTTCTGCAAGGATTCCTCTTGTACCTCCTATGTTCAAACTGAAAACAGGAGTACTCTGTTTTATCATTCTGAATGCACGGAGGGTCGTACCGTCTCCACCAATGGCAAATACCAAATCAACATCAATATTGACGAGTTCTTTAGGATCAACGTATTGAACATTTTCGATGTCTAGAGATTCAATTGAGAATACCTTGATCTGTTTCTTGTCCAAAAAGTTTGCAATAAATCGTGCAGCATCCGTTGCTAATTCATTCCTAAATTTTGTAATTATTGCAGCCTTGTTGATCTGAAGAGTCAATTAACAAGTAGTTTCTTGCATGACTTAAATGCATTTTTATCAAAGACTGCGCTATCCACAAGAATAAATATCGTCTAATTAATTCGATTTATGGGCCGATAGCTCAGCTTGGCGGAGCGTTCGACTGATAATCGAAAGGCCGAGGGTTCAAATCCCTTTCGGCCCACTAAAGATTGCTAGCCAAGATTACTGTGATATACTGCGATATTCCTCTTTTGCCCAATCTATAAGGGCCTTTAAATCAGTAGTACTAAAATCAACATCCATACCCTGTGATTCTTTCAACAAGTCATTGTTTGTAAATATGGCTATCCTTAAATCGTTTTCAACTTTTTTTCTCAGGACTTTAATGGTATTCGATAGGAATTTCAACGTATTTGCGTTAAATGAAAAAATCATGACAGCAAAGAGAGCATTCGAACCCCTTAACTTTTTGGTTACAAGCCTTTGGATGTCAATATCGAAGAATGGATCTATCTTGTTTTCGACATTTCCCAAATACAGTGAATTCCACCCCATCAAATATAAGATAACAGATGCAATCCTTGCAAAATAATTTGCCTCTTCTGATCCAGAAACGACTATTGAAGAGGCTTTCTGTTTAGGAGTATCTAATGTAGAAACAAATTTTGTCATAAGCACGAGGTCAATCGCAGAAGTAGAAATTAGTATTTTTTCGCTTTCGCTAATTTTCCCTCTGTCATACATGTCATTTAATATATTCAAAGTTGGTAAAATAATATCAAATAGTATTCTCTCTTTTGATATCGTTGAAAATAATAAATTTGAAATAATGATTATTGCTTGTGACTCATTTCCCTGAATTAAGGATTCTAAAAATTTTTGTTGCAGATTGTGGATATTTAGTGGGAATTCAATCTGGGGAGCATCTTTGTCCAAGTACCACACATTAACGGTTCCAATTTTTTTTTTCTAACCAGGCCTTGTGTTAGCATTAGATTCAAGTATTTTGTGAGAGTCATTCGATTTATTTTAATTTTTGTCGAAAGCTCCACTCCAGATAGACCTGCGTAGTTTTGAGATAAAGCAGTAATTACCTTTTGCTTTACTTCCTCAAAATTATACCCGTAGTGCATATGGAGATATTGATCAAGTATGTTTTAATAGTTTTCATTCTTTGAACGACATTTTCAGGATTAATCAAAAAAATATAAGTCTATACTTATATCCGTTGCATTAGCAATGTCCAATAAAAAAGCTGTATTAGCTTTCTCTGGTGGTTTGGATACTTCGGTTTGTGTAAAATATCTCCAGAATAATCACAAAATGGAGGTAATTACCGCTACCGTTGACTGTGGACAGAATGATGATTTGGAAGAAATTAGAAAAAAATCAAAGATCCTTGGTGCCATAAAGCACCACAATATTGATGCTAAAAAAGAATTTGTAGAAAATTATGTAGGGAGATCTATAAAGGCGAATGGACTTTACCAAGGAAAATATCCGCTCGCTACTGCCCTTGCACGCCCCTTAATAGCAGAAAAGATAATGGAGATCGCTGCTAAGGAGGACGCCATTGCAATTGCACATGGATGCACAGGTAAGGGAAACGATCAGGTAAGGTTTGATATCGCAATGTCGTCAATTGATCCAACGATAAAAATTATTGCCCCAATAAGGGAGATGAATCTTACAAGGGATCTTGAAATAAAATATGCAAAGAAAAATAATGTTCCACTTAATGAGGAAATCAAGAAATATAGTACTGACACCAATATATGGGGACGAGCAATAGAAGCAGGAAAATTAGAAGATCCTTGGGCAGAGCCTTCAGAGGAGATTTTTAGTTTGGTTAAAGATAAGAACATTCCTGCTGAGTATTTGGAGATAGAATTTGATGGCGGAATGCCCGTTGCTGCTGACAATAGAAAGATGTCACTATTGAATATAATTACGTACCTTAATGCCAAAGCTGGTCGACATGGAATTGGCGTGATAGATCATATTGAAGACAGAGTCATTGGAATAAAGACCAGAGAAATATACGAAGCTCCGGCCGCCTTAACAATACTTGCGGCACACAAAGATTTGGAACAACTTGTACTAACGAAACATGAGTTGAGGTTTAAGCAAGTTGTTGATGATCAGTGGAGCTGGTTGGTCTATTCAGGCTTATGGTTCGATCCTCTTAGAGAAGACTTGGATAGGTTTATAGAGGCAACTCAAAATAGAGTTACAGGAAAAGTTAGGATGAAATTACAAAATGGTTCCGTGAAGATAGTTGGAAGAAAGTCAAAGAATTCACTTTACAGACAAACCCTTGCTACATATGCTTCAGATTCCATTTTCGATCAAAACCTTGCAAAAGGTTTTATAGAGTTATGGGGGATGGAAACAGTTATTGCCAATAAATTATCAAAGAACATGCCTGCAAAGGGGAAAGGTGTAAAATAAAAATGAAAAAGGAGTGTAAAGACTGTGGGGCTGAACTGACAATTCCACAGGATTCAATGGTTGGTGAAATCATAACGTGTCCAGACTGCGGCACCGATTTTGAAATTGTATCAAAGACTGAAAACACAGTTGAGATGAAAGAAGCTGAGTCAGTCGGAGAAGACTGGGGACAATAGTTGAATAAAATATGTATAATATACGATAAATTAAGATTTGAAGAAAAAAAAATATACAGTGATATCCAACAAAAAGGATTTCAAGCCACTTTAGTGGATGGAAAATCACTGACATTCGATACTGAATCGAGTAAAAGTGATTCAAGATTTGGGGACATAGTATTTCAACGTGTGATTAGCTATAACAGAGGTTTGCATCTAACTTATTGTTTAGAACAATTAGGCATACCCGTTGTAAATTCATTTAGTGTAAGCGAGATATGTGGAAATAAGCTAATTACATCATTGGTTCTAAAAAAGAATAATGTCCCAACACCCAAGACAACTTTTGCTTTTAGTACAGAATCAGCAAGAGAGTGTATGAAAAAACTTGGATATCCATTAGTAGTCAAGCCAATTATTGGATCTTGGGGTAGAGGCGTTTACCAAATAAAAGACCAATCGATGGCTGAATTGATGTTGGATTCAAGACAGGAAAACGATAATTCATTTTCAAGGATATATTATTTCCAAGAATTAATAGAACGTCCTCCACGTGACATTCGATGCATTGTAATAGGAGATCAAATAGTAGCATCTGTTTTCAGATATTCATCAGAAAACGAGTGGAGAACGAATGTAGCTGTAGGAGGCCGAACAGAAGTGGCTCCGTTGAATTCAGAATTACAAGAAATCGTGCTAAGAGCGTCAAATGCAGTTGGCGGAGGTATTTTGGGTGTTGATCTCATGGAAGACAAGGAAAGAGGGTATCTTGTACATGAGGTAAATAATACTGTAGAATTTAGAGGAGCTTCAGCCGTCTGCAAATTCGATATTGCTGGTGCCATGACAGATTATTTGGTAAGGATGTCATCAAAATAGGTTTACAATGTAAAGGCAAAACATTAGTCTGGTTAGCCATCAAATCATATGGCAAGGATAACAAAATTCATAAGATGTCATAGTAGAAATTTCGGTAAGGGAAGAAATTGATTAAAGTTGGAGTAATTGGTGCGTCGGGATATGTAGGCGGAGAACTCTTGCGTTTGTTGGTAGTGCATCCGGATGTAGAATTAAGTGTTCTAACTTCTAGACAGAATGCTGGAGAATATGTTCACAGAGTACATCCTAGTCTTAAGGGTTTCATTGATCTAACTTTTTCACCTATGGAATTGGACAAAATTGTAAATCAATGTGATTTGGTATTCGTTTCAGTTCCCCATGGTAACGCATTGAATATCGTCAAGGACCTGTACAATACTGGAGTAAAGATAGTCGATTTATCGGCAGACTTTCGTTTGAAGAACGCAGACGACTATGTAAAATGGTATGGATGGGAACATCCATTTCCGGATTTACTTTCGAAATCTGTGTATGGCATACCAGAAATCCATAGGAATGAAATTAAGGATGCAAAATTAGTTTCCTGTCCTGGTTGCATGGCGGTAACGTCAATATTGGCACTGAAACCTTTGATGGAGAACAAGTTAATCGAAACGAGTCATATTATTGTAGATAGCAAAATCGGATCCTCTGGAGCAGGCGCAACGGATAGTACGGGTACTCATCATGCCATGAGATATGGAGTTATAAGACCTTACAAACCTTCTAAACACAGACATACTGGTGAAATCGAACAGGAATTAAGTATCATATCAGATGAAAAAATAAAGGTAAGTATGAGTCCTCATGCAGTAAATTTAGTGAGAGGAATACTAACTACTAATCACGTATTTCTCAAATCACCAAAGTCAGAAATTGAGCTATGGAAAATTTACAGAAATTCATACAAAGAAGAACCTTTTATTAGATTGATAAGGGACAAGAAGGGCCTATACAAATTCCCAGATCCCAAGTTTGTAGTAGGATCCAATTTCTGTGATGTTGGTTTTGATATGGATGAAAATACTAACCGAATAGTGGCACTATCTGCTTCGGATAATTTAATGAAAGGTGCCGCTGGTTCTGCCATTCAGAATATGAACCTCATGTGTGGATTTAATGAGACCAGTGGACTAAGATACACCCCATTGACACCGGTATGATAGTCATAAAGTTTGGTGGAAGTGTGCTTTACGAGCTACATCCTTCAATAATAGAAGACATACGCCAAATTTCACTAAATGAAAAAATTGTTCTAGTACACGGAGGTGGTAACGAAGTAACTAACATGGCCACAAAACTTGGCAAGGTGCAAAAATTTATCGTATCTCCAAGTGGCATTAGAAGCAGGTATACCGATAAGGAAACAGTTGAAATCTATACAATGGTCATGTCTGGTAAAGTCAATAAATTAATTGTCAAGATGATGGTTGAGGCAGGAATAAAGGCGGTGGGCATATCAGGTATTGATTCGGGCATCTTGCGGGCAATTCGGAAAAGCAAACTTACAGTGTTAAATGAAAAAGGACGTAAGATGATAATAGAGGGTGGATATACCGGGAAAATCCAGTCTGTTGAAACCGGCCTACTCAAAACGCTAACAGAGAATGGATATTTGCCAGTAGTATCACCCATAGCACTAAGTGAAAATTATGAATTCCTGAATGTTGATGGAGATAGAGCTGCTGCGTACATTGCTGGAAACCTTAAAGCAGACAAAGCAATTTTTCTGACCAATGTAAATGGTTTGCATTTGGATGATAAATTAGTAAAAAGTCTAACAGCCAGTCAGGCTAAGGAGTCTCTACCAAAAATTGGATTTGGGATGGAAAAAAAGATATTGGCTAGTACAGAAGCCCTTATGTTGGGGGCCAAAGAAGTAATAATTTCATCAGGTAAAGTGTCTAATCCAATTACAAGGGCAATAATCCATGAAGATTGTACGGTGATTTCAAATTGACTCTTAATGAAGATTCATTTCTGATAAATCTATATCAAAGATTTCCTGTTACTATTGATAGGGCACAAGATGCAACAGTATGGGATATCGATGGGAAGGAATACATCGATTGTATGGGTGGCTATGGTGTAGCCATAATTGGACATTGCAACAAAGAAGTGATAAAGGCAATAAACCATCAAATGAATAAAGTTATGGTATGTCATATGTCTACTTACAACGACAGTAGACTTCAATTTCTTTCAAAGTTAAAATCCATAGCACCTGAGAAACTGGACAGAATTTTCTTCAGTAATAGTGGGGCGGAATCAATCGAAGCTGCGTTAAAATTCTCGCGAAAATATACACAAAAAACTGGGATAATCTCAATGTATGGCGGTTATCATGGAAAAACTTTTGGAGCATTGTCTGTTACCTATAATGCAAAATATCGTAAATCATTTAATCCACTGTTAGATGGAGTAAAATTTGTGCCATTTGGAGATATATCTGCACTTACCAACGCTATTGATGAAAGCACTGGAACTGTTATTTTAGAACCTATCCAAGGAGAATCTGGAATAATAATGCCTCCAGAAGGTTATGTAAAGGCAGTTAGGGATTTATGCTCTGAAAAAAATCTGGTGTTGATTTTTGATGAAATACAAACTGGTCTAGGAAGAACCGGTAAGATGTGGGCAGGTCAGAATTGGAATTCCGTACCCGATATAATGTGCATAGCAAAGGGTATTGCTTCAGGAGTCCCAGCAGGAGTAACATTTGTAAAGGAAGAAATAGCCAACTGTATGCACCTTGGAGAACATTCTTCAACTTTTGCGGGAAATCCAATTGCATGCTCCGCAGGAAATGCTACCATAGACACGATAATTAGAGAAGATCTTGTAACAAGGGCCTCCGATACAGGTACGTATTTTAAGAATAAACTTTTGGAGCTAAAACAAAAACACCCCATTATAAGAGACGTAAGAGGAATGGGAATGATGCTTGCTGTGGAATCGCGTTTTGATGTGCGTGACATATTGTTGGATGGGATAAAAAAAGGATTATTGATGCTATATTCTGGAAGAACAATTATTCGACTTCTACCGCCTTTAGTAATGAAAAAACAGCAGGTAAGTAGAGCTATTGATATAATGGATGAGATTCTAACTCTCGATGAGAATAGGCGGAATGTCAAAGGATAACGAATTTGATCAACGGATCCTTGAAATCCTTAGAGTGGATTCTCGAAAATCATTTGTGGAGATAGGAAAGGAATTAGGTTTATCTGAATCTGCAATAAGAAGAAGAATTAAGAATCTAATTGACGATGGCTCAATATCCAGGTTCACAATTGAAGAAAATTCGGACAAAAAAACCAGCGCTATAACATTACTCTCTGTAAGCTCAACTACTGATACGAATTCAGTTGCATCGAAACTCCAGAATATTGCGGGGGTGAAAGTGATCTATGAAATAACCGGTCAATATGACATAGCAGTTATTTTATCGTCCAACTCGATTAACGAAATTAACAGTAGTATTGACGATATAAGAAGAATAGAAGGGGTATCAGATACGGATACGGTAATTATCCTAAGAACGCTAACCTAGGGTAACTCTTTAAGAGCCGAAAAGATTTATATTATATTCGAAATAAGTTCCAAATAAGCAAAAATGTCACTAAATTCAGATGATCCCAATCATTTTGCGAACATATATAATCAAACAATACCCAATAAAGAAATAAGAATTTTAGATTCCACGCTCCGGGAAGGTGAACAACATCCTGGAGTATCGTTTACAATTAAACAAAGAATACAGATCGCCTGGCTATTAGATTCGTTTGGTGTAAATCAAATAGAAATAAGTCCAGTTGTCTCTCAAGATCATTTTCAAGCAACAAAGACAATAATCAAACAGGGCCTCAAAGCAGACATTTTGGCTCATGTAAGGGCACTTAAATCTGATGTAGAAGTTGCGATTGACTGTAATGCAACATGGGTCGCAACATACATGGGAATTTCAGACATACACCTTTCTACTAAATTAAAGATATCAAGAGAAGAGGCAAAAATCAGAGCACTTGAAGTTGCGGATTTTATCAAATCACATGGGCTGAAATCACGTTTTACAATGGAAGATGCAAGTAGAACGGATCCATCATTCCTAATTGAAATGTGCAAGGAAATGAACTCGCGAGGGATCGAAAGAATTAGCATACCTGATACTGTTGGAATCATGCGTCCACATGGAATGTACAACCTAGTTAAGATGGTATATGACAATATTGACACGAAAAAGTCATCGTTAGATGTACATTGTCATAATGATGTAGGGCTAGCACTAGCAAATGCGCTGGCAGGTTGTGAAGCAGGAGCAAATCAGATACATACGACCATTGACGGATTCGGTGAGCGAACGGGTATTCCATCACTAGCAGAAACAGCGGTTGCCTTAAGCGTCATATACGGAATTCCCAATGATTTTAGGTTGCATATGCTAAAGGACCTTTCAAGAACAATTGTGGATTATACACATATTGAAACTCCAGAATCAAAACCGATAGTCGGAGAAAGTGCCTATAAGCATAAAGCAGGAACACATTTGGCGGCTATTTTGCAAAATCCATCAGCTTATGAAATTCTAGAACCTCGTCTTGTTGGGAATAGAAGAAAAATTGTGTTCGGAGAGCTGGCCGGTAAGAACGGAGCTGCTTATCTTCTTTCTCTGCTTGGACTTGAATCTTCAAAAATTGAAGCAGAAAAAATGGCCAAGGGACTAAAGGAACTGCGTATGGGGGACATCTTGGAACTCTACCTTGATGAAAGATTGGAAAGAAAAATACTTAACGATGCAGTATCAAAATAGAGAAGATAGTAATGATAAAATGCACTGAATGTGATGCCGAAATCAAAATTCCGGATGATGCGATGGAGAACGAAATTGTGACATGTCCTGACTGTGGTGCCAGTTACGAACTAATTAAATCAAATAATGGGTTTACTATAAGACCTGCACAGTCTGTCGGAGAGGATTGGGGAGAGTGAAAGGGAATAACAATAAACCTTCTTTTTTCATTCTTTATGATCAACTGAGATGGGAAGAAAAATCATTAATTGAAGCTGCGAAAAAAAAGGACATAGACATAGAAGTAATTAATTGCAGAGAAAATTCAATCGACCTGGACGAAGACAAATCAAATTATCGCGATGATATAATTTTACAAAGGTGTGTGAGCTATTACAATAATTTGCATTCAACCGCCGCGTTTGAGGGCCTTGGAGCAAAGGTGATAAATTCTCTTCATACTGCTATAATGTGTGGTAATAAACTATTTACCCATATGGAATTGTTAAAATCAGAAATTGCCATACCTAAGGCATTTTGTGCCTTCTCCAATCAATCAGCTATGAGTATCCTGAACAAGAACGGATATCCAAAGGTTATCAAACCTGTGGTCGGTAGCTGGGGAAGAATGATCGCCTTACTAAAGGATAAAGAAGCGGCTGAAGCAGTAATAGAGGACAGAGAGCACATGTATCCATTGTATCATGTATTTTATTTTGAAGAGTTTGTAAAAAGACCCCCCAGAGATATTAGAAGTATTGTTGTAGGAGACAAGGTAGTCGCTGCAATTTATAGGTACTCGGGGAATAATGAATGGAAAACCAACATGGCACTTGGAGGTAAGGCAGAAGCATGCAAAGTTACAAACGAAATGGAAGAACTTTGTCTGAAAGCTGCAAAGACAATGAAGGGCGAAATTTTGGGAGTAGATTTGATGGAAAGTGAAAATGGACTTCTAGTACATGAGGTAAATAATACTACAGAATTCAAGAATACTGTTAGGGTCACTGGAGTGGATATCCCGTCCCTTATTATAGACCATCTAGTAAACTCTAATAAATAATTAGGAAAATTGATCTCTTCAGCGTATGCGATTGAATTACTGAAAAAGGCTCTCGAAATATATACTCCTTCTAGATCCGAGGCACAATTAGCCAATTTGATTAAGGAAAAATGCCTGGATGATTTGGGATTTGAAAGGGTGAGTATCGATAGCGTTGGTAATGTAATTGCAACCAAAGGAAGTGGTAGTCCAAGGATTTTATTGTGCGGACATATGGACACAGTGCCCGGACAAATACCGGTTAGAATTGATTCTGGATTTCTATTTGGGAGAGGAGCGTCTGATGCCAAAGCGCCACTCATAGCCATGCTTCTTGCCTGCTCGGAATTCAAGCAGAGTGGAACTATAATATTTGCAGGAGTTGTTGATGAAGAAGGGAACGCTACTGGTATTAAAGAGCTTGTCAAGAATAAGTTGTCTGTTGATTATGCAATATTTGGAGAGCCAAGTGGAATTGACAAGATTACGATATCATACAAGGGAAGACTTGCGTTAAGACTTACATGCGATGTACTTGATAGTGCTCATGCTAGTGCACCCTGGCTGTCAAAAAACTCCATAGAGGAGGCCTATGAGGTGTGGAAATTGCTTAGTAACGAAATATCATCAAAATACAATAAAACTGTTAAGAAAAGTGAATCAGTTAGTCTCAGTCTCACTGAAATTTCAGGAGGGTCAAGTCATAATGTTACTCCACAAAAATGTAAGATGACCATCGACATCAGAGTTCCGAACGGTGTCAAATGTCAGGAGGTATTAGATGCATTGGACAGCTCTATAAAAAATATTTCAGAATTAAGGAAGGTGAAAATTACCTACCGAATTGAAGATATGACAGAACCTTTTGAAGCTGACCATTCATCTCCAATAGTAAGAGCATTATCACTTTCAATATTAGATATTAGCAAGGCACGTCCATTACTATTGAGGAAAACAGGTACTGGAGATATGAACGTGCTAGGAAATTCACTAAAGATTCCTGTCGTTACATATGGACCGGGCGAACCCCATGTATCGCATTCTAAGGATGAGAGGGTGGAATTACAATCTTATCTGACAAGTATTGAAATTTACAACAGGGCGCTTTTTCATACCTCAAGACTACACCATAATAAGAGGGATTCTGGTACCAAATGAATTACTGATATGTTGTATTTGATTGGTACTGGAATTTATGACACTTTTGAAATGTGTAATTCAATTGACATCCTGAAAAATTGTGACAGAATTTACATTGAAATGTTCACATCACCAATTTCTGACAATGTTATCCAAATTCTTAAATTATCCTTGGAACCGGGGAAAAAAATAGAATTTGTAAAGAGGTGGTTTGTGGAAGATGGTAGACAAATATTGGATGAATCAAAGACATTAAATGTTGCACTGATAAGTTACGGAGATCCAACTATAGCGACCACTTTCACAGAATTAAGAACAAGGGCCATAAGAAATGACATTAAAGTCAGAGTCATACATGCTGCTTCAGGAATTACGTCTCTTGTAGGGGAATCTGGTTTACAAATCTACAAGATAGGAAAATTAGTTACTATGATGGAAGAAAGGCAGTCTGCTATAAGCGTCTATGCCACAATCTTTAACAACTTGAACTTGAATTGTCATACTATTATATTAACTGAATATAGACAGGAAGAAAATGGATCCTTCTTCTTTCTGAAACCAAATGACGCAATCTCGAGACTAATCGAGATGGAGAAAGATATTAAGTATGGTTTTTTCGCAGCGGATTCGTTCATGATAGTTCTTTCAAGAATTGGCACTGGGAGCCAAAAAATAGTCAGTGGCAAGGCCAGGTCCCTATTGGACATAGATTACGGAGAAGGGCCCCATGCTCTCATCTTCCCTTCTAAACTTCATTTTACAGAAGAGGATGCGATTTTGAATTTGACCGAAATAATCGATGCACCTAGTGATAATACGGCCATGATAAGGAGTATTTCGGACAATATGTTAATTAAGTATGAGCCAATGATTAGAAATGAAATTATACAAATAAGAGAAACCTTAGTTTCAAGAAAGAATCACAACAATATTCAATTAGAATTGTTGGAAAATGCAGAATTATATCTAGATGATGCAATCCGATTCTTTAGGCAAGGAAAAAAGGAGCTGGCTGTGTTATCTATTGGATACGCAGATGGATTGGTTGACTCAATAAAACAAATGTTAGAAATTTAGTAATCTTCAATTCAACAGCACACTTCAACAATCTCTACTACCGTTAAAAACTTCTTGGTGTAACGTCAAGTAATTTACTAAAAATAGTAATATCCCAGTAAAAATGTATTTACATGAATGTTGATTAGTCATCGGAATTTCAAACTTATTCCATGCTATTTATTCTCAAATAATATTGCCTTTCATAATTTTTTTATAAGGGGCTAGTAAACAATAAGCATGAATAAATTGAGATATTCAATAGCAGTTAGCTTAGTTATTTCGATGTATGTTTTGATGAGTAATCTTGCTTTAGCGCAGGTCGGTTTTAGGACAGACTTGGCGGGAGAAAGCGAAGTACCTCCTATTTTCACCGAATCCTATGGAACTGCTCTTGTCGTTGGTAACAATGATAGTCTCAAGTACCAGATAAATGTAACATCGCTGGATAAGGTTACGGGAGCGTTTCTATACAAGGGTGATTCTACAGAGAACGGACAAGTCCTTGTATCATTCTTAAACTCCACAGAACCTTCAGGAATTATTGATGGCAATTTGATTGAAGGTGTAATAAACTCCACAAGTATAGTAGTGCCATTAGCAAACCTCTCAACTAATATTGCATTATCTGTACCAACTTTTAGCAATTTGACAAATGCTACAGCTTCCGTTGGCAATTTGACAAATGCTACAGCAGCTTCCGTTGGCAATTTGACAAATGCTACAACATATGTAGAGCCCATCAGCAAATTGGAAGCATTAGTTGACTTGATGAGTCAGAATATGACATATATCAATATCCTTACTTCAGACTTCCCTCAAGGCGAGCTGAGAGGATCACTGACATCTACTAATTCAACAGGTTAACTATTTTCTTTTCAATTTTTTGGTACTTCCAACCTATTTAACTCAAATTATAATTAGCAGTAAAAGAATTTAAGATAAGTTGATGCATTTACAATAATGTCATTTTTTGAAAATGATATAAAGGTCGTCTATTCCAGCAAGAAAGTTCCTAGATTACGTTCTCCCATTTTGATCTGTGGATTTCCGGGTAGTGGATATGTTGGAAAACTAGCAATTGATCATATTATCGGAGAATTAAAAAGTGTGAATTTAGCGGATATTTATTCAACTTCATTTCCACCGCAGGTCATAATTAAGAATACGGGAACAGTCGAACTCATGAAAAATATTTTGTATTATGTAAAAAATAGTCAAAGTAAAAACGATTTCTTGTTACTTACTGGAGATGCCCAACCGGTAAGTTCTAAAGTGGAATATTTGCTGGGTGAAGAAATAATAAGAATTGCTAAAAATTTTGGTGTTACTCAGGTCATAACTCTTGGGGCTTATATAACAGGTATGTTCGTCGAAACTCCAAGAATATTTGGAGTAGCGACAGACGATGATGGATTGAAACTCCTGAATTCGCATGGTATTTCAAAAATTGATAACGGTAGTATCTCAGGAATGAACGGTATACTACTAGGTATCGGTAAGATAAAGAACCTAAATGGGATTAGTTTGCTTGGAGAAACGTCAGGTTATGTTATTGATGCGAATGCATCAAAATATGTCATAAAGAAGTTACTCTCAATCGTAAATTTGGATATTGATATGGCAGACTTGGATAAAAAAGCAAAGGACACGGTAATGTTAATAAAAAGTATTGAACGCAGAATTAGCGATAAGAACACGTCAGGTGATGAAGTTCAGCAGATGGTTCAAAAGAAGCAGCCCGAGATGGGTTATATTAGCTGATAACGGATAAAGTTCAATTGTGGTAATTAGTTAATGATACTAATTCTAGGTAGCTCGTAAAATTAGAGTTAAGCTATAGATATAACTACTAATAGACGTCAAATATTTATTTTTTGTTAAATGTTATAATTTTAGGAAGCAAGGAGAAGTAAGAAAGACTTGAGAAATTAAACTAAAATGGATAGGGTTTATCCCATTAGCACGATAAACCTCAGCGGATTGACTCATACACACTAGTTAGGATACACTGCAAAATAAATTATAAATTAATTCACAGCCGGCAGGATTAGCAACTTTGGCCAGATGTGATCCTACCGGCAATGGTTGATGGTTGACGTAAGTCCGCGTTACTCTTCTATAGAGCAACATATTATAAAATAATTCTGAAGTAAATGACTAAAAATAAACCGGCGGGAAGAGTGGAAAGAGGATCCCGCCGGAGTGTCAACATGAAAGTTAACTTGTAACCTCAAAATTACCATTGATATATAATAAGTTGACTTATCAAACGATCAGTTATTACAATAAAGAAATAGAGAAATTTTATATAATTTACTATAAATAGCAAACACTTAACATAGGTCTTCTATCATACCCATCATGTCGGGAATCAAAGATAGAAGTATTAAAGAAATTTTAGAAACTCTCGACAGACTTGCTGTTAGTCCTGATGACCTTGAACACTGGACTATGTCAATAGAGACTACTGCAGTAAGCATGAACAGTGATGAAACAGGTAAAATCGCATTCGAGTATTATCCAGAAGAAAAAATCATGAAATTCTGGGTAAAGGATGCAAAATCAAGGGACAATTTGGTCAAGTCAGTTGAAATACATCTTCCATTAATTCCTGAGTCTCTTCAAGGTTTTTTCAGTGTTTTCAAATATAATCTAAAAAATGTAAAATTCGATACGTGATAAGGAACAAATCATCGGGTTTTCAATTTACATATCCGGACCATATTGTAAGAATGTTGTTCTAAATCGTAATCACGGGGACTAGACCTTGTAGCAACGGGAACCATCTGGATTGTGTTCATCTTTTTTGTGCCCACAAATAAGGCAGATATCATGTATCCGCATTGAATGTGTATGTCAAATTCACACATAACTGTTCAAGATCTTAAAAACTTAAATGGTTTCAGCAAGCGCCCCAGTTAGAAATTTATTTTGCTTTAACAATCCGTATGCTTTCTTTTAATACTGTTTGGACGAGGGATGATTTTTTGGTTCCATCGCCGTCCGAAATCCCAACAGGTTTTAATTTTTAACCTTTCTTAAATCATGTTAATTGATTATTGAATAATTTTTAGTCATGTATTCACTCACATTCTTTACGTGGCGATACCTCCTTAGTCGAATCTAATTTCGCACCACATTTTTTACAGTTCATTGCTGTCTTCAGTAGTGAGGACAGGTAGGTCTATGCTTTATAGTTTCAGGGCTTTCACCGCTATCTCCACATTGAGAACAGGTATAAAATCTGTCGTCCATTTTCTGAATATCCTTAAGTCTTTTGATTAAACTTACCAGAGTTTCTAGGCCAATAGGTTTTTTCAAAGGCGCCACATCGCTCAGCTCTCTAAGTTCATCTATTTCCGTCTCAAAGGCTGTCATAAATATTATCTTAATATTATTATCCATATTTTTCACTTTTTTTACAAATTCTATACCTCACATTTCTGGCATTCGTATATCCGTTAATATCAGCGAGTATAAATTTGGGTTCATCATTATACTCGAAAGTGCGATACCGGGACCAATGAAAGCCTTTATCTTCCAGCCTTTCGACTCCAAGTAACCTTGAAGTAGATCCAGAATGTCTGGTTCGTCATCAACAATCATGATATATTTTAAGGTTTTCTCGAGACTATTTGGACGCCCCGTCGCTTCCTTGGTTTGGTCCAGACTCAACGACATGTGGAACGTTCTCTTAAAGTTAAATAGTTTATAAATTTTTTGGATTATTTTAATTCTCGATATGAAAATTGCCTAACGCATTGATTGGGGCTTTTTCTATTGGTCATAGAATACTTGCAAAAGTTGTTTGCAATTGTACCATCCTGTAGAACTTAAACTATTATAGGTTATAAACTGTTAAACAATTTCTTGTTAATCTTTACATACTTGATAGATTTCGTTTGTAGGTAGCTTCATCTTTTTCAGATGGAAGCCGAAGCTCTGAATTTTTGATTTCTTGCAGTAATATTCGATTCGCAGTCATATAATGAATTAGACTAATGAGGATTTAATTAGACTAATGAGGATTTAAAATCAAAATAACTGAAAATAGAAGGAGGGCATAAGTAAGACATTGATAAAGTAAATTAAAGGAAAACCAATGTTTAAATCATTTATTGGAAAGAGTATATCATCGGAGTATTTAATGAAAATAATCAATGCACAGGCTGTTAGTGAAAAAATGACAGAAGAGGATACTAAGAACTTTCTTGCAAATAACTCTAACAATCTACTAATGCGTATAGGAACCATAGATGAAAAGGGAGAACCAAACGTAACCGTGACTGCATTTTACTTTGATGAACCATCTGAAAAATTCTTTGTCGCTACTCAAAAAAATTCTAAGAAAGTTCAACACTTGAAAAATAGGAATATCTTAAGTTACTGCATTGATGATCCTAACCCTCCATACACTGGCGCAAGAGGTAAAGGAACAGTCAAATTTCTTGAAGATATTCAAGGAAATATTCCACTAGCCAAAAAATATCTTATAAAACTCGTTGGAAGTCTTGATAATCATTTTGCAAAATGGCTTATGAATGAAATAGAGAATGGAGGATCGATTCTCCTAGAGATAACGCCTAGATATTTTTCAACTTGGCGAATTCCGACTCCAGCGAATCAATCCACTAAGTCTTTATAAAATTTTAAATTTTCTTGTTTAACTATAAATAGTAACATCTTAATTAGAGTTTTACAAGTTTTCCATAGCGACCTATATTTAGGCTATTTTCGCCTCTGAAAGATTGAGTATATCCATTTTCAATTGACACTTCATCGCCCTCAGATACCATGTTTATTTGGTCGTTCCATAATGATAATTTGATGCTCCCACTTTCATCTGAAAGCATCGCATCCGCTACTTGTGCTGTTTCACCATTTCTCAAATTCACAGTTCTAGGCTCTTTCACTGATTCAATTTTACCCTTTACGTTTATCCCTCGCATTCCGGCATGCAACTGATTTATTTTAGTTTCCATCGCCATTTGTCAAATAGCACGCTTTATTCCAATAATAAAGTTTCTGTATTTTGCAAGACAGTAAATTGAATTTATGACAACTTACCAGTAAAGGTGAAATAAGGAGTATAGACTGACAGTGTTGTTGGAGGGATAGCGAAGCATGGCCAACCGCGCAGGACTCAAGATTAATTTGCTACCATGAGGGATCCCGTCCCTTAGGGGTTCGTGGGTTCGAATCCCACTCCCTCCATTTTATGTGCAATCAGCATTCGGAACTTTAATTAACAATTGAATATCTTTTCATTTTTGGTTTATGGCGTCGACGCTTAGGGATTATGATATTATAGTAGCTGGTGGAGGTCTTGCCGGCATGATAGTTGCAAGTTCGGCCGCTTTTTATTCAAAACAGTCTCTGAAAATCCTAGTTGTTGATAGGAATCCATCACCACAGCTAGGCAAGAAGACAATCTCTGGATGGGTGTGTGGAGATGCTGTTGGAAAGAACAGTGTTGATTATATGACATCAAGGATAGGAATAAAGTGGCAATACCCAGAAATTGAACATCCGGTTAAGGGTGTAATTGCATTTTCACCAGATCATGAAACATCAATTTCGTTTGATGGCGAAGGATATATTCTGAATAGGAAGGTCCTTCCACAAAAGCAGCTGAATGATGCCCTAAATGTCGGCATTGAAATTAAATACAATTTAGCATTGAGAAATGTGATAATAGAGAACAACAACGTAGTAGGCATAGAAGGCGATGACCTACAGACAAAATCGCCCTTCAAAAAAACATGCAAAGTGGTAGTTGACTGCACAGGGGTGACTTCTGTCTTACGGACCAATCTCCCAATTACAACACACATTCAAAGGAAAATCAACAGAGATGATCTGGAAGCAACTGGTAGGTATATTTACAATTTTGAAAATCAAGCAGAAGATAACACTTACTTTGATCCTGATTACTGTCTTATTCATCTCGATCAGAACATAGCTCCTGGTGGATACGCATGGGTATTTCCCAAGGGGAAAAATAAGGTCAACATTGGCCTTGGAGTTCAACAAAAAGCAATGGAAGAACATAATAGAAAACAGGGTGAACGAAAGGATTTGAAGACAAAAATTGACGACTATGTGAATTTGAATCCAGTCATAAAAAATCCACAGATAGCAGACGGTGAATCTGATGATGGTAACAGTTGGGGCACGTGGCAGGTTTCAGTGAGACGCCAGAATGATTGTCTTGTAGCAAATGGATATATCCTTGTAGGGGATTCAGCATGGATGCCAAAACCTCTTGATGCAGGAGGAATTGGACCGGCCATTATTGCAGCGACTATCGCAGGAAAAGACGTGGTGGAATCAATTCAAAGCAATGATTATTCCGAGGAATCACTATGGAAGTACAATTTGGATTTTATGGAAGCATATGGATACAAGACAGCTGGTCTCGAGGTTTTTAGGAGATTGCTCCAAAAATTATCAAATGATCAAATTAACTATGGAATGAAACATTTTCTCTCAAAATTAGATGTAGAAAATATTACTCACGGCGAACATCCCGAATTTGGCATGGTCGAGAAGCTCAATATGTTTATTCATGGAGCTCTGAATAAGAGACTCGCAGAAGATCTAAAACACACCGCAGAGGTAAATAAGAAATTGGTTAATCATTACCACAATTATCCTTCAAATCCAAAAGACTTTCCTGAATGGGGAAAAAGTTTGAACAAAACCATGTCTGATGCATTCGTTAAGTTGGGATGCGCGTAATCGTTACCTCAACTTAGAATTTTCAGATGTCGAAAATTTTTTTTCGAACTGCTGTATTATATCAATCATTTTTGTTCTTCTTTGTTCTTCAGTGATTATTGCTCTAACATTTTCAATTAGTATTCTCGATACATCCAATTTCTTCCTTAAACCAGGCATCAAATTATCATAGACTGCCAGAGGATAAATAATGCCATAAATTTCATCCATCAACTCGAATAAAGTATTCACATTAGAAGTACCCTCAGCCCTAATTTTGTCTATAATCATACGCTTAATTTCTCCAATACAGTCCAATAGTCCCATAACATACGAAATGTCAGATACTTCAAGTGATTTCATACTAGGAATAACAGAATCTTCTGCAATCGAAAACAAACAATATGCCTCGACGAATTCTTGCTCGGCAATGTAGAGATATTTTTGAAGATCATCCTTGCCTAATTCCTTAAATTGCTGCAATAATTTCTTGGCTTTTTCAATATATTCCATTGATTCTTTTTTCTTGTGAGAGTGTAAAGAGACTATAGACTTGCTGCAAAGGATGGTGGCATCCCTTGTTCCTTTTATGATGGCATTTCTTCGCTCCTCTATATCTTTAAATTTTGTATTGATTTTCTCTAGGTCTGATTGAACATTTGATAGCATCATACAAGATGGTTTTCGAATATATTTATTAATTATTTGAATTCTCAAGAATAAACTGTATAGTTTTTAAAGACATGTTTGTTCAAAAGTTTCACTCTTTCTGCATTATATACTAGTGCGTGGAATGCAAAATATCTTGGCGTATCAGACTCAAACTTACGAAACGCTCGAACACGCTAACAAGAGAAAAATACAATATGAATTAGAACACGTGTACACCAGACTCAACAGGATTAGAAGAAGTAGAGGATATAGTTTTGAACATGTTCTTGTACAGAAATTAAACGGCAATGTCTGGAATGCAAGACGCTTAGGTGGGTCTAGCGCTAACTTACCCGATATTATCGCGGTCAACAATAAGGAATCAATATTCCTGTCCATAGAGGCAAAATCCGGTACCTCTGATAGTCTGTATGTTCCATCAGATCAAATCCAAAGATGTTTTCAAATAAGAGATATGTTCCAGGTATACAAGACGGCCCATGTCATCTTGGCCTTCAAATTCATGCAAAAAAAAAGAGTTAGAGAGGAAGGAAAGACAGTGTATACTCATAGAAAATTACAAGAGTATTATAAAGTAGCAGATAGATATTCGAAGATTAAAGAATTGCCAATTATCAAATGCAGATATGATGGCAGTACATTTGAAATAAGAAATAACCAGACAAAGAAATGTTATCTAAAGGACTATGTCATGCCCTTTTGAAAATTTCGGAAAATTAACTCATAATTTTTATTTCTCATCTATTCATCTAACAATTCATGTCGATAGAAGAGCAACCTATTTCATCTGAACAAATGTATCGTATAGAGGATAACGGATATTCATTTTTTGGGATGAAAAAGTTACTTATGATGGAAAATGCAGGACATGGACTAGCCGATTTCATTGTGTCAGAAAAAGGTCCAAGCTTTGCAGGTAAAAAAATAATTTCATTTTGCGGAACTGGGAATAACGGAGGAGATGGGATGGTCGCTTCTAGACACTTGTCTTCCCAGAATGGGGTTGAGGTTATCATAGTACTTTTAGGTGATGTAAAGAACATGAAAACTGAAGAGACATTGGTTAATTGGTCCATTGTTCAAAAAATGAAATCAATAAAAATCCTCTTAGGTCCAAATGTTCTTGAGTTGGTCAAGAACATAGTATCAGAATCGGATATAATTATTGATGGTATTTTTGGTACTGGGATTAAAGGTGAAATAAGGGAACCTTTTTCGTCAGCAATTGAATTAATTAACGCATCAAAAAAGTATGTTGTATCAGTCGATATCCCTTCTGGACTAGATCCAAATGATGGATCCTTTCACGAAAAATGTGTCAGAGCTGATGCTACTGTTACTTTTCATAGAATCAAAAAAGGTTTAACGATGAATAAAGAATACGTCGGTAAGCTTCACCTTGAGAAAATTGGAATACCAATTGAAGCTGAGCAAGATGTGATCTGAATTTGAAAATAGTACAGATTCCGGTAGGAAATATGCAAAATTTTAGTTATGTCATTTATGACGAACATGATAAAGTAGGAGTTGTAATAGACCCTTCATGGAATCTTGAAAAAATATTTGAGTTTTTAGAGAAAAACCAGATTTCAGCAAAATACATCATAAATACTCATACACATTTTGATCATGTTTTGGGAAATGATCAAGTTGCCGAAATTACAAAAGCTGCGATAATCCAGCACGAAAAATCCACGCTTAAAAAGGACAGATCAGTGAGAGAAGGAGAGATTATCAATATCGGGCATGTTGAATTAGAGGTATTGCATACTCCTGGTCATTCAGAAGATAGCATTTGCCTAATTGTAAATAAAGAAGATATTATTACAGGAGATACTCTATTTGTAGGAAATATTGGGAGAGTGGATCTTCCCGGAAGTAGTCCTGATAGCATGTATGATAGTCTATCCAGAATTGCAAAGTTAGAAGGTTCTTTAGTAGTGTATCCTGGACACAATTATGGAATGACACCAACATCAACAATACTAAATGAAAGAACAAACAATCCAATGCTCAATTTCAAATCTAAAGAGGCATTCTTAAAATACATGGTAAATGATGAATAGCATATGTCTAGAGAATTTGATATCCTTTGTTCCCATAAAAGTAACGTGTTTGATAAGTTTCTTACCACAAACCCAATATTTGTGTGTGTTATTTCATATACAGAAACATGTCAGGTCCCAGGTATAACTTTTGCAGGAGCGAATCCAGATCTTATAAAGTACACGCCAGCAGCTGATGCTGAATTTCTATTTCATGGCAGATGTTTTTCTATTTCTGGAGTACCTGCCACACCTGACGGAATACCAACGCCAGCATTATTGACAAGAACTGCACTGTTACTCGGAAAAATACCATGTTTAGTAGTGAATTCGGGTTCTAAAATTGATCCTAAAATCCCATTTATTTCATTTGGAATTAGCCATGGAAAAAATATTGAACATGAAGCAGCACTACAACTCTTCGAGACACATCAAGCTTTTGATTACGGCAACGTACTGGGTAAACAATTATCCAAGTCAAACGACCTTGTAGTTTTAGGTGAAAGTATCCCTGGTGGGACGACTACAGCTCTAGGAGTATTGACAGGGTTTGGGATTGATGCAAACTATAAAATAAGTAGTAGTATGCCATCAAATCCGCATGATTTGAAAATCCGGATTGTACAAGAGGCAATCAAAAATTACAGTATTTCGGATTTAAAAGATCCTTTCAAAACAGTGTCTTTATTTGGCGATCCAATGATACCAGCAGTTGCAGGAATTGCAACGGGTTTACTCCAATCAGGTTCCAGGGTAATGCTTGCAGGAGGTACGCAAATGGCAGCAGTTCTTGCATTTATGGCTTCGTTGAATGTACCATTTGACAAAATCTGTATAGGTACCACTTCTTATGTTACTAACGATGAGAACTCAGATTTAGATTTTCTGGTAAAAGCGATTTCTCCAGACATACCCATTCTATCAGTAAACCCGGGACTAGATAGATCGACAAAAAATGGATTACTAATGTACGACAAGGGGGTTGTTAAAGAAGGGGTAGGGTCAGGAGGCGCCATAATAACACTTTTGCTAAAGTTAAATAGATCTCTTGACAAGGATATTTTCTTGAGAAAACTAGAAGATGAGTACGAAAAGAATATTGAAAATATAGTAGTATGAAAGAAAATATAGTAGTATGAAAGATTGATTGATTGACGGGTATTACTTGATATTCAATTTAATTTTGTATAGCTATTTTACTGTGACGGATTTTGCAAGGTTACGCGGATAATCAGGATTTGCATTGTTACAAATAGACAAATAATAAGCCAATAGCTGCAGTGGAATTACTTCGATTAATGGATATAGCCATTCGCTTACGGTAGGAATGGTAATTTGATAATCATAGATTTCATCCTTCTTATTTGAAATTCCAACTATTTTTGCACCTCTTGCTTTTATTGTATGTATGTTGGATAATGTATCTCCATAAGTAGAATCGTCTGGATGAATGACAATTACTATGCTATTGTTGTCTATAAGCGCCAGAGGACCATGTTTTAGTTCACCTGCAGCCATTCCTTCGGCATGAATATATGACAATTCCTTAATTTTTAAGGCACCTTCTAGACATATAGGAAAATGAAGCGATCTACCGAGTATGTATATATCCTTGGATCCTTTTATCTGATTTGCAACACTTTCAATATGCGAATCCAATTCCAGGACCTGATTTACGGCTTTGGTCAAAACGTCCTTACTAGCGGAGATCCCATTTGATTTTTTACCAATCAAGTCTGCAACATAATACAATAGTGCAATCTGACTAGTAAAACTCTTAGTAGCAGCAACGCCTATTTCAGGACCGCAGTTAACCTCCAGATAAGAATCGCTTAATCGGGCAAGAGAAGAAGTCGGAATATTAACGATTGAAAGTACTTTGGAT
>DATFBL010000047.1:0-23838 GCA_035253865.1 Nitrososphaeraceae archaeon | reverse complement strand
GGTCCGATAATGACAGATTCGGGTGGCTACCAAGTGCTGGAATATGGTTCTATTGAACCCGAGCCATCGTATATTGCTCAATTTGAAAATGATATTAAAAGTGATATTTGTGTACCTCTTGACAAACCAACAGGATATGGTTTGAGGTACGATGTAGCTGAAAGATATGTTAACGAGACTATAAAAAACTCCCAAGAAACTTTGAATCTTATCAAGAGTAACAACGAAAGAAACTCTGTGTGGGTTGGTCCCGTGCAGGGTGCAGAACATCTTGATTTGGTAAAAAGGTCCGCAGGACAACTTGATGAAATGGGTTATGAGATGATGGCTCTTGGGAGTCCTGTCCAATTGCTAGAATCATACGAATTTGCTATTTTGGCCGATATGATAGCAGCTCTTAAATCAAAGATTATGTCAAAACCCATTCATCTCTTCGGAGCAGGGCACCCTTTAACGATACCATTGGCAGTAGCATTGGGATGTGATACTTTTGACTCTGCATCCTATATGCTGTATGCCAGAGATAACAGGTATATGCATGCGAATGGTACTTCAAGATTGGATAAGCTCTCATATCTTTCATGTCAATGCCCGATTTGCGTAAATATGACAGTAAGGGAATTTGTTGAGCTCGAATATCAAGAAAGAACTGACAAATTGGCAAAACATAATCTCTATGTGTTGAGGGCAGAAGTGTTGTCTGTGAAACAAGCTATCATGGAAGGAAGATTGTGGGAATATGTTGGACAGAAGGCTCGTGCACATCCCAAATTAATGGAGGCCTATAAATTATTTCTTAATTACAAGTATTTAGAAGATGGCACCCCAATGTTCAAGAAAAAGGCGATATTCTTTATGGAATCAATCGATCAGTATCGACCAGAAGCCTCTAGGATAAGAAATATTTTTGATTCATTTAGAACTAATAAGAAAAAAATAATTCTATTTCCTGACACACAGGTGTCTCCATTTTATTCCTCTCGTGAGTATCATAAATTATTCAGTAGATTTTCAGACTATCAGATTTGTGCTTATAATCCATTCATTGGTATCATCCCGGCGGAAATTTCAGATATCTATCCTGCCGCACATAACCTTATCTCAAAGAAAAGATTTAGCAAAAATAATGCCAAAGACTATCCTACTTTTGTTAATTCCTTTGAAAAATTTCTATCACATAATTTTGAAGATATCATAATAGTTGCTAATGAATTCATGCAAGGAATAATTTATGACACCAATATAGAACGCAAGAGTCTTAGAATCATTGAATATGATGATGATGTCGATATTGCAATTGATCAGATTTAGTCACCAAATTCCTCTAAGCGGTCAACTCATTTTTGGTTTTACTTTTTGCTTAAATATGAGATACAAATATGATAATTAATAAAATTGGGGATTGATTATGAGTTCATTTATAATTTTAGTGAGGAGTTATTAGAACTGGACAGTTCCCTTCGTTGGATTGGTATTTCAAACAAGTATGGTGTCTTGATTAATGTGGAACAGCGTGAAGGGTTAAAACCATTAATGACAGAGGAGGAAAGCGAGGAATATGCAGCAGCTGCAGTATCAAGATATAGGACAAGGGTTAAGTTTCAATCAAAAATTGGAAAACTAAATTACGCTGTTGGAAGGTATGAAAATGTAACTAGGATTACCGTTCCCATAAGTAATGACTATTTTCTCCTGTTAACAATCGATAAGGAGAAAAACTATGATGATCTTATCAATAAGATGATAGTCCCATTTATTGCCAAGAACAGGAACAAATTTCATTTTGAGGATACAAGCGATTGATCCTATCATAATCCGCTTTTTATCAAATTTTCTAAAAATTAAGCTTTAATGTCATCCACAAAGCTCTTGTAAATTGATAAAGCTTCGTCCTCGCTCTTTGCTCCAACGATTGTAGCCGCACCACTAGTCATGAAGCTTATTGAAAGATTGTCAGAATTAGTACTCATGATAGTTAATCCTAATTCTCCTTTCGTTTTGATTACATATCCCAGTCGTTCCGCATTTTTTTCAATTCCGATAAGGTTTAATGATGATGAGATCTGCGCAGGTGTAACAGTATAAGTTCTTTTACCACGGTCACGACCGCAGAGCTCTTCAATTATTAATTGCTTTGCTTCCAGTTGATTTATATCAATTCTTTTTGTTCCGCATGAGGGACACTCTTCTTGTCTAAATACTGAAATCTTTTCTAATGACAGATCGTTTAGATCTACATACATGAGCTTGTTTTCTAGTGTTGGTTTTTCGCCTAGGATTATCTTGACGGCCTCAGAAACCTGAATTCCACCGACCAGATACAGTATTGATGGATGAACCCCTTCAGTACTACATGTTGGCATATCATCCTCCGCTAATGCAGGAAAGATGCATCTAAGACACGCTGTTTTATTTGGAATTATGGTACAGACTGAACCCAACATGCCCAATGCTCCAGCGTAGATCAGAGGAATGTTCAGTTTAATGCACGCATCATTTAGTGCATATCTTGCATCTATACTATCTAATGCGTCCACAACAATATCATAACCATTAATTATGCTTTCTGCAGTATATTTGGTAACAGAATTTGGAAGAGCTTCAATCTCGACACTCGAATTGATTTTTGAAAGTCTTTCTTTTGCAGCTTCAACCTTTACCTTACCTAAATCATTTTCTGTATAAAGATGCTGTCTGTGCAGGTTGGAAATCTCAATGATATCTCTATCCACTATCTTTAGTTTTCCAACGCCCATTGCAGTCAGTTGTGTAACCACAGGATTACCGATACCTCCAACTCCAACAACGCATACTTTTGTCTTTCTAAGTTTTTCCAATCCTACGAATCCTATTTCTTCTAGCATTATCTGTCTAGAGTATCGTTGTAAATCCTCGTTCTTTAATTCAGAACCTCCTGCTACTGCTGGAAGAATATAAATGGAATCGCCACTGTTAAGTTTAGTTGCCATACCATCGTTACTAAACCGCATATTTTTTCCGTTAATGTAAATGTTAATTAAAGATCGTGGCTTTCCGTTCAAATCCAAGACTTTACGTTTAAATTCTTCTCCTAGTTGTTCTGTTATTTTGGTAAATGCGTCTTGCAAATCTGTGGCGTCTAATGGAATCTTCTTTTCTCCGGTACCCTTCGTAAGAACAGATGGAATTATAAATTCAATGTTTGTCATTGTTTACTCATTATCTCCTATGTGATCATTGCAGACACAGTTTGTACATCTGGTTTCACTATGTCAAGTTTGGGCAATGCACTCATAATTGCTTCTGTAGACTTCAATCCATTACCAGTAACATAACATACTACTTTTTCATTTCGTTCTATAAATCCATCATCAACCAGTTTCTTCAGGACAGCAATAGAGACACCACCTGCAGGTTCAGTAAAAATACCTTCAGTTTTAGCCAGTGTGAGGATTCCCTCCACAATTTCGTTATCGTTGGCTTCTTCAGCAATACCACCGTATTGTTTCAATCTTCTCAACACATAAACGCCGTCACCAGGATCCCCAATTGCTAAACTTTTTGCTATGGTATCCGGTCTTTCTACAGGAACAATTTCTCCACTTTTATTCTTAAAAGCATCAACTATCGGAGCGCAACCGTGTGGTTGTGCAGCTGTAACTTTGAGATTTGAAACGTCATTAATAAGTCCTATTTCATGTAACTCTTCAAATCCTTTACAAATTGCATTTAACATAGCACCACTACCAACTGGTATGATCAGATGATCTGGAACTTGCCAGTTTAGTTGTTCTGCTACTTCAAATGCCAAAGTCTTAGAACCCTCCACATAGTAAGGTCTCATATTAATATTAACAATCCCTATGCCCTTTGAATCACCTATAATTGATGCAACCCTATTGGCATCGTCGTACGTTCCATCAACTGCAACGAATTTAGCACCATAGGATAGTGCCTGTGCAATCTTTACTTTTCCGATATCCGATGGTGCAAAAATATAACACGGCAAATGTGCTTTAGCAGCATGTGCAGCTGTTGCCGAAGCTAGATTTCCAGTTGATGCACATCCTACTGCGTTGAGCTTGATTTCTCTTGATCTTGAAATTGCCACACCTGCGGGTCTATCCTTGAAGGAAAAAGTTGGATTTACAGAATCGTTCTTTATGAACAAATTCTCAAGACTTCCCATATGGGTCCCAAGCTCCTCAGCATGTTGCAGGGGAGTGAATCCAGCATGAATATTTACGATACAATTCTTATCAGCAATTGGCAAGAGCTCAAAGTAGCGCCAATATGTTTTATCTTGTCTAGATGTGAACGTGTCTTTGCTTAAATCCGCAGGGACATCATAAATAACATCAAGAGGACCAAAGCACTCCTCACATATGTACTTGAATACGGGGGTATATTCAGCACCATATTCAGCACCACATTCTCTACATTTTAGAAATCGAATTGAACCCATGTATATTCACCTAACAACGCTTTGTGTAGTAATAAATTTCACTAATAGTAATTTTAGTATTACTTAATTTTTTGACCACAAAATTTTATAATTAGTAAACATGATTCAGATCAAAAATCGCTATTATTCCTAATACAGCATAATTTTTACAAGTTTATGAAAAATAACTTGTCAAATTTAATCAGGATACAGTCTATTGTGAAAACAAGTTCTATTTCCTGTATGACATGCAGGATTTTTAGAGTCTACCAAATAGATAACAGAGTCGTGATCACAATCCACCAAAATATCTTTGACTTCTTGAACATTTCCAGATTCTTCTCCTTTCATCCAAAGTTTGCCACGAGAAACGCTCCAGAACCAAGCATTGCCTGTTTTAACTGTATTTTGTATTGCAATTCTATTGGCATACGCTAGCATCAAAATATCTTTAGTCTTAATATCCTGGACTACCACAGGTATAAGTCCATCCCTCTTTACAAAATCTAATTTATCTATAAATTCCTCATGAATCTTGACTAGCACTTGATCTTAACCCAACGACAAGTTTACTTTGATACTGAATATAAGTCTAGTACTCAATAGGATTCAGTTATCATCCTGATTCTGCGGGTCATTTTCAATTCAATCAAAGTTTTAGTGCTGGGGAATAATAAAGTCGTAGCAATACTTGGTAAAGTTACTCTGGCTATCAATTGACATCTATTAGTCTGAGATCCATAGATACATCGAATTGATGTGAACTAGTACTTTGACCAGCATCAAGAACTAATAATAGAGTCTAGAATTTTCCATGTAATTGAATTTGTCTTCAGACGTGATTATAGCTTTATGGCATTTTTCGCAGAGAAAGTATTCAGTATTGGCAGGTAATTCCTTTCCACAAACGCTGCAAAACTTCTTCAATAGTTTCACATTCAAAAAACTAATCTATAAAGTATACGCCTTTCAGCAACATATTCATTATACTAGATAGTATGAGGTCAACCTTATCTTATCTAGTCACAATTTCATATCAATTAAGAAATATGGAAATAAAAAATCAGATTTCAATTTTTGTCTTCCCTTAACCTGTCAACCTTCATTTTAATAAGATCAAAGCCTTGTTGCCAAAATGAAGCTTTAGTTATATCAAATCCAGAATCTTTGAGCAATGTTTCTGCTTTTTCAGATCCTCCCGCAGACAATATCTTGATGTACTTTGAAATAAAGGAATTACCTTCTTCTCTAAACTGCTGATACAGCGAAAGGACAAGTAAGTTTCCGAAGGAATACGCATAACAATAGAACGGGGTGTGGTAAAAATGTGGGATATAAAGCCATTCCCACTTAAAATCTTCTGAGATACGTACTGAATCTCCAAATTGGGTATTCAAGTTTTTCATGTACAAATCCGAGATATCATCAATAGTAACACCCTTTTCCACAATTTCATTATGTGCCTCTATTTCAAAAATTGTAAAAAATGCCTGTCGCATTACTGTTGCATAAATGTCATCAATTTGCTCAGCTAAGAAAATCTTTTTCTTTTGCCTATTAAGCTTCTTGTATATTTCTTCATTAAGAAGCATCTCTCCAAAAACTGAGGCAGTTTCTGCCAATGGGAGAGGTGCATGGGATACGAGGATTGGTTTATCGGAAGCAAACATGCTATGTATCGCATGTCCAAATTCATGAGCCATTGTTGAAACATCTCTCATCATTCCATCAAAATTTAAGAGTACATAAGGAGTCCTTTGAGGAGAAACAGTATAACAAAACGCCCCTCCGGTTTTTCCATTTCTGATTTCAGAATCAATATGATTTTCTTTAAACAGCCTTTCCGTGTACTGGCCAAATCTTGGTTCAAATTTATGAAAAGTATCCAACACCAATCTAGTAGCATTCTTAAACGTAATTCTTGGTATATTCTTACTTGATATGGGCGCATAGAGATCATAGCGTCTTAATTTCCTCATACCAATCAATCTTGCTTTTTCAATAAAATAGTCATGAAACAAGTGAGCATTTTCTTTACACACTGATAAGAGAGTCTCTACGGTGGTATCTTCTATATTATTATAAATATTTCTAACTGAAATAGGAGATTTAAATCCTCTTATTGAAATATTTTCATCTCGCCATTGGGTAACCAGGTTTTGGTAAATTTCTCCGAGTACCCCACTATTTTTCTCGTAAGTTTTGAATAACGCCTTGTATGCAGTTTCCCTTTCGTATGATTTTGAGCTCCTTACCAAAGAAAGCAGTTTTTCTTTATTTTTGAATATTTTGATTTTCTTGGTTTTTCCATGCTTTTTGATAACTGTGAATTCAAAATTGTTTGTCATCCTATCATATATTTTTACTAGGGCACCCGGACCGGTCACCTCCAAGGTATTGATAATTTTTTCTTCTGACTCATTGAGTGAATATTTTGCAACTAATCTTTTATGTTTCAAATACTCCCAATATACCAAGGGTAGACTGTCAATTAGTCTTTGAGCATTGTTATCATCGAGCTCCTTCTTGAACCATAAATCAAAAAATAATACTTGGTTACTAATTTGAGAACTCAATTTTTCAGTTTCAAGAACAAGGGCAGCAGCCTCGTTGGATGAAGTATCAGCGGCGTACTTTAGCTGGGCAAAACTATTCACTGTGCTAATAGCTTCCATTATATTCTCAATCTTGTGAACTAGTCCTTCAAAAATTGAGGAATCCAGATCTGCTCTTAGCATTTGTCGACTAGCTTCAAATTCCCTGACATCTTTTTTGATCTCATTAACCAAATTTGCAAAGGTACTTGTTGACCTATCATCTACCAAATCATAGAGATCCCATTTTCCTAATTTAATATTTGAAAGATTTAGCATGATTACTTTTCATCACTAATTTGTAATTCGTCTTTAATATCTTACTGATTATACACATCAGGATGTAATCTGAAGAAAGGCTCATCAGTATGATAATATAGTGATCATAGTTAGCTTAGAATATAGTTATATAGCACGAATACGACATATACGATGCCGTAATGGTTTTCAACATAGGCATAACGGTGAAGGCTGACAATATTCAGTGCTCGGGTGTTATATGAACACCAAAACTGATTAAAAATGCCATCCTTTCTATGTTGAATGATTTTGGGTCTATGAGTAGTTATTTATTTTTCAGATATTCTTTTTTCATCTCTTCAACCCATGCATTCTTCTTTGAATATAACCTCTTTGTAGGCCGTTTCTTACACTCGGATAAGACATAAGCTCCTATTATGGGAAAGCAAATTGAAGAATCCCCATAAACTATTACATTGTTTCTGTGAGAGGTTTTTATTTTGCCCCAGCTTTTTCCTTCCTGTATAGTTGCACCAGATAAACCACCTGTATCAGGTCTCGCATCAGTAACTTGTATTACGTAATCGTGTCCACCGTCCTTTAACTTCAAGATTTGGTATAGTGCAGGTCCTGTTTGTTGGAAGAAATTTTTTGGTACTCCTCCACCTAATTCTATGCCACCGGAAACTTTACTCTTCCAGAGTATCGCGGTTGATTCAGCAATATCCATCATAACATTAGGAAATTTAGTAACGTCTTCAAATAGTAGAGGTAACATGTTGAGTCCTATGGAAGAATCACTTATCGCCGGAATGAATACTGGTATGTCATTTTTGTAGGCCGATGCAAGAAATGATTTTTCTGGGTTTGTTGAATTTTCATAAGTTGCTTTACCAAGACTATGTGACATATCTGCAGTAGAATACGATTCAGAATAGTTTTTTTCTATTTTCTTTATTTCTCTTTGAACAATGATGTCTTGCGCCTGTAAAGTGCCTATTTCTTTTATATACACATCATAAATCCGTACGATTTGTTTTGAAAAAAGTACATCATCATCAACCTGAAAATGACCCTGCCTTACGGGTAAATCGTAGGCAAAATGTAAGTCATGGTAAACGTTGGCCCCAGTTGTAACTATCCAATCTATGAATCCATTTTCGATAAGTGTCTTGATAGTACTGCCCATTCCTATTGGAGTCATCGCTCCTGCAAGAGTTAAGCAGATAATACATCCGTCATCAATCATTTGTTTCATTATATTTGCTGCTTCGAATAATCGCCTGGCGTTGTAACCTGTTGATCCGAAAAAATCAACCAACTGCGATATTGTCATATCCTTTGAAATCAGTGGAGGTTCTATTTTTTTCCCTGTAAACGAATGTGCGTCGTTCATCTATTAGCTTGCAGAAAAGGTATTAAAAATTTTATCTGAAGGATTGTACGTCATCCCACAGAAGTCTTTGTTTTAAAAATCTATTAGAATACACTTTACCCACGTTTATTGAAATTGTTAAAGAGACCGGTACCATAGTCGGTTGCGACTTTCTTTTCTTCATACGAGCTGCATTCTATGCATTTCACGCCGTTGTTTATCTTAACTGTATCACCACCACAGTTCAGACAGAGAGAATACAATAGACCAAAATTGGTTCCATCTACCGTGATATGAATAGAAGAGTTCATCAAACTGGTAATCTGACCCCGGATAATGTCACCAAACCTATAAGTCGATCTAGGTTTCCTATTATATCGATCGCGATTCCATCCCTTATTTCCAGATCTTGCTGAGGCAATGGCAGATAATCCTGAGGTATACGGTTTGTTATTAAGTAAGAACAACTTGACCGATATCATAGATCCGAACAACATTTCCACAAATCCTATGACGACATCGCCTACTTTGGGTAATTCTTGCTGGTTAATTGGATCAATTTTAATGGTTCTTCTCTTAAAATCATATTCCTTTTTTCCTAATACACTTGATCTGATAGTACCATTAAGAGTGAAAGTATTATTGCCGGCCTGAAATTCTTCAATTTCAGCTATATATTCACCTGGAAAGACCATCCCAGATGACTTTTTATTCATATTTGGTCAATGAAAGCAGATGTATTATAATTGTTACATGATAATGTGGTGACTTTATGGCAAAATCTATCTTTAGTATTATATTCTACCCTTTGCTGAAACCAAATGCAAAACCCGCTGCAAAACCTCCGGTTAATGGAATACCAGAATTTGATATGGCATCCAGAATTTGATCACTTATACCGGGCAAAAATGGAGTGTTAAGATCAAACCCGCTAAAATTAGTCATCGCATTTCCTAACGCGGCCTCTAATTTTGACCAATTAAGCGCAACAAGCCCATTGTATTGCAAATAATACAAAAGACCCACCAATAATCCAGCCACAATTATGATTATTTTTAATATTTTTTTTATAGCATATCCCATAAGGAAGCCCAAAAATCCTCCTATTCCCACAGAAGTTGCTAGTCCACCTATTCCAATAGAGGTAGCTAAGGAGCTCAAATCAAGAAACATGGGTACGAATTATCTCAGAACCTCGAATATATGCAGTATAGACATTTTTAATGGGATCTTTTGACTGGATATTGTTATGGTTTTTTTAATGCAAACATAATTGCATCGATATTTTAGATTACATTTACTTTGCAGTTATTCACTGAACAAAATGTAAAAAACAATAGTTTTGCAAAATTACGGAAATACTGAATCAAACAATCTATTAAGAACCTTCTTTTATTTCTAATTGTGAAATTCATAGAGTGGTTTCCTTTTTACCAGCAAATCAGGAATGAATTTGGATATAGTACTGAAAAAGATCAGCAAGCAGCCGAAATGCTGAGTCATATGATAAGCAGAAAGGCATGGCAGGTGTCAAAGCTTCAAAAGAAAATAGAAGGAAAGCAAGTACTTGTAATCGGAGCGGGTCCCAGTCTTGATAAAAATATCGAATTTATCAAGAAGAATAAAAAATACACAAAAATAGCTGCCGATGGTGTAGTCGAGATCTTGTTGAATAAAAAAATTAAACCCGATATAGTAGTGTCGGATCTTGATGGAAATCCAAAATACCTTAGGATGGCTGAAAAAATGGGAGCGATAATGGTCATCCATGCTCATGGTGATAATATGGTAAATTTGGAAAAACATGTTCCTAAATTTGGAAAAGTAATAGGAACGACTCAAGTAATGCCTGCTGATAACGTATATAATTTTGGAGGATTTACTGACGGGGATAGAAGTGTCTTTTTGGCCGAAGAAATGAAGGCAAAGAGCATTACTTTAGTCGGTATGGACTTTGACAATATTCCGAGAAAGTTCTCAAGTGAAAATGAATTTGAAATAGACATAGACCTTAAGCGAAGAAAGTTAAAGTTTGCAAAAAGACTGCTTGAAATGCTGGCCAAGCAAACCAGATCCAAATTGCTTAACAAATCGGCTACGACAATAAAAGGTATTAAATCCCTATGATGTATTCGGACTTCACAAAGTTATGTAAATAAGAGCTCTACTCGCTTGAAAATAATGTGAAAAACTATTATATGTTTTTGATTTATTGAAACCTGTCATGTCCAACTTTTCAGAAGATGATATTCGCCGTGCAGCAGAAGTGCGCGAATGGTTAGTCAAAGAGGTTACCAATAAAAAAGAGGAACTCGATAAACTACGTAACGCCCTGTTGATAGTTGATTCTTTACTAAAGAAAACTAGCTTCATAAGCGCATCGAATCTGGAATCTCCTCCTCCAAATTTTAAGAATAATAGTACACAACAATACCAGTCACTACGTGAAGAGGATGAAGAGGAGGATGGGGAGAAAGAAACTATTCAACAAAAACCCAGAATAAATTCAGTTGCGAAATCTTCACGTGAGGAGTACAGAAAGGATGATACCCAAGATGTGGAGATTAGAACTTTGAAGCGGGCAAAAGATAATCTTTTAATTTCAAACGCAGAGTATAATCCTAACAACGTAAGAATAGATTTGGTAGATGATATCAATTTGAATATTAACACTCCACCTTTCAAGACTTTTTTCTTGAATCGAATACTAGAAGGAATGAAGACAAGAGATAAAGAAAAGGTTCAAAAAGGCGAATTAAGTGAGTCTGAAATTATTGACTATAAAGTAGATAATGACGAGAATGGGAAGATCAAAAGTGTTATGATTTCTAATTATAGAGAAAGAGAACGGCTTAATGAGATTTTTAATACAGCAACGTGGGTATTTACAAGAATGTTAGAAAAAGAAAAGGGAAATTAACGCGCTAATGGATAAAATTGTAGTACTAGATTTTGGATCGCAATACAGCCATCTAATCTGTAGGCGAATTCGTGAATCTAATGTATATTGTGAACTCTTACCATATAATTCACCAATAAGCTTGATTAGAGAATTACAGCCAAAAGGAATAGTACTATCTGGTGGTCCTTCAAGTGTATACTTAGAAGGTTCTCCAAAACCGGACAAGAAAATTTTTGATATGGGAATCCCTGTCTTAGGAATATGCTATGGTCATCAGCTGATTGTCAATGAATTTGATGGCAAAATAAAACGATTTGATAATCGTGAGTATGGCTTTGCTGATTTGCAGATTGATGATAATTCGGACTTGTTCAAAGGAATAGATAAGAAAATAAGATGTTGGATGAGTCATGCTGATGCTGCTGAAACCATTCCCAATGATTTTAACATATTAGCACATACTAATAATTCTCAATCTGCTGCAATAGCAAATCGAAATAAAAGATTTTATGGTATCCAGTTCCATCCAGAGGTATCACATACTGAAGAAGGAAACAAAATCTTGAGAAATTTCTCCCACTCTATTAGTAATGCAAAACCAGATTGGACGATGGAAGGTTTTGTTGACTTTTCCATAAGAGATATCAGAAACAAAGTTCAAGATGACAGGGTACTATGCGCATTAAGTGGCGGAATTGACTCAACGACTCTAGCTGTTCTACTAAATAAGGCAATAAGTAAAAACCTAACTTGTATCTTTGTCAATAATGGATTATTGCGGTTAAATGAAGAATCATTGGTACCTGAACTAATAAAAAAACATCTTGGTATTAACACTGTCACGATTGACGCTGAAGAGCGATTCTTGTCGAGATTAAAGGGGGTTGGTGACCCTGAACAAAAACGAAAGATTATTGGAGAGGAGTTTGCTCAAGTATTTATAAAAGTAACAAAAGATTATGGGCCATTTCAATGGCTAGCCCAAGGAACTCTGTATCCGGACGTCATTGAAAGTGGATTTTCCAAGGGACCAGCTGCTGTGATTAAGACTCATCATAATGTAGGAGGTTTACCGGCATGGCTAAATTTGAAAGTCCTAGAACCCTTTAGAAGTTTGTATAAGGATGAAGTAAGAAAAATTGCAGTATTACTGAATATCCCAAAAGAATTCATTAAGAGACATCCATTTCCTGGTCCGGGATTGGCAGTAAGAATTATTGGCGAAGTCAATGATGATAAAATAAGAATTGTAAGACAGGCAAGCAGTATTGTTGACAGTGAATTAATGATTTCAGGCTGGTATGATAAGGTATGGCAGGCATATGCGGCAGTTGGGGATGATCTTGCTGTTGGCGTACTTGGTGATGAACGGGTATATGGTCATATAGTAACTATTAGGATAGTAGAATCATTAGATGCCATGACTGCTGACTGGTCAAGAATACCTTATGATTTGATCTCTAAGATTAGCAACAGGATAACCAATGAAGTTAATGGAGTCACTTGGGTTACTTACTCAGTATCAAGCAAGCCTCCAGCTACGATAGAACCACAATAAATATTAAAAACTTTTTTGAGCAAAATCTATTGCCTCATTTATTGTCGGAGGTTCAAATTCACTTCTTCCGACATATAATGATGCATATGCATTTGAAAATAATAATCTTTCATTTGCGTCTAGGTGTGCTAAATATCCCACAAGATCGGCCGCATCCCAGCAATCCCCAGAACCAGTTAGCTTCTTAGGAATTACATCAAATGAATTAGCAAATTGTATATCCTTTCCATCAGACCATGCTCCACCGATCCTAGTGTGAAGATCAATCTCAAGTCCAAATTCTGATGACAACAGTTTTACAGCTTGCTTGACATTACCTGCATCACGTAAATCTAGAGACAATTTAGAATCAAGGTTGCAAGCCTTTAAGAGGGAAGTGCATTCGTTTTCATTAATACTTAACACGTCTATTGTCTCATCCAAATTCTTCAATGTGTCTCTAAATTCTTCTTTTCTAGTTTCTATATCAGCGGGATCTAAAAAATGCAATGCTTTTGGTGAATTAGTAAATAGATACTCAGCTAATTCGGTTCCTTTAAGGTTACTAGCCCAATTAGTCAGGACGATTCCTTTGGCAGAGTGTATCATTTCCAAATCGGATTGAGACTTAATCATTTGAGGACCAAAATTCATATTGTCCCCTACATCGCTAATCATTACGTTAGCATTAGTTTCCTCGTTTTCATGAAACTCAAATGAAGTTGTAGATCCGTGTTTACCATTTTTTATTTGCAAATTGACACCCTCTCCAAATTTTGAAAAAATAGTGCGAAGTATGGATGTTCCAATATTGTCTGCAACAGTGAATAATGTGACAGATAGTCCCATTGTTGCTAGACAATAAGCAACATTTACGGCATTTCCGCCCTTAACATCAGATGTATTTACTCCTCTGATACTTCCACCACCAATTGTAGTTTTGCTGGTTATAGCTCTAAACAGCTCATCTTTGGAATTTATCTTTATGATTCTATCTAAAAAGAAATCAGGGAGCACAACAATATTACCGGAAAAATTAAACTTACTTAATTTTTCAAACATTCCTACAATGCCTTATGTGTATATTTTTATTAAAACGTTCCAATTATCGGGGATGAAAAGTTAAGTCGGAAATTGATTCTTAAAAATTCGATATGAAGATGATAATGAAGTTATTACTCCATATCCATTCCGCCCATTCCGCCCATTCCGCCCATTCCGCCCATTCCGCCCATTCCGCCCATTCCGCCCATTCCGCCCATTCCGCCAGGTGGACCAGCAGGCATCTTGGACTTGCTTGAGGCTATTACATCATCTATTCTTAAGAGCATATTCGCAGCTTCTGTTGCAGATTTTATTATTTGCTCTTTAACTGCCATGGGTTCTATTATATTCAGTTTGTGCATATCAGTAACAACAGTATTCATAACATCTATTCCTGTCCATTTTGAGCCCTTACTTTGCTTGGCTCTAAGTGTAGTCATGGTATCAATTGGATCCATACCGGCGTTTACTGCTAATGCTAGGGGTATAGTATCTAAAGCATCAGCAAACTTTTGAACTGCCAACTGCGCTCTTCCTTCCATGTTACCAGACCATTGGCGTAACTCATTGGCAACATAAGCTTCTGGTGCGCCCCCACCTGCCACTGCAACAGGGTTCTCTAGAACGTCCTTAACTACCATTAATGCATCGTGAATTGATCTATCAGCTTCGTCAACAACTCTTTGAGATCCTCCTCTAACCAAGATTGTAACGGCCTTTGGGTTTCTGCATCCTTCAATGAAAACCCACTTGTCTGTTTCAACTTTCCTTTCCTCTACAAGATCGGCCGAACCCAAATCCTTGGATGTAAAATCGTCTAAATTGTTAACTATCCTTGAACCAGTTGCCTTTGATAACTTTGACATGTCGCTTTCTTTAACTCGCCTTACAGCAAGTATGTTTTCTTTTGCCAAGTAATGTTGTGCCAGATCATCAATCCCCTTTTGACACAAAAGAACGTTAGCACCAACACCCTTTACTCTGTCAACCATCGCCTTCAACATTCTATTTTCCTCCTCAAGGAACATTTGCATTTGTTGAGGATCATTAATTCTTATTTCGGCACTCATTTCTGTTTTCTCTATTTCCAAGGCAGAATTTATCAGGGCAATCTTTGCCTTTTCTATCTTCTTTGGCATACCTGCGTGCACTACTTCTTTATCAAGAACTATTCCTTTGACCAGTTTACTATCTCTGATTGAAGTCCCGGGTTTCTTTTCTACTTTAATATTGTCCAAATCAACTCTTAATTTCTTACCGTCATCTACACTTTCTGCAACCTGTTTGGCAGCATCCACTACCATCTTAGCTAACGTAGGACTATCATCCGAAACAAGTTTTGAATACATACTTGTTCTTGCGATGTTAGTCAAGGCAGATTTATCATTAACGTCAACTTTAATTCCTATTTTTTCCAAAAATTCCAAAGCCTTTTCCGCAGCTGCCGTATAGCCGTCTACAATAACTGAAGGATGCACATCTTTATTTACTAATTCTTCTGCCTTTTCCAATAATGCTCCAGCAAAAATGACTGAGGAAGTAGTACCATCTCCGACCTCATTATCAACAGACTTCGCTACTTCGACCATCATTTTTGCAGCTGGATGTTGAACATCCATTTCTTTAAGGATAGTAGCACCATCATTAGTAATTGTAACATCACCAAGCGTATCAACCAACATTTTGTCCATGCCACGAGGACCTAGACATGTTTTTACCATTTCAGCTATTAACTTGGCTGCCACAAAGTTATTTCTCTGTGCTTCCTTACCTTTACTTTCTTTGGTTCCTTCTTTTAAAATTAAAACTGGCATTCCACCAGCTGTTGCTTGAATTGATTCCAACTTACATATCACCTTAGTAGAATACCATAGATTTTATCATGCCTCTTTTATAGTTTTAGAAAAACTGAATTCAACAATCATCACACTAAGGGAAATGAAAGTTATAGATGACATAAAATGCAAATGTCTTCGATTGGTTTTTTAATGTTATGGCCTTAAGTGAAACATCCTATTACTTCGACTAGTACCTAAATTTTCATCACCTAAGTGACGTTTCTCCATATCTTCCAGCATTATTCTGAAATCTAAGAAAATACTAAACTATATAATTCATTCATGTTTAAATAAATGAGCATTCATATTGCCTCTAATCATAAATCTGTCGAGGTAGAAATTATTGATTCCACAAGTAACTGTCTCTGATCGGGTTAAAAATTATTATGAGTTGACAAAGCCTAAAATTTGGTATCTACTAGTTTTTACCGCATTTGGATCAGCAATAACAGCCTCGTATTCGACTGATAACTTTCTAACTCCCATTCAATGGATTTTTCTACTTGTAGGCATAATTGCCGGATCAGCAGCGGCGGATGCTTTGACCGGCTATAATGATCGCGACATAGACGCTATTATGGATAGAACTAAGGCTCGTCCCATTCCTTCTGGGAGAATTACTCCTAGAAACGCGCTTATTTTTGGTTTATTCTTAGCTGCAATCTCGCTTTTCTGTGCTTGGTCAATAAATTATCTGACCCTGGGACTAATGGCATTTGGTCTCTTCGACAATATTATAGTCTACAGCAAGTGGTTAAAGAGAAAGAGTCAAACCAATATTATCCTGGGAGGATTCTCTGGGGCCGTTCCAGCATTAATTGGATATGTAGCAGTTACAACTGAAAATATAGAAATAGGACTAGCGATGGCTGCCTTGGTTTTCTTTTGGATTCCCACACACATTTGGAGTTTGGCATTGCATGTAAAAAAGGATTATACAAAAGCTGGGGTGCCAATGCTCCCAGTAGTTGCGGGAGAAAAAAAATCTGTCCAGGTTATTGCAGGTACAACTCTTCTAATGGTGATAATCAGCTTAATACCTTACTTTCTAAATCAATTTGGCATGATTTACTTTGTCACAGCCATTTTGGGTGGAATAGTGATGATAGTTACCTCATTGTGGCTGTTGGCAAGACCCAGCGAGAAGGCGTCATGGTTCCTTTTTAAAATTTCGAGTCCCTATTTGACTGCGCTCTTTGTTGCATTCATGGTTGATGCAATATTTCATTAAACATATTTTCACATTCATATAGAACCCTTGATATCACCACATGTGATTCCAGGCTAAACGGACTTATCGAGTATATCATGTCACATGCTTCAGATACTGTATCTGAAAAATATCCTCGTTGGAACCCCCCAACGACAAAACAATAATGTTTAGAAGTATCAATTGCGTTATTTCGGAGAATATCACTTATTTTAGTTTTCGTTCCTTTGACAGAGAATCCAATAATTAAGTCTGGTCTAACTATATTCTCCATTAACGCATTAAAGTTTACATCCTCCTGAAATTCAATTAGAGCCGGCGAATCTCTACTTTTCTGTTTGTTCATTATTCCAATCATCAGTCTTTCAAATCTAGAATAGTTTTTAGGTATCCTAAGATCTTGACTTAATGTTACTAGGTTATTATCGAATGTTGATACATACACTTGCAATTTCTTCTGTTTAAATAATGGAGTTGAGAGTGCTGTTACTAGATCGAAGTGGACTATGTCGGGCCTGCCACGCTTCCACCATTGATCAATATTTTTTTCAACCATTGCCTTGTGATGATAACTAATGTCTAAGAGAATTTCATTGCTAGTCCTTCCCGTTCTTTTAGAATGATTCCTTACAGAGGGATGATTTCTAAGAATTTGAGGTACTAATTCCATTGCCGCCTCAGCAATTACGAGCGAATACAATCAAATTAACACAAAATTAATTTGACAATATTACATTTATTTCATAGCATTTTAATATGATGGATAACAAAAATATCTTGACGACTTAACTGATGTGAGTATTGAACTTATGAATAAGAAGAATATTGAAAGAATAGCAACTGAAAGGATAGAAATATTGATTGATAATGCATTGATGGAGATTCATAATGATGAAAATTTATCACAATCTTATGCAAGACTGGCTACAAAAATAGCAATGCGTGTTAGAATAAGAATGCCATATTCGATGCGTCAGTTATTTTGCAAAAAATGCAAGCAATTCATAGTTCCGGGATTTACATCAAGAATAAGAATAGGTAGGGCAAAAGTCAAATGTATAAGAATTACTTGTATGAAATGCAATCATGTCTATCGAAAGTTAATTCAATGTTGACTCAATAATTTGAGTCCGTTCTGGTCGTTAAAGTGCCTATTCAAATTATGCATTGTTTTTCTTTACTAATGTAAAAGAATACATAGTATAGTGCGACGATGATCACAATATTTGGAATTTACTAATAAATCTAAAAAACATGTTCATTGTTTGATAGTTGTCGAAATATAGGGTATTAACGGGCTTTTAGACAATTGAAGAGTAGTTGTTATTAGACGATTGTGAATAAAATGATTTATAAGGGAATTTCCAAGAATGTTATAGAATATTATGGCCAAGGCTTATGATATTCCCGCCGATGAATTAATCATTCATTTGGCAGAAAATTTGAAAAAGGATAAAAAAATTGAGGCACCACAATGGTCTCAGTTTGTGAAGACAGGATCTCATGCAGAAAAAATTCCACAGAATAGAGATTGGTGGTATATCAGATGTGCATCATTGTTACGCAAGGTATACATTAACGGACCCATAGGCATTTCAGAACTTAGAAGTGAATATGGCGGTAAAAAACAGGTTGGATATAATATTGCACATCATAAAAAAGCTGGTGGTGCAATAGTAAGAAAAGCCTTGCAACAGTTAGAAGTTGCTGGATATATAACTAAAAAGAGTAAGGGCAGGACAATTTCTGACGAAGGAATGAAAAAAGTGGATAGAACTGCTACCGATATTTACAAGAATCTTGTTAACTCTAGACCAGAACTAGGTAGATACGGTTAGATAACCGATAATCGAGGGTAAAAGCATGTCTGTTTCACCATCAGATAATCCCGAAGAGGCAAAGAGACGGGAAGCTGAATTAGCAATGAGACAGAAGGCGCTAATGGTATTACTTGATCAGGATGCACGCCAGCGACTTATGAATGTAAGAATGGTTAAACCTGATCTCGCACTCGCAGTAGAGAACTATCTTATAACAGCTGCATCAGCAGGAAAACTGAATAGGGCGCTAACGGACGATGAACTTAAACAGCTACTCATAAATTTGCAACAGCCCAAGAAGCAATTCAAGATAAGTCGTCTTTAGCTTACAAGACTTGTGATGAATAATTTCCATTTGATTATTTTCAGCTAAGTTAACTATATTAGTCTAAGAACTTTTCAAAAAATTCATGAAGGCAGCAGTATTTAGAGAATATAGTCAAGATCCTCTGAAAGTTGTGAAGATAGAAGATGTTGATACTCCCAAAATAAAACCTAATGAAGTAATGATAAAGGTAGAATCAGCAGCATACAACTACAACGATCTTTGGGCAATCTGGGGAGACCCAGTAAAGACCCCACTTCCACATATTTCAGGTAGTGATGTAGCAGGTACCGTGGTTGAAGCAGGTGAGGAAGTTACAAAATTGAAAGTGGGTGATAGAGTTGTTTCTCATTCCAATATGAGCTGCAGAGTGTGCGATATGTGTACCTCGGGAAGAGAATATGACTGCAATGAACGACTAATTTGGGGTTTTCAAACCGGCCCGCTTTGGGGTGGTTTCTGTCAAAATACCCATTTACCTGAAGTAAATGTTGCAAAGATTCCTGATTCTGTTTCATATGAGCAAGCAGCAGCAGTGTCAATGGTCGGAATGACAGCATGGCACATGCTTGTAGGAAGGGTCAAGATTAAACCCGGACAAACGGTTCTTGTTATGGGTGGAACAAGTGGTGTTGGTATGGTAGGCATTCAAATAGCTAAATTATATAATTGTACAGTCATTGCAACTGCCGGAAATAAGGAAAAGATGGACAAGTGTACTGAACTTGGTGCGGATCATGTAGTAAATCACAGAGAGCCAGATTGGTATAAAAAAGTAAGAGAGATAACAAAAAAACAAGGAGTAGATGTTGTCTTTGAACATATTGGAAAATCAACGTTCCCTCAGGAAGTAAGTCTCCTCAAAATGGGTGGCACATTAGTGGCTACAGGTGCAACAACAGGATATGATTCTACTATCGATCTAAGATACCTATTCTTCAAAGGGACCAATCTACTTGGTTCAACTCAGGGTACGAAAGCTGAATTGGAGCAAGTGATTCACTGGACTGCCAGAGGTAAGATAAAGCCATTGATTAGTACGGTTCTGCCATTCTCGGACATGGCCAAAGGACATACTATGATGGCAAACGCAGAACAAATTGGCAAGATTGTGACAACTCCTCAAAAACTTTAATCTTTCATTTTTTTGAGTACATGTTCAGGAGTTTACTATTTATTCCTGGAAACAACGAGAGATTTTTAGTAAAATCAACTAGTCTTCAACCAGATATACTTTGTTTTGATTTGGAAGACTCTGTACCATCAAATGACAAAGAAACTGCAAGAAAATTGGTGGGCAAACATCTGACCTCACGACTAGAAGACAAGGAATCATCCATTTATGTCAGAATAAATGCTGTGGATTCTAATTTAGTTGATGAAGATCTTGATAAAATCATAGTCAAGGGATTAGACGGTATTGTTTTACCAAAGATTAGCAATAGTCAAGAAGTTATTGAAATTATTGACAAAATCGAGAATCTTGGGTCAAAACGCAGTATTCCCGCTAGAATTCGAATAATACCATCAATAGAAACAGCTAAAGGAGTAATAAACGCTAATTCTATCGCATTAGCACATGAAAATGTCGTAGCGCTAGTCTTTGGGGTTTTTGATTATTTATACGATATGAATATTGATGTTGAGTATGAGGATGAGATTAGTTACACTTATGCACGATCAAAGATTCCAGTAGATGCCAGGGCCGCGGGAATTGAAGCACTGGATGGTATATGGCAAGAGGTAAATGACATTGACGGTTTGACTAAAGATGCGACTAAAGCAAGAAAATTGGGATACTCTGGTAAAACATTGATTCATCCTTCCCACATAAATCCTGTTCATGATATCTTTAGACCAACAAAAAAACAAATAGAATGGGCAGAAAAAGTATTAGCTGCATTACAAGATACATTTGAAAAAGGAAACACAAGAGGTGCAATACTGTTGGACGGTAAAATGATTGATGCCGTTCATTATAAACAGGCAAAGTCCGTAATAAAAGCTGCAAAGCAATAAATAATAGGCAATATCTGTAACTCAAGTCAAAGAATAAACAATGTTCCTACCTAAGGAATCCTTTATTATGAGTCATTAGCCATTGCGCAAATTAGTATTATCCTTGTCCGTCCATAAATGATAAAGTCCTACTGACATGTTTACGTACAAAATAATAAAAAGGCATCACAAGAGATAAAATACAGACTCTTCAATGCGCAAATTTTTAAGGTTAACAAGGTTAATCGACCTTTATTAATCTAGGCGGTTGCTATATTCGCTCATTATTCTAGTAGTCTATACTAGCCAAGAAAGAATCATGTTAAAATAATCAGGCTCACAAGTCAATCTATCTCACCGGTAGGTACAACAGTTATAAAGCAAGAATAATAATCTGTATACCAGGTTTTAGCTGTGAAATCCGATATTCCTTACTATTCTCAAATGGTATCATTGATAAGAACATTAAGGAATATGAAGTGGAATCTAGATTTTAGTTATTTTAGAAAATGGATACTTATTGGATTTTTATTGGGTATCGTTGCGGGGCTTAGCGCAATTGGGCTTTTTCTTTCAGTTGAATTTTTTACAGGACTATTTCTTCAGATAGGAACAGGTTACACTCCTCCTTTGCCAGGTGGATTCCAGGAAAATCAAACTTACGTTCTAATTATTGAAAAACCTTGGTTACTCCCTTTGATATGTGGTCTTGGTGGTCTGGTGGTTGGTTTGATAACATCTCGGTTCTCGCCAGAATCAGAGGGACATGGCACTGATGCGGTCATTGATGCCTATCATTATAAGAGTGGTAACATCAGAGCCCGGGTTCCTCTTGTAAAGGCTGCTGCTTCTTCCATAACGATTGGAAGTGGTGGAAGTGGTGGCACCGAAGGTCCGGCAGGACAGATTGCAGCAGGTCTTGGATCAATTATAGGGAAGATATTCAAATTGAACGACGATGAACGAAGAATTGCTGTTGCAGCAGGTCTTGGGGCAGGTATAGGAAGTATATTTAAGATTCCTCTCGGGGGCGCAGTATTTAGTGCCGAAGTTTTCTATAGAAGGGATTTTGAAGTTAGAGCTTTGATACCAGGATTGGTAGCTTCTGTGACAGGCTATACTGTATTCGGTTTCGTGTTTGGGTGGGATCGTTTATTTTTGATTCCTCTTGATCTGGTCAAATACACTCATCCAGCTTCTCTCATACTTTATGCATTTGTAGGACTTGTTTCGGCAGCTGTAAGTGTAGTGTATGTAAAGACCTTTTACGTGATATCGGATTATTTTAGTAGAATTCGGATCCCAAAATATTTGAAACCAGCGATAGGAGGGGTCTTAGTAGGAATGATAGGAATTGTATTTCCTCAGATACTTGGTACATCGTATGGATGGTTACAAGTAGCAATTGACAAAGATTATGCTTTAATGCCCTTCTACATACTTGGCGCTATAATTGCTTTCAAAATTCTGGCGACGTCATTGACTATAGGCACGGGTGGTAGTGCGGGAGTCTTTGGACCTTCCATGGTGATAGGAGGACTAGTTGGGGCCTTCGTAGGAACGGGATTTCACCTAATAGGATTATTTACATGGATAGATGTTTCTTCGGTCATTATTGTGGCTATGGTATCATTTTTCGGAGCTACCGCGAAAACTCCAATTTCTTCAATAATCATGGGTAGTGAACTTACCGGAGGTTATGCACTTTTGGCGCCAATGATGTTGGCTACCTTTATCGCTTACATTATGTCCGGACAACATAATTCAATTTTCCGAAATCAGGTACTAAACAGATCTGATTCACCTGCCCACAGGATGGAATATCAGCGACCAATACTGAGCGATCTCTATGTAAGAGATGCCATCAGAGAAGCGAATACTAAATTATCAAAGGATATGTCCATTGAAGAAACCCTTCGATTAATGAATCGAAATAACGATAAGATGATACTAGTTGTTGATGCGCAAGGTATTCTTGAGGGCGTGGTATACAAACCTAAGCTCTTTGAATTTCCAGAAGAATATCGCAAATCTGTCAATCTAGAAAGTATAATGATAAAGGATCCCTTTTTCGTATATAACTCAGATTCACTTCATAATGCACTAGTTAGACTATCGTCAAACGATCTTCAAGAAATGCCCGTATTATCAAATGAAGATAATAAAGTTATTGGAAAAATTACGATATCAGATTTAGTAAAGTTATATGACAAGGAGGTTCAAAAGATATCCAAAGTCATAAATCGTTCTAACATCAATGTCAAAAATAATGATACCAGTAATGTAGATCAGATAAAAAATAAACCCACAAATTCAGATCAATGATTATGTGACTTATTTTTTTCTAGGATAATGCATTAGATTGACGACAAGAGAAAACATGATTGCAATTGTCTACAAATCAGTTTTTAGTTTTGATGGTGCTTCCATGATTTTTGGTTGCGGGGAAGACACCGTTTTGCACGGGTCACCTTTTACTTGACGGAGTAATTTTATATCGTTGTCCACTAGATCTCTGACAGCTCTATTGAT
>DATFBL010000046.1:0-2833 GCA_035253865.1 Nitrososphaeraceae archaeon | reverse complement strand
GAAAAATCCCTAGATTTTGGGCAGATCTCCAAATAGAATGTCTTGATATAATAATTGACTATATACCATCCACGCCATACCGTTACAAGCTTTCAAAAAAGTTATTTAGGCGGGCCCAGAGGGACTCGGCATAAAAAACTTCAAAATTGGGACTCGATGAGTCGTAGTGACATGAAATAAAAAATGACTTTCGGTTAATCATCCATAATTCTATTCAAAATAGAATACTATTAACGAGATATGCGTTGCGCTTGCAGTGAAGTGCAACTGGTGCCACTTCGCAACACACTTTCGACAAATCAACTGAGATGTGCTTGATCATGAGAAACTACAGACTCCTATGCCATTTAAAATTCTGCTTTCTGTTGTTCTATTTGGTCTGTTAGTTGAAAATGAATTGCTTGGAATATTTTGATTATCGGAATGAAAACTTTAGCTCGAAGTTGAGATACTTTAGAATGGGCCGTAGTATGCAGATATAATTTGTACTTAATCATCTCTGTGATTGTACTGCTCATTGACATCAAATAGAACCATCAACTTTCAGATTATTACCAATAACTTTTTCAATATATGAAAAAGAAGATATCTGGGAGAATCGGTTTGCTTGGAAGGAGCGGTATTTATAATCCAACAGAACACAGTAGACAAGTAAGGCCTAAAAGTAGGTTTACAAATCAAGAATTGTTCTCTTTAGCGAAGGTCATATCAGTAGCAATTCTTGTTATAGGCAATGCTATGCTATTACCAACCTTATTTGTAGAAATTTCTGCTCAGCAAATCAACACTACTAATTTCGAAATTACTCACGGTATCGCAAGCGGAGATGTTACAGACCATAGTGCAATAATATGGTCACGTGTGAACGATCAACCTGCCCAAATGAATGTTGAATATGATACTGATGCAAATTTTAATAATCCTCTTAGGGAGACCACTCAAGCTAACTCAACTACAGACTTTACGGCTTATGCAAAACTTGAAGGTCTGAGACCAGATACTCAATATTACTATAGAGTATGGTTTACAGGCTCGGATATTGAAAACAACTATAACACTATTAGTAATAACAATTCATCAACGACCTCCGACAATGCGGAAAAGGTTGAAATTGGAACATTCAGGACTGCTCCAAGTCGCAATATGAGCAGTAATAGTAGCGGTATTAGTTTTGTTTGGAGTGCAGATTTAGGTGGACAAAATTACTGTAGAAATGCCAATGAGGGGGGCTATTCTATCTTCAAATCTATGCAAGCGCTAAACCCTGATTTCTTCATAGCCAATGGTGATATGATATATGCAGATGGAGCATGTCCTGCAGAAGGGCCTATCTTTTTGAATAACACCAATAATCAGACGATAACTTGGACAAACATTCCAGATGATTTTAAATCACTAGCTGATCCTTCAGTAAATTGGAATAACATCACTGAGGTCAGAACTATATTCTTGGACCATTGGAAATATAATAGAAACGACACTTATTTCAAAGAATTTCTCTCCAACGTTTCAATGTATTCCCAATGGGATGATCATGAGATAATAAATGATTTTGGGTCTAAATGGCCTTATTGGAACTTGTTTAGTATTGATAGAGAAGGATACCCAAATATAGTTAAAGAGGGTACAAACGCGTTTCTATATTACTCTCCATTGGAGATTGACAAGAACACTAGTAATGATACTGCAAATGTTCGCGATGGGCATATCTATAGATCCTTCAATTGGGGTAAGAATTTAGATTTATTTATAATCGATGCGCGCTCTTATAGAAGCCAAAATCATATCACAGATACGCCCGATAACAATAAGACAATGTTAGGAGAGGAGCAGCTTCAATGGTTAAAACAAGAACTATCTAATTCAAATGCAACTTGGAAAGTGATTAGTAGCGATGTACCTATTTCTATACCAACAGGAAGCAATGCTTCAATACTAGGAAGAGATGGATGGGCAAATGGTAATGAAACTAACAATTATTCATATTATACAGGATTTGAAAGAGAATTAACAGATCTACTTGGATTTATAGATGAACAAGAGATAAAGAATATTGTATTTATAACAACAGATGTGCACTTTCCTGCACTTATAAGATATGATTTTGACTTGAATAATGATGGCAATACGACTGAAATACACGAATTTGTAAGCGGTCCTCTGAGCGCATTCAGATTAGGAGTTCCATTCCCGATGTTAGATGAAACTTTCAATCCTACTCTTCTTTATGGAGAAGGTAACATTTTCAATTTTGGACATATTAGAATTGAAGATAGAAGAGACAATGATGAGGATGAGAATGGTAAGCCGCACCTAATTGCAGACATACGGGATGAGAATGGCATAGTACGTCCAGGCTCGACTTTGGATTTGATACCGCAGTAGTAAACGCCACACCATAGCAGATAGCATTGTCATCTAATGATGTAGATTTGCTCTCTTCAAAAATCTAAGCAACTTTCTTTCGTACGGGTCCCTGGTTGCTGGACTTCTGATTGCTGCAGAAAATAATTCAAAGCTTTCACCCTTTAGTAAAGACCTATCAATTTTTCCAGCTCTCAAATTCTTTAATGATTTACAATGACGAATAAAGCTTTAAGTTTTTCGGATTCGGCTCAAAATCGATGCGAGTTCGGTGGGATGCAGCTGAAAATTCATTTGAATCCAAAGATAGAATATTTTTTAGAATACTTGGGTGCATGTTCAATCGTTTGTTATTATTCTCCTTCTTCTTGTCTTCCTGATGTTTCTCCTCTCTTGCTTCCGCAGCAGCCACGCATTCTATTGTATCCACTCCTTTTCATATCACCTATTTTTTTGAAAGAATCCACCA
>DATFBL010000045.1:0-6713 GCA_035253865.1 Nitrososphaeraceae archaeon | reverse complement strand
TATGATATGCGAATTCATCTGTATGAAGGAGAGAGGCAATATTCCTTTTCTTGCATGATTCATAAGCGTTCCCCAAAGCAGTACAATCTGAAGGGCCAATTACTTGTTTCAAATAAATAGTAATAAACTGATAGATATCTTTGGTCTTTAACTTTTTTGTCTGCGATAGTGTCTCGAGACCGCTAGAGGTTGCATACAGTCCTGTCGGGAAAAAAGAGTCAGACAATTGTAATATGCTGATTTCATTATTATCAATATCAATGTCCATGAATATCATATCCTTGGTCCGGTTCAAAAATTATGTTCTCATTTTTAATATCAATATTTTGTTTCAAATTATGAAATAGCTTTTTGAACAATTCAATTTCAGAATCAGATTGTATAGGGAAATATATTTTATTGTTTGTAACCTTTATAGGTCTATGCATGTTTCCAATAATGTGACCAAGCTTTATCGCTGTTTCTAATATCTGTTGTGCTGACAAATCATTGTTCAAGGATAAAATGACCACATTTTCTGATTCTCTTTTTGCTATGACCATTTTTTCGTCTGTTAATAAAACAATGTCACCGTCATTGATGTGGGAACCAGGTTCCATAGTCAGAGCTAAATCCGTGCCCTTGTTGGACAACTTTCTTATTCTAGTCCTATCAGCTTCAAGTCGACTAATATGTATTTTTTCAACTTTGCCATTCTTCATCATTATTTGATATTTTTCACCCAAATCTGAATCAGAATTGATGTTCCCGATTATCCTATTGATATGAATCAAAGTGTTACAAGTGACCTACGTATAGGAGCTTTTGCAGATAGTTATGCTTTTTCGTTATTAATTTATTTTCCAAGTACATTTATTTTCCATGAAGCAAATTGTGTTAAAGTTAGGTCAAATTTCACATAAAACCAATAGTAGGATTTTGGTTGTCCCTGCATAATCAATTTCATTTCTAATTAAATAATTTAGAATATTTCCAGAACCCGTGAAGGATTAAAAAATATAAGCATCGTTCTTTGATACTTAAAGGTCGTAATTTGGTCGACCCGCTAACACTTGTTTTAATTTCGATTCCCACAATGGTCTTATTGGGATTACGTCATGCACTCGATGCAGACCATATCACGGCAATAGATAACCTAGTGAGATTGCATAAAGTTGATTCAAAGTCTCGGTGGGTAGGCGCTGGATTTGGCATAGGCCATATGATGTCAGTTTTAGCTGAAATGATACTGATCATTTACATTGTAGGCAATATAGTAAATGTTGAGCAGCTATCATTTTTAGGTGGGATAACAGGCGGCATTACGTTAGGAGTTATCGGGGCCGTAAACATCTACTCGATGAAAAAATGGGGCAAAACAGGCTCGGCTATCCTCGCAAGCAAAGTTTTGTCCAAGATGGGAATTATGAAACCTTTTAGTTCTGCACTTATTACCGGAATGGTTTTTGGCTTAGGATTTGATACAGCTACTCAGATCTCTGCAATTATCTTATCGGCAATTGCTTCGGCATCTCTTGGAGTGCAAGTAGCCTTAGTCTTTGCAGGCTTCTTCGCAGTAGGTATGATCCCAATAGATACATTAGATAGCTACTTACTGAGATCTGCTTTTTCTAGAATATTCGGAAAAGCAGGCTTTAGATATATCGCCTATTCATTAAGTGCAGCTGCACTGGCCGTTGGAGCTATTGCATCATATGAGACAATAACCAACTTGGAAATATTACCAGATATTACCGGTCCTATATTAGCAGTAACGATAATCATAGTTTCTTTTGGCTATGCATATGCTTCCAATAGAAGACGGGCCGTAAAGTCCGACCGTGAATCAGCTTCGCAAATAAAGGAACATCGTAACGACAGAGAAGATGAATACGATTATTAGATTATCCAATATGAAAAATTTATTCTAGATTTTTGACAGTATACTAAATTGTAACATGTATAAATTACAAACCGCGTGTTACTAAACAAAAAAATGATCTAGCTAATTACTAAAATCACATCTCATCTTAAATAAAACTGCAATGGCAAACCTAGTGGTATTGCCAATCAAAAAAGATTTCTTATTAGTCAAGCTTTTCTTCGTATTTTTCAGGATATGCATAACAGTACATTACTTCATAATCTACTAACGAACCACCCAAGTCTTCAAAGAAAGTCAAGCACTGTTTTGTTTCTGGGTCTTCAAGTTTGTAGAAATTCCACTCCTTGTAATCTTTGATATCATCGATTTCACACTTTTCGGCATCTATTTTTATGGATATTTCCTCTAAGGTGTCTGATTTCTTACAATTTTTCTCTGATGGATTGTTGTCTCCATGATTGTCTCCTGGTAATTTATTTTTAAAATCATAATCCACAGTAGCATATGCACCGGAGGTCAATGATATGACAAGCACTGAAAAGAATGAAATGCTGAAATATGTGAGTATTTTTGAGTTTATATTTGGCAAAAGTTTCTTGTTCATCATTCAGACTTAGTATATTTGACACTATAAATTAATTTCCTTTTTTGATGACATTTGTTGCGCTCGTCGTTAGAGATATTTTACTCTCCAAATAATTTAATAACACAAGTTCCTTTTTATTTTATTAAATTTGGTAATTTTCACAAGTTTTGATATAAATTTTACAATATAATTGGTGATGATTCCTATATTTTCCTGACAGACATGAACTAAATTATTAGTCCCGCCCTATGCTTAATTTCTCGTTTAATAAATTATTAATCTTAAAGTTAGTAACAATATAGATCAGGTATAGGTAATACTTCTATGAATTAAGGAAATGGTATATCATCAGGTGAGGAATTGTCATCGTCTGATCCATCCTTGCCCCTTTCATCGTTGTTGTCATTTGAAGATGAGTCATCCTTGTTGTTATTGGCAGACTCATCGTTGTTGTTATTGTCATTGGCAGAGTCATCATTTGCAATAGAAGTATCATCGTTGTTGTTATTGGCAGAATCATCGTTGTTGTTATTGTCATTGGCAGAGTCATCATTTGCAATAGAAGTATTATCATCGTTGTTGTTTGCTGTGTCAGCACCAGCTTGTGAGGGATTATTTTCGTTCATATTGTTAGATGGGGCTTTGCTTTCAAAAGGGTCTGCAATACTTGTTCCATTCTCCAAAGAACTATTATTGGCGGAAGTTTGACCATTTACGAATGATGTCCCATAGATGCCAAGAAATACAAATACAGCACTTAGCCCTACAAGCAACACGAAATTACTTCTCATAATTGCACCTAATTACATTTAATCACTGCACTATATTAAATTAATGAATTTAAATAGCATCGACTAGAAAATTAGTCTATTAGTTTTCTACTGAAAAATGTACTAGATAAGAAATTCCATCGAAAACTCTTGTTTACGAAAATATTGATACTATGATTAGTAAATTGCTATGAATTTGAGCCTTCGAATCTGCTTTCGTAGTAGTTATGCATCGTTAGTATTCAAACAAATGGAATAATAAAATGAATATACACAAACATTCAAGATATCCTCCCTTTTCATTATAGCGTCAAGGGGATATAACGTTATCATATATTGGTAAATATAATCAATTAACTTTGATGAACAAACAAATCATTAGAGATCTCAGATCCACCGATTTCGATCAAATTGCCTGTAATATTTTTCATTGTATCCATGCAAGCTATAGAGAAAAGGACGCTAAAAATAAAACTAGAAGACATGGTCGGATGATTTCAGAATTATATACATTTGTCAGCTGTTTGGAAATCACATCTGGATAATTTTTAATCTATTTCTTGTGAAAAATTGCCTTCTAACTTTAGTTACCTTATTAACGATAAATACCAAGTAAGGTAAAAAGATTAATTAAGGCGTTTTGTGGAATAGATATATGTCAACTTTAATACATTTTGAAATACCAGCTGACGATCTAGAAAGGTCAAAAAAATTCTACAGTGAAATGTTTGGTTGGAAGTTTGAAAAATTTACACTGCCTGATGGAACTGATTATCTAATAATTACAACCACAGATGACCAGGGGAATAAGGCCATTGGTGGGGGAATGATGAAGAGACAAAATCCTCAACATGTAGTGACAAACTATGTTGGTGTAAAGTCAGTAGATGAACACTCAGCCAAGATATCTGAATCAGGAGGAAAGGTAATTATGCCAAAAAAATCCGTTCCAGGAATGGGTTATTTTGCTATATGCCTAGATACTGAGAACAATACCTTTGGGATTTGGCAAACTGATCCCAATGCAAAATGATACTGATTCGACTTGCTTAATTCATCCCGTCAAGTCCTAAAATACTCAAAATATCTGAATCTGACAATAAGCATCTAAGTATTTCTTAGAAATTTCAGAATATAGTTGAGACATCTTGAAGAAACGTTGTTCAACTAGATTTTTTCTTGGGTTATAGGTTAAAATACTCCGACATCGGATCTTAATTATGATCATTACTAATTTGAATACCTTAATTATATCGGTTCCCCAATTACAGAATTTTGAAATCCGGTGTCAAGCAAGAGGAGGGTTCTAGGAATGAACATTACAGATTCTGAAGCTCCTTATGAAATAACTGCGAAAACCTGTGGAAGTAAAGACAACGGTAGGAAAGTCATATATTCATTTGTTGAGTCATTTCACAATTTATCAAAAGATAAGAAGGATATAATAATATCAGAAATACGGGCCTGTGAAAGACTGAGGAAGTATGCAAGAGATGATCTTGATAAAAAAGTAATTGAAGCAGAAATTTCTGATCTAAAGATGGCATTGGATTTATTGACATAGAAATGATGTATATCTGAATATCATACTGTCCCTAGTCGCACTAGTATTTACTGATTTTAATTAAGGTTAAATAATACTATTTGAATTCAAAGAATATTTGAAATCCAACATTGTCATAATTGCTACAGTTTTGTTTTTGTTCCTCATGTTTGTTGCCTCAAATGGTAATAATATTAGATCTTACGGACAACTGCTTGATAAATCCCATATTAATGAAAACTGCGGGGTATCAATAAATTATCCATCGGATTGGAAACTAGAAGAGAAAATACAGAATGACACTACCCTGCCTGTAAATTACATTGTTGAATTTCAACCAAACAATCAAGAGGATTCGATGACCGTTGTAAGAATTGAGTTGGATGATATTTCTCACCTGCCAGATAGGTCTCTTGAGAGCATAAAGACAAGCGAGGAAAATAACATTACAATTGGAGGAACAGGCATTATTGAAACCTCTGAAGTCGTGTCCATTGCAGGTTATGGTGCCCAGAAAATAGTATACACTGTACCTGGAGAAAATAATGATAGATTGAAGAAAATGGCCCTTGACGTGCTTGCATATAATAGAGAGTATAAGATAACTTTTGATACCAGTAGTACTGAACTTTATCAAAAATACATTTCTACAGTGGAAGAAATGATTAGGACATTTCAGATAAATGAACCGACATTTGAAGAAATAGCTTGCTAATTGTAAAAACAAGCCTTATGACCTTACTTTTTCTTTTTCCTAATAACCTTATAGAAGAGGTCAGCCATCACCGGAAGCTCTAGGTAATCTATGAGAATGGCTATCCATGATAGTACTACTGGCAGCTCCACGAAACTGGAGTTGAAAAAGCTGTCATACACAATTTCATCAGTGATCCAGAAAATATGAATAACCTGAATTGCTAACAATCCTAAAAATAGATAACTTTTTTTGGCGCTGGATTTATTCCTGCGTGCACTGTACGCATAGAAAATTAGGCCGGATATTAATGCTGGAATTTCTATGTAGTCTATTACTACAAAAATTGGTAAGAGACTATCGGGTGCCAAGAAGAAACTCTTACCAAATAACTTTTGAAGAACTACATCGGTCGTCAACCAGTATAGATGAAGTATTTGAAGAGATATAAGAAAAAAGGTTATTTTTAAATTTAGATTTTCGTAACGATGATAGAAATTAATGAATTTTCCTACCACATCTACCCTTGAATTAGACCCAGAAGTCATCATGTGACTATAAGCGGGATTATTTAAGTAGATATCTTGTTTTGTTGAAGCTTTGATTAATTGCATTGATGAAGTCATTTTGTTAATTTTTAGTGACAATTCTAATAATAAATTCATTTTTTAACTGAATTTTATATAACATAGATGAACTTGACTATAGGAAATCATTAGAGAAATCTTATATAAGATAGATACTATTAATATACATGTTATTTAGAACCGGCATTAAATCATTAGCTATTCCAGATGTTCTGAAAGATTTAATTTTAAAGCATGCTCTAGATAAAAAACAAATTCTTAACATGACGGTGGACGATCTCGCCTCAATCTTAGAATGTGATTTTGAAACAGCAAAAATAATTCAAAATTCCGTGAGAAATTCTTCGAATAAATCAATGTTACATCAAATGACAGAACTCGCCTAAAAAGAAATTACTTTTGACTAGGACCGTGGTAGCAGTAATCGACCTGGAGGTAATTTTATCTCTGCCAAGTATAATTCCAAGAAAGATGCAATTGCCTGAAATGGAGTTTTTCGATTATTTTTTTTCAGTTTCATATTCTGCGTTGGACATCAGGTTCTGAGGATGCTTTCTTATTCTTTTAAGAAATTCTTCCTGTCTAGTGACAAGGTCATTTAACAGTTCAGTTCCCATAGAGGAGGTATTTGGAAGATCAGGAATTTTATTGATAATGTCTCTTGGTGCC
>DATFBL010000044.1:0-5029 GCA_035253865.1 Nitrososphaeraceae archaeon | reverse complement strand
AATTAGTTCACCTTTATCGTCTGCCGCTCCCCGCCCAAAGATGAAATTCCCTTTAACTTTTCCACTAAATGGTTCTTCATCCCATAACTCAATTGGGTCCTCAGGCTGTACATCGTAGTGGTTATAGAATAGAATAGTTTTCCCGTTAGGATTTGCCTTGGACTTGACTTCTCCATATACTATAGGAGGGGCATTGGTATCATTATTATGATGGCCATTATCATTGACATTCTGATCAAGGTATAATATCTCAGTATTTATGCCTGCTTTATTCATAATACTTGCAACAAGTGATGCACACTGTATAATCCCCTGGTTTTTTGCAGAAACACTTGGCTGTCTAATTAATCTCTGAAGATCTGAAATAAGATTAGTCATTTCTGAGTCTACTGTGGTGTCGATAATCTCATTCAATAGTTTTAAATTTCATGAATTTTAGATTAAAATCTTTCTCAGTGTCCATTAGAGAATGGAAAGGATTCCACGGATAACGCATAAACGCATTTATAAGTAATATTATTTACTTTTTCTATGTCTTTGTCAACCTCTTCCACAACTAGTTCCTCGTCTCCCTCTTCGTTTTCAGAACCCTCTTCATCATCCTCATCATCTTCATCCTATGGTCCTAGTCAATCTAAGGGCAATTTTCTGGCACCACAATCCATTGCAGTTATAGGGGCATCAGAAAAGCCGGGTGTTGGAAAAGCAATATTTTCCAACATTATGAACGGCTATAAGGGAAAGATTTATCCAATCACGCCATCAAACCCGACTGTTTTTGGGCTTAAAGCTTACAAGAGTGTTCTTGATATTCCAGAAGAAGTTGATCTCGCAGTAGTTGCAACTCCCAACAAAATTGTACCGGCAGTAATGGAAGAAGTTGGCAAGAAAAAGATTAAAGGGGCAATTATAGTTTCAGCAGGATTTAAGGAGGTTGATGAGCGTGGCGCAAGGCTAGAAAAGGAAATAGCATCTGTTGGTAAGAAATATGGCATCAGAATTATAGGTCCCAATTGTCTTGGCATCATGAGCCTGTCGCAACATAACATGATGAATGCAACCTTCCTCAAAATTACACCCAAATATGGTGGAATTGCACTAGTCTCCCAAAGTGGTGCAATATGTGCAGCTACTGTAGAAGATGCAATTGCCCAAGGAATTGGTTTTTCAAAAGTAATCAGTATGGGAAACAAAGTCGACATGGATGAAAACGATATTCTCGAATTACTATCTGAAGACCCAGAAACTAAGGTTATTGTGATGTATCTTGAGGATATACATGATGGAAGACGATTCCTAGATATTGCTAAAAAGATAACAATAGACAGCAAAAAACCAATTATTGTGTTAAAAGCTGGTAGAACCCCAGAAGGGGCAAAGGCTGCGATGTCTCACACCGGAGCTTTAATGGGCTCTGATGAGATTTATGATTCATTATTCATACAATCTGGAGTGATTAGGGTAGACACAATGCAGGATCTGTTTGATCTTTCTACGGCTTTTTCAAAGCAGCCAGTGCCGCCAGCTCAAGGCGGAGTAGTTATCGTGTCAAATGCCGGAGGTCCTGCAATTATTTCAACTGATGCCTGTTCAAAGTACGGCTTGAAAATGGCTGATATATCATTGTCTACAGAGGCAATCGCCAAAGTCATACCACCACATGGATCAGCACGAAACCCTGTGGACATAGTAGGCGATGCAGACTATAACCGTTTTGAAAAAGTTCTAGTAGAAGTTCTATCAAATCAAAATGTTGGTTCTGTAGTTACAATGTGTACTCCATCTGCCACTTTGGATTATAATGAACTAGCACGAACTATCGTTAAAACATCAAAGGGGACGGGAAAGACTATGCTCGCTGCACTAATGGGGCTTGCTGAAGGAACTGAAAATAAGCAAATTCTGTCTGATGGAGATATACCGCATTTTATGTATGCTGAGCCTGCGATTAAAACGCTAAATGCAATGTACAGTTATAGGGATTGGTTAGGATCTCCAAAAGGCAAGTTCCGCCAATTCAAGGTAGACAAGGAAAAAGTGAAAGCAATTTTCGATAATATTATACGGCAGGGTAGAAGAAATGTATTAGAAGAAGAAGGTTACGAAGTTCTTACTTCATATGGATTCTCTACACCAAGAAGCATTCTTGGAACTACCGAAGAAGAATGTGCTAAGGCCGCCAAAGATGAAATTGGATATCCAGTTGTAATGAAAATTGTCTCTCCCGATATTATTCATAAATCTGATGCAGGGGGAGTTAAAGTCGGATTGAAAAATGATAATGAGATAAAAGCTGCATTTAAAGAAATAATGAATAATGCCAAAAGCTACAAATCAGATGCACGGGTCAAGGGCATCCTTGTACAGGAAATGATAACATCTGCAAAAGAAATAATTCTTGGCGCAAAACAAGATCCGCTATTTGGTCCACTAGTTATGGTGGGTTTAGGCGGCATTTATGTTGAAGTTCTTAAAGATGTAGTCTTTAGATTGGCACCTATTAACGAACACGAAGCAGAAAAAATGATTGAATCAATAAAGGCAATCAAATTACTCAAAGGTATCAGAGGAGAAGCTCCGTCAGATTTAGCCGCCGTAGTAGATAGCTTGCAGCGACTATCACAGCTGATAACAGACTTTCCGGAAATTGAAGAATTTGACATAAATCCTATGTTAGTATTGGAGAGTGGAAAGGGGGTACGGGTAGTAGACGTTAGAATCGGACTTAAAAAACAAATTTAATAGAAGGTTATAATTTTAAGGGAAGAAATGACAGCAACCTACAATTTTACAATTTATTTCCACACTCTTCACAAAAACTAGCATCTTTCTCATTCTGATGACCACATGAAGAACACTTCTCCGATCCGAGTCTTGTTGAATTAGATACAGCAGTATTATTTGCTTGGGAATTCTCTGGTCCTCTGTTTACAAGGACAATGTCACCGACCTTTGATATCTCATTCCATGGGATCTCAACTATAGTAGGGCTAGAAGTTTCAATACTGTCAGGACTATTATTACTCTTTTCATCTCTATCGCGATCAGCTCGGATAATTTTGATACTAATTTGTGTGTTCCCACTTATCTTTGGCCTCCGTAACCCAATCCCCTGAACTCTTCCAATCAATAGTGCTTCACTATCGTAAGCAGGCATACCAATAAGTGACTGAATAGGATGAAACGTTGTATCTACCTGAGATTCAGGTGAAACAGCTTTTCCCGACGGGGTGACTGAGTTAACATTAGTATTTGGAGGTTCTCCGGAAGTAGATTGGCTGGCTAAGGAATCTTGGGATTTGACATTATCACCTTTAGTTGATTGCTTTCCTATTTGACCCACTTCATTTCCATTCACAATTTTTTCAGCATCACCATTAGAAGTGATGGTAGATACCTGACTTGCTGCTCCAGGCGAGGAAATTGACGATGGATCGAATTTTCGATATTGAGCGATAGTATTATCGCATGTTGCACACTTATACTCACCCTTTTCTGCCAAAATGACTCCTTCTCCCAGATCTTCATTCGGATTTTCATATTCAAGTAAGGGAGAACCTCTGTACTCTTTTTCACATTTATTACAGAAATATTTTGAAAATCTTTTCTCCGGTAATCTACCTATTCCTGCTAAAAATAGTTCAGGGCCACCAAGGTTCCCTTTTTTTTGTTCGTCGTCTGTTACTTTTGCATAAACAAATCCCCCAGAGCCACGTAGCTTCTTTTCACGCAGGGCATCTTCTTCGCTCATCATATATACAATACTAAATTTCAATAGAAGTTATTTAAAATATTCTGCCGTTATAGAATCATTATAATACCAATTGGCCCGTTATTTATATAATATCATAGTATTTGTATGATAATTAAAGGTGGCTCCGCCAACTTGATCTATAGCTGTACGTTCTACTACTCCTGTTGTTTCTTTGTTTGTCGTTGCTGTTCAAATGACCAACGTCGAATGTACAATTCATTTTTGAGTTCAAAACCCTTAAACATTTGAAAATATGCTTGTTTTATTTTATTTTGTTTATCAAATTCAGACTGTATCCACAGAGTTTCAAATACAGTAAGAGATGATGCAACTTTTAATTCATCGTTTGAATAAATAGCAATTCCTATGGATTCCTCAAAGATTTTCTTTGTATCGTTACTAATCTCTATTGCTAATGAAACTGCTTGATCGATTACAAGAGTTGTAATCTTCGTTTCTAATTGCCTTGTAATACACTGGACATTTATTAATGAGTTTTTCTGCATTACTGTCTTCTGTATTGTTTCTTTTAATTGGTTATCGTCTTCTGTTCCTTGTATTAACAATTTAACTGTGACACCTCGCTCTGATGCTTCCCATAATGAATTTAACATTCCACTATATTCTGCTCGATAAAACGAGTTGGTTGTTGGGAATAACAATAGTATTTCATTAGTTGCCGATTCTATAAGTTCTATAGCGATATTCTGGATTTCAGATGCAGTTTGAATAATGTCAACAAAATCTCCCTTAATCCCTCTTCCAATTTCTCTGATTTTCTCTTTGGCAGGAATAGACTTGCTGCATAGGTTATCAAAGAGATGTTGTTGAGCATCTACAAATGGTTTAACTTGGGTATGAAAGGATTGTCTTATATTCTGAGTTTCTCCATGACTATCGTAATCCATAACATAATATGAATAGGTTGTTCCATCTACAATCATGAAATTGCCTTTCAGTCTATCGTTATGAAAAACCTCGCCTAGTTTTAAAAGTGAGTTACAAGAATGCATATTTTCCTGAGTAATTTCAGTAATAAACCTTGAAATTACATTTCTGTTTTTTAGTCCCCTTACTACATTCCATAATTGTTCATCTTGCATCAGAAAAGATAATCCTTTTGAGTCTATACAGCAGTCAAATGTTTCTTTTGCCTTTGAAATGATTTCTAATGCAGCATCAAAAGTCCTATGTTCATTTACTATTTGGACGGTATTAGTAATGGAGCCAGCATTGTTCGACAAGTGCGGTAATTATACGAGACTCAGCTATTTA
>DATFBL010000043.1:0-4202 GCA_035253865.1 Nitrososphaeraceae archaeon | reverse complement strand
ATCTAAAGAAAATAACACTTTTGCAGCTCGATGGTGAATTAAACCCGAACGAATTTAATACTTGTTTGGACGAAGCTGTGCGTGGATGCTTGAAAGTGTATGAAATACAACGTTCCTCATTAATGGAAAAGTACTTTGGCGATGAAAAGGGAATGAAAGAATAATGAGTCTATCAAAAAAATCTACAGTAATTGTTGAGAACCTACGCAAAAAGCAGATGCGAGATGCAATTTCGGCAGGGAAAAGACTAGATGAGAGATCATTAGATGAAATAAGACCTATTGAAATTGAACTAGACGTTATCAAAAAAGCAAGCGGATCTGCTTGGGTAAAGTTAGGTAACACTGAAGTTGTCGCAGGAGTAAAGGTAGAGACAGGTGAACCCTTTGAAGGGTTGGAAAATAGTGGTGCTTTGATAATCACTGCAGAAGTGCTTCCGATTGCATCTCCACATGTCGAACCAGGACCTCCTGATGAAGAAACAATAGAGCTTGCTAGGGTTGTTGACAGAGGTGTGAGAGAATCTGAGATGTTGGATTTAAGTAAATTAGTTTTAGTTCCAGGAAAAATTGTGTATACCATTTTTGTTGATTGTAGCGTAATTAATGTAGACGGTAATCTTTTAGATGCAACATCCTATGCTGTAGTCTCCGCATTAGCAAGCTGCAAATTACCTGTCTTTGAAATTAAGGATGACAAGGTTGTAGAGACGGGAAAAACACAGGAACCTCCTATAACTACCATACCTGTATCTATCACAACGGTTAAAATTGGAGATTACTTGATTTCGGATCCTAATACCGAGGAAGAAGCCTGCATGGATGCTAGACTTACAATTACCACAAACTCGAAAGGTTCAATCGTAGCAATGCAAAAGGGACTCAAAGGGAACTTCTCAATTGATGATGTGAAAAGTATTGCAAATAAAGCTATTACCAAGGGAGAGGAAATTAGAGGAAAACTAAAAGGATTGATAAATATTGGTAAGTAGAAGTAAGCACAAAATATCCCGACTTAAGGGATTAGGAGTAAAATATGGAGCCACTGTTAGAAAGCGATATGGACTGATTTACCGAGTTTTGAAAAAGAAAAGAAGATGCCCAAAATGCGGTTCGATAAAATTTGATAGACAAGCACTTGGAATTTGGTACTGTTCAAAATGCAGTTACAAAGTAGCTGCTGGTACATATGATGTAAACTTTGAAAGAACAAAGAGTAAGTATTAAGATCGAAATTACTCTAGACAATCTTTCTCCAGAAATTTCTTCCAATGTTGGGAATACCATTTTCAATGCGCTAAAACCTGAAACCAAGTTTCAAGCTTCAAGCGAAAAAATAAGTATTTCCTCTGATAATGGTGTAATTTCCATCGATATCAGTACAAATGATTTACAATCAATGCGGGCAATAGTTAACACCTACATCAGACTGTTGAGTTTATCTTTTTTGTCTCTAAATTTATAAAACGCTATAGATTTATGATGGTGAAGTAAAGTAATAAGAAATGAGCGAACAAGAAATTCCACCATGGTTGAGAGAACAGCTATCTAGAATGCAACAACTGCAACAAAATTTGCAAGCCATTTTGATGCAAAAACAACAGTTAGAAGCAGAATCAGTCGAGATAGAAAAAGCCACCGAAGAACTCAAAAAATCTGAGCAGGACGTAGCAGTATACAAAAACGTTGGTCCTCTTATGATAAAAAAAAAAAAGGATGATACTCTAAAGGAGCTGGATGAAAAGAAGGATCTTGCCAATACAAGGTTAGTTGTTCTGGGAAAACAGGAGACACGGGTTAAAGAAAATTTGAAGGAGGTAGAGAACAAGATTAATGAAATGATTCGTATGGGACAAGGTCAAGGGCAAGCAGGAAACTTGGGAACAAAACCAAATCCATGATTATTACTTTTTAAATTGAATTATAGTTCAGTCTAATATGAATAATGTTTCCATGTTTTGAAACACTTAGTTAAATTAGAACTTTTGATATCTCTCAGAGGATTGTATCGTTGATCTCGTAATTGTTAATGTATTTTTTTCATTCTGCTTGTATTAATTCATAATTGGCCTTTAAATGCATGATTGGTAAATAAGTTATACAAAGGAAGTATTCTTGTATCTATTCCTGATCCATTGCTGGAATAGGAACTTCCCGAGTTGTTTTTCTCATTTCGATGAATGTTTCAGTCTTTTGTACTCCTTCAATACGTCCTACTCGTTCCGATATCAATTGATGCATTTCGTCTAGCGAATGGGAATTCATCGTTACCAATATATCGAATCTACCAGTCACTTCAGAAACTTCTGTAACCCCTGGAATCCTGAATAATTCATTTAAGACATTATCTCTCAATTTAGAATCCATGTTTATGCCTGTTAACGCTTTTACATTAAACCCAAGTGCTTCGTCATTCATCAAGATCGTAAATTTTCTAATAATTCCCCTTTTCACTAATCTCTTTATCCTGCTGTATACTACCGATGCATTGATATTGATTTTTCTTGAAAGTCTTGGGACTGAAATAGATGCATCATTTGAGAGTTCTTCCAAAATTTTTAAATCTAAATCATCTATCTTATACATAGAAAATCACTGATTATATCGTAAATTCTGGGGTTAATAAATGTATTAATTGCAAGTTTATTCAATTTTTTTATCAATAATGTATGATTATATGATTTTTTTCGACCTAAATAACTCCGCGAGTAGTATGGCACCCTTCGCAGAGCCCATTTTTTCATTATGTGTGAGAAGAACATATTTTATTCCATTTTCAAATACAGTATCCTTTCGCAATCTTCCAACTACAGTTGTCATTCCATCATTTACTTCTCTATCAATTCTTGGCTGTGGTCTAGTGGGATCATCATGAACTATAATATAGTCCGTAGGTGCAGAAGGCAAGTCTTTTATAGATACGGATTTCGAAAAGTTCAGCATAGATTCTCTTACCTGATCTGGTAAAGCTGTTTTCTTAAGTTGAGCGAATACTGTTTCGGTATGTCCATCCATTACGGGCACCCTTGTACAAGTACAACTTACTTTTATGGAAGCATTTTTGATAGAGTTACCATCAAATTTCCCCAAGATCTTTTTTGTTTCTACCTGAACTTTCTCTTCTTCTTTTGGGATATAGGGAATTACGTTATCGATGATATCTAAGGCTATCACACCAGGCGATCTACCCGCACCGGATAGGGCTTGCATGGACGTCATAAAGACACTTTCCAAGCCCATGTCGTCCATTAAAGGCTTCAGGGTTATGGCCATGCCTGTAGTCGTGCAATTAGGCAAAGGAGCAATAAAGCCGTTCCAATTTCTGTTCTTCTTTTGAATATTCAGCATTTCACAATGTTCATCATTGATTCCAGGAATCAGTATAGGCACATCTTCTTCATATCTAAATGCAGCAGCTGTACTTATCACAGGGACTTGAGATGCCATTTTGGGTTCAATTATTCTTGCATCCTCTGATTCAAGTGCGGTAAAAATTAAGTCTACTTTCTTTGGATCTATATCCTCTACTCTGGATAAGACCATGTCTCTAACGCCTTCGGGAATGTTTTCCTTATTGTGCCATTTGAGTAATGAAGTAGATGGATCTCTGAGTGCATCTATGTATTTTTTCCCCGCTGATCGCTCTGATGACGCAATCTGGACCAGTTCAAACCAGGGATGTTTGCTAAGTCCAATGACAAACTCCTGTCCCACAGCTCCCGTCGCACCAATTACTGCTACTTTTAACATAATGAGCCGTTATTCAGAACGCAACTAATATTCGTTTACAGAAAAAACATAATATTATCCATTCATGCTATATTGGAATTCATATGGAATTTAGATGATTCAATATTCTTGTTCTCATGGCGGGGTTTATAGTGTAAATCCAAGGTTAGTAAGAGTTGATTTTAGCTCTAACGTAAATCCATTAGGAATTTCAGGGAATGTTCTGGAAATACTTCGAAAAAATTTACCAAAATTATCCTCAATTTATCCCGATAATGAGCATAAAAATCTAAAAAAAAAAATTATCAACTATTTGGATAGTGGAATATCATATGATTCAATAAACATAGGAAATGGAGCAACGGAAATAATCTATAACTTTGCCAGAGCATTTGTTCAAAAACAAGTAATCATACCATATCCAACATTCTGCGAGTATGAATTGGCATCAAGAAAATTGGGAGCGAAAATTAA
>DATFBL010000042.1:0-5484 GCA_035253865.1 Nitrososphaeraceae archaeon | reverse complement strand
CGTAGTGATGCAGAGTCAGGTGTATCATTGTAGCTGGAGCCTGTTGCTACAAAAGATGGAGCATAATTATAACCTCCCTGTGGTTGCTCTATCACATTGATGCTTACTGTCGCGGTATTACTATCAACAGTACCATCATTTGCTTTAAAGGTAAAGCTGTCCGGACCCAAATAGCTATTCGTAGGAGTATAAGTTCGAGATGGGCCTCCTGGTGTCGTTGGAGTTACGCTACCGTGTGAGGGCTGTGTTACTATAGAATAAGTTAGTGGATTATTATTAGGATCAGTAGCAGACAGCGTTATAGGTGTAGCAGTGTTCTGAATCACATTTACCGCCTGATTATTCGCTACAGGAGGAGAATTAGACGCTTTGGTAATACTGAAACTATCCAAAATAGCATTATTACCATTTCTATAGAATCTACCTTCTAATTTATTACCACTGTTGGTAACCTTAATTTCCAGCTGACCAAAGAAATCGTCTTGTTGAACAGACGTAAACGCTGCTTTACCTGATAAAGCGTGAAAGTTTACGCCTCCCGTACCTACAATAGCAAAGACTGCGCCGTTACCCTCCGTGTAAGTATTGGCATTATTACTTCCTATAGTAGGACTAGAAGGGCTTCCTGAATCATATTTTAATTGGTATGTTCTTTGATAATTGTGAACATGACCCTGTAAAACAAGGTCCACTCCGTATTGATCGAACAAGGCATGGAATCCATTTCTTAGATTAGTGTTCTCAGAGCCTGTATTTGAGCATGAAGAGCTGCCACACGCATTAGGGGAAGTATACATGGGTTTATGAAGATAAACTATAATCCATTTTATGCTAGGATTCGTAGAAGCTGACTGCAGATCATTTTGGACAAAAGTTCGTTGGGCCGATCCTGATGCGTATGAATTGCGGTCGGTATCCATTACAAGAACATGAGTATCTTCGTGATTAAAGGAATAGTAGGTTTGTGACAATCCAAATTTACTCATGTAACCACTAAAACCTTCATCACTATCATCCTCATGATTACCGATTGAAATAAACATGTTATCATCAATAGAACCTATCTTGTTAAACCAGCAAGTCCCGGTCGAGGCATAAGAATAATCACCCAGTCCAAATACACGCTCGGGATTTTTTCCAGCCATGTTACTCACAGTTGCATCAGTGTTTGAAGTGCATCCCCAATCTCCTGCAGCAGTGTAAGTTGAATCGCCATAAATGAAACCAACTAGGTTACTGCTAAAAGTACATAAGATGATAATTGCAAAAGATGAAATAAACACTGGTAGTAACCGATTACTTTGTAAATTAATAAAGCAGTTAATATTCATCTTCATTTTCACTCAATGTATGTAGGGATTATTTGAGACATTTCAAAAACTAATTTGGGCATGGGATTGTTACATTTGCATATATTCGCTTGGAACCGATATCAAATACGTTATCATTATTATCATCATCAGCAAAATACAACTTGTAATTATCTGGCTTGAGATCGTCTGCAAATGTTACATCATTGAAACCCCCGGTGCTGTTTGTTTCAAAATAACCATACAATGGAATTTTGCTTTCAGATGTTACAAATTTGTAAGCCACGGTACTGTTTGGCATAAATCCATTTGCATTAATAACAATGTTAAATCCTGGTTCATGCGGTCCACAAGTTGGGGAAATGTCAACTTTAGGCTCGGCAAATACAGACATATTGCTGATACTAGCAAGTCCGAAAATCGCAAATGCAGATATTACAATAATGAATGTTACACTTCTCGAATGGTACATAATTCAACGTATTATTAGACTACTTGTTAATAAGAACTTTGGAATCTATCTATAGAAAAAATCTTTGTCGATTAATAATTCCGATGGCGGAATAAGAGAACTTTTCTAGAAATTCTAGATTCCATACATAAATTGGCGTCGTATTTTTTACCGATCATCCAATCTTCCATGAATTTCCAAAGTTCTCTTCATTCCGCAATGCCAGGATCCAAGAGGAAATCAATCATATCATTGGATTAGGTTTTTTAGTAGTGAAGTAGTAAAATAATCTAATGTCTCCCAAATTCGGCTTTTTTAAAAGGAAGACATTTGATAATTTTCATGAAAACAAGAGCCAAACCAATTCTATCCAGTCAGTTACAGATAAGGAATTACTGGAAATAATAGAAAAAGAAAAGAAACTGCTGGAAAGTGATTTGATAAGTGATCTTGAACCGATAAGAAGATCGGTATTAGACTGTCTTGATCGCCTAAGAAGTGGCGCAGATGACCTGGAAGAACAAGAAATTAAAGTGGAAAATCCTCAGTTTGAATCGTTAATTAAGACATCAAAGAGGATCTTAATTACAAGTATTAAGAAGGAGTCATTCATAGAATCTTCTGAAATTAAGGACTATGAGGATGCGGTTAAATTCAAAAACAATCTGGAGTTATTAATAAATAGATTCGGGCAAGTTGGAGATTCTCACAATAGAATTCTTAACGAGTTCATGCGAAAGCAAATAAATAAATTAAAAAATGAATTTGACATTTTGTCATCCTTACTAAAAGAGGTAAATAAAATTTTATCTGTCAAGGAATCTGAAATTGACAATAGCGTTGTTTGCAGAGACGATTTAGTTTTATTCAAAGAGAAAGTCAATGAAAAGAAAAGTAAGCAAGATAGACTTTTAGAACTTACAGAAGAAAGAGCAAGATTAGAGAAAAATATTGGAGCAAGCACAAGAGAGTACGATGATTTTCAAAGATCAAAAGAATTCCTGAATACAACTGATACTTTGAAAAAAATCAATAACAGGAGGAATGAAATAAACATGCTTGAAAAGAACTTGATAAATATGGTTTCTAGCCTCTCTCGTCCAATAACTAAATTTTCGTATTTGGCCTCCAAGGAGACTCAAGGGAGGCTTGCAATCTTGCAGAATGAACCTCTGGAAATTTTTTCTGACCAATTTCAATACATGCAGTTAATTGGTGAACTCAGGAAACATATTGTTGACAAGAGTATTCAAATTAAGGATCCTGAAAAAACGATACATCAAATAGATGAAATTGTAAAGTCTCTTCCTTCACTCTCATCCGCTTTGAAAAAATTGAATGAAGAAATGAGTGAATTAGAATCATCAGTTAATTCCAAAAATATGAGGCACCTGGAAGACATGAAGGCCAAAACAGAAATGTATGAAAAATATCGCTCAGAAAACATCTTGAATATAGAAGAAACAAAAAATAGCATTAATGAACTTGATTCTGCTATTGATTCCTTGAAAAAAAAGATAGAAGATTTCTCGTACCGCATAACAAAGACAGGTTACTCCCTTGTACATGAAAAACGCTAAGATAAAGAACACATCAGAAACCATGGAAATCGATACTAAAAACAATACACCGGATCGATAGAGCTATTCCACTTTTTTATCGGATTATCTTTTGTGTTTGATAACCTTATCTCATCGACCACTTTTGATAAATTTCTTGCTTTAGAGGGTTTCATAAGATTCCAAAATGGCAAAGATTTATTAGTAAATAACTGAGTACTGCAGTTACTGCAGTAACTGGTTCAGTGACTGCAGTTAGGTGAATTCAATGAAAAATAAATGGTTATGTCCACATTGTACGCAAACTTCAACTCGCCACTGGAATTTGAAGACTCATATTAAGAGAAAGCATGGCGGTATGGGTCAGCCAATGAGAGGATATTCTCATGGGAATACAGTGGTTGATTCTACCAGTTCACCAACTATCCAAACCTTTCATGATTCATTCACCCCAGTAAGTACCGTTTCAAAGGACCGATATTATTTTGATCCATGGGGCATGAAAAATGCGAGTCTAGAAGATAGGATATTCGAATTTATTTGTCGATATCACGAAGAACGCATAAGGGGTTATCCCAAGAATCAACCCTTTTTGCCGACCGCAGATACATACTTGCCACTGCCAATTCAACTGCGCCAGAACAATTTTACCCATAAGAGGATATATCCAGAACCTTATAATAGATTGGAAAGATCCAATATTGAGCATACTTCTTACGAGGACGTAACAGGCTTCAAAGGTGATGTATGTCCAAATTGTTTGGTGATTAATATTTTCAGGACATACTCAAGTTCACAGGAATTTGCACTCCATAATGTCCACAAGTGCGATCCAATAGTACTTAATTCAGTTAACATGCTGGATCCTATTCAACGATCAAGTGAGCTTTGGAGAGAAATAAATTATGCACTTCCACAAGTACTTTTATCAGAATGTAAAGACTGGGCTAGAAATACTAGTGGGCAACTGTATTTAATGGCTAAGCCATCGAACGAACAAATAGGTAATGAGATCGAAATTCAGGAAAATTATGATTCGTTACCATTTCTCCAGTCGGTTCTGTCTAAATCAAAAATCAAGCTAAATGATCCGGAATTATTGGAATTCCTAAAACTTGCACGGAATCAAACAAAAGCCTGTTTTACAATTAAAGCAAATTCTGCTCGGGGGAATTTAAGATATATTGTCGCTGTAACGCCCAGATTAATTTAATTCCTAAAAAAACACATTTAACGGATGCTCAAAAAAGAGGTACCTTTCTATCAATTTTCACCCTTTAGTAAGATATTATTGTTTGTCTTTTCCTCTGTATTTTACCTGTACTTCAATTAACCAATCAATATCCTCAGTCGACTTGGTCAATTTTGCAATATTAAGTGCATCTCTAATATCTTTAGATTCCATCCGATTCCAAACCGAGTATGCGATTGCTTCGGAACAGTGTCTATCTAGCCCATACCTTTTCTTAAGTAATCTTCTTGTAATTTCTAAAAATTCCTCGAACGAATATTCGTCGAGATGCAATTCAATAAATCTCGACTTCAAAGGGTTAGAAAGTCTCTCTATATCGTTACTGGTTGCAAAAACCCATAAATTCATCCGTTTATGTCTTGTTTTGCCTTTCAATTTTGTTTCAGAAAGAATACCGGTCTCCATCACATTCAACAATGCGGCTTGATCATTTTTCTTAATTTTATCGATTTCGTCTATCAAAAGATACTTTGTATCGGTATTGAATAGGTGATCAATCATCCCTGCACCAGAGACTCCAGCCCCATCTACAAAAAACACCTTATTCAGGCCTTCTAACAAATCTAGAAGGAAGGCGGTCTTAGAACAAGATGGTGGACCGGTCAAGAGTATATTAATAGGATTCTTTGAAATGACTGCTTTGAAAAATAATCTCTTAATGTCGGCATATCCAACAATATTGGAGAAAAATTTTTCTTCTGGCAAAAGTTTCTCTTCTGGAGTACCGGATCCCCGGATTTTGTAAAACAGATTCTTAAACATAATTTATGATTCTAGTTAGCATTATTTCTATTAAACCATCTGTAATGAAACTTCATATGAAAAATCTCATTAAAAATTAAAATCCCGGGTTTTGATGGAATAACATTTTGTTTATCGATTAATGGGGCCTTTTAACTTAACAATAAGAGA
>DATFBL010000041.1:0-3143 GCA_035253865.1 Nitrososphaeraceae archaeon | reverse complement strand
ATTTATCATGATATATAAAAAGAAGAAATGAAAAAAGAAGTTTCCAATAGCATAGTAGTGTAGCTGGTAAAGGTAAGCCATTAATATACATCAAATCTCTCCTAATTTGGATTCGTTCAAATCGAGATGGCAGTAAATAATAATTTTACAGGACAGGGAGTATTGCTATTTGTTGACCTGGTGATTATTTCTGCAACTAATTGGATCTTTTGGCTTATTATTTCGAAATTAATTTCTCCCTCAGAAATTGGACAAGCAAGTGTTATCTATAGCTTAGTCTTACTCTTCTCAACCTTATCACAACTAGGTTTAGAATATCCTTTACTAAAAAAATCGATATCTCATAGTTCTTCAATTCTGGTATCATCACTAGCTATTGAGGCTATTATTACCATCATTTTGATACCTGTTCTTTATTATGTTGGATCTACCGATGCATACCATTCATCCGCTTCTGGCTTTGTGTGGATAAGCATAGGGCTTCTCGTGTTCATGTCTTTAGGTTTTGTTGCACGCTTTGCATTACTTGGAATTTCAGATGCAAGAAATCTACTCATACGGGATATAATTGGAACTGCGTCAAAATTTATTGTAGGTCTCAGCCTTGTTTCTCTTGGCTTAGGAGCTCTTGGCATACTGTTTTCATTCTTATTTTACAACCTAGTAATAACAATAACAGGACTGGCTTTAGTTCTTAAGAAATTTCGTATTACAAAATATACTGACTTACAATGGCAATCCGACACATTCTTGCAACTCCTTAGAGAGGCACTAGTTAACACTCCTGCAAAATTGTCTAGGTTTGGCTTGCTAATTTTGAGTATAAGTGTTGTGCTTCTGGGCGTATTTGGAATCAGTGATGCAGAAATCGGAGTATTCTATATGACAACGATGATCAGCATCGTAATAGGTAGTTTGGCTCCAAGCATATCTTATGCTGTCATCCCTGCTTCGTCGCTAGCGAAGTCGGATCTGACTGATGGTAGTCTGCGTATTGGATTGAGTTTTACTTCGCCACTAATTAGCGCACTTGCTGTTGTGCCTGCATACATTCTTTCTATGCTTGGTCCTGAATATACCTCAGGGGGATCTGCTCTACTTATTCTATCTATAGGCATTTTGCCTTCCATAATTGTCACAAATTCTATTTCGAAGTTTAACACTTCAAATGAGTCTCGAAAAATTATTGTTATAGGTTGTATTCAGTTTGCGACATTTCTAATTTCCTTTATGATATTTATTCCCTTATACGGGATTTTTGGTGCTGCAGCTTCGATTTTTGTTGCCTACCTAATCTCTTCTATTCCCTCTTTAATTTGGTCTAGCACTCCAGCCAGAAGGTATGTGCTTAATAGTACTATAGCAACTTTTGCTGGAATTCTCTTAGGATATGCCATCTTGTGGGGAGCAAGTACCATCCATCCAATCATGGCTATTTTTGCGTCAGTAACTTTGACTATCATTATTACTCTTCTGTTCAAAAATACAACACCGCAGGAAATAAAGGAAATACTGAAGAGTATAAGATGAATAAGAATACAACAGAGAATATGCAGTTCTTGAACTCGATGGGACTAGTCTTAATATATATATACAACAGGCGTATTTTTCGATTAAAATCTGTGATGTGTGGCCTAACAAATTCAAACTAGCAAGATGCTAATCAAAATGATAGCGAAATGTAGCAAAAATTATCTTGCTGATATCCAATATGGTATGCTTTTTTTCTTTGGAGTGGAAGGTGACTCTATAACTTGCAGTTAGGACTTCTTCATAATATCGAATCATTTGAAACCTCGTTATATTTTTGTAAACTGTCTATATGTTAACTGTGACTGGGTCGGCTACTTCTATGGCTAATCTGAATTAGTTATTTTTGGTTTCTTTTCCAATATAAGAGGAAATTCTACCAATATAGAAGAATAAAAAATCCAAGAATTTCAAAACAAGAACGGCCGACCCATAAGGCAAAGATATCTTAAGTGATCTTGTAAGCAACTTCATCCGGTAACTTAAGCTAAATTGTCTTTGAACGACTTGGCTGTCATATTTTTCCTTGTACATTTTGAAATATTTTCCATGGTGTAGTTTTTTCTTAATATCTAATGGATTTGCAATTAGCCATATTTTCTTATTGCTTGCGTGTATTTGCATACTAGGTGATGCTCTTTGAGCCTCTAAGAAGATCTCCATTTCATCCCACCCGTCATCTATCCTTTTCCAATTTACTTTTTCTAAAACTTGCCTTTTATAAAATCTTGGAGATTGGATCTCAGACGCATCGATGTAGCATTTTTTTTCAAGAGTTCTGGCAATGTGGAAAAAAGATTCTCCTAAAAACTCTTCATTTATAATGACGGCGTCAAAATTGGAATCCTCAGCATAACCTATCAACTCCTTTAGAATGCCACTTTCCATACACATGTCGCTATCCAATATCAGCACATATTTCCCTGTTGAGTTAAGGAAGCCTATTTCTCTTGCTTCTGCTTTGCTAGAGTGAGTACTCAAGAATCTACAATCATATCTCTTGCAGATTTCTTCTGTCCTGTCTTTGGAGCAATTATCAACAACAATAATCTCCATACTATTTTTTGTCTCTGTGTCGCATTGTTGGAAAATTGAATCTAGACATAGATTTATTGTTTCTTCAGAATTATAAGTTGGAATAGTAATGGAAATAAGAGGACCATTTTTCTGCATATGCCCGAATTTAGACATTTGAGCGCTCTATGAGATGAATGTACTCTTCAGGATTATTAGCACGCAAAATAGAGCAATCTATCTTCTCCACAATTGAACTAATTAAGCTTGCTTCCACTTTCATTAATTTGTCTAGATTCAAACTTGGATTGAAATACGAATATGCAAAAAGAAGAGAATTCCTATAGTAGGTAAACTCATTTCTATTTATAAGCATGATCTTTCTCATGGCGTCTTTCGGATCAATCTTCGCTATGCCTGTTTCTCCCCTCTCGAGAATAAATATTTTCTTGATTCGCGCCTTCTCCTGAACTTGGACATTATTTATCATATTGGATATTGATGTTTCTGGCGTCCTGGCATAAGCAGATAACAGGGGAATCTTCTTTAACAATAAGAAAAACTGGTAATTCATGTTATTGCCTACGAGTTTATTATTG
>DATFBL010000040.1:0-19141 GCA_035253865.1 Nitrososphaeraceae archaeon | reverse complement strand
AGGATTTTTGACTGTTGGAGCATCTCACTGATTTTTTGTTCAGATGAAATTTGTTCGTTAGGATTTTCTCTAGAGGTCATCTTGATACATTTTCTGAGCAAAAAACGGGCATATAACTTTGACTCAAAAAGTTTAATTTTTCATAAGACGTTGTAAAGCGTGTAGAACAGAAATTAATGGTCTATTCCTTGCCCTTCTTTGAAATAATATAGAATCCATGGGTAGAAATCAGGAAGGCAGCCAAAGACATCTTTGTTGCAAAAACTAAATTCCAGGGTGTTTCAGGATTTGGATAAGGTATGCTTATGCTATCCAAATTTATGCTACCACCTAGCGCATTAAGCGTTATCAGCGAACTCCATACGACAAAATTATAGACAAATTCGTAAAGCGCAACTATTGCTATTGCCAACACTATCAATTGTAGTATTGAGCGTAGAGCTGGCGAAACTTCTTTTACCTTCTCGCCACCTAATTTGGTAACACAATACCATGAGATTACTGAAACAATCATCAGGTAGGTAACTAGTTTTGAAAGGCCCTTGAATGGAACCTCAGTTTTTACCAATATCTCTCCTATTACAATTTTTCCAGTCGCAGCATATTCAACAATGCTAAGATATAGGGCGTAAAATGTAATTGCAGTCATCAAGATTGCGGATATATAGAATACTATTAGGTATACGGTTCTTGCTGATATCCTTTTTTCAGTTGAATAGTACATGATGGGAATTGTAATATTTGACAAAGGCTATCAAATATAAAATTATTCTTGTAAGTGCATGTTGGGGTATCATCTTTGAGTCTAGTAAGAATCCTCAAGCAGACAAACATGGCTGCACTAGATACATATTCAGTTTGGCTGAATAAACCACTTAATGCGTGTGCTAATATGCTCACATGAGGCAGACATTGACGGCATATATTCTGCCTCTGTTGCACTGATAAAGTATCCCGGGGCCAAGATCTCATTTCATAATTACGGATTGGACAATTTTAGAAAAATGTTTGACTATGTTAAGAATGAATCAAAAAAGTCAAAAAAAGGCCTTGCCATCATTTCAGATCTTGGCATAAACGATGAAGACACATCTGTCCTAGCCTTGGATTCTATCCAGTATTTGAGACAAAGACAGTGGACTGTTCTTTGGGTTGACCATCATCCATGGCAAAAAGAATCTCTAGTTTCATTTAGAAAAATCGGTAAAATGTATCATGACTCGTCTGGAAGAAAATGCTCTACTGAAATAATGTATGAAAAACTGATGCCCAACAATAAGATTGCCAAGCAGTTAAAGCTGATAGCGCATAGTTCAGACTTTATGATAGATGTAAAGAATCACGATTCTAGAGTTTCTGAGTTAATACATTTTTACAGAAATAGTGTTGGCTCTAAACAAAAACTTGAATTTCTCGCTCACGAAGCTGCTAAGGGAATATTATGGGATACTAAAATGCAAAATGACTATCTGAAATTCATTAAAGTTGGCGAACTTCACAAGAGAAAATCACTAGCAACTTTAACTCAAAGAAAAATACTATCATTTAGCGTTGCCTTTGTATTTACATACCCTTATGTCCAGTCAAGTCTTTTTGCTAATGAATTATTCTCTAATTCAAAGTTTGATCTAGTATTTCTCTTTAACAAACATGGAAAAGTTAGCATAAGGAGGAATACGGAAAGAATTTCATGTAGCAAGATAGCATCACATCTTACTGAAGGTGGAGGGCATGAGTTTGCGTCAGGTGGAATGCTGAAAAGTGACCCAAAGGATTTTTCCTCATGTATCAATGAAATGGAACAAGCAGTTATCAAATCTTTAAAGTGATTATCCTGTTTCAGGAAAAATATGGCAATCTACTCCCATACTGGAATTAAAATTGAATTTACGAGATAAACAAATAAATTTCAATTCAAATAATGACGGTTGTGACTAACGAAAATTCTGTGGGGAATGTAATTTACGAATGCATGAGATGCGGAACTCCAGTGACAAATGAAGAACTTTCCAAGTTACCTGAAATAAAGTGTATTTGTGGATTTAGGGTATTTCGAAAGGCAAGGCAACCAATAGTAAAGCAGCTAAAGGCAATTTAGTGTAGAATTCACCCTTTCTACAGTAGTGACATGCTGGGTACCTAACGCTTATTTGTTAGATCAAGGTTTATAATAATAGATGAAGATAGTCTGTCCGGATTGTAGAAAGCCTGCTGAACTTTCAGATGATTTTAGTTTTGTCAAGTGTCAGTTTTGCAAGCTAGATATGACCTATGGCGAATATGTAAAATACGTAGCCTATAGAGATGTAAGATATAGAGACATTCTTAGTGATTACAAGAAATAAGTTACCGTAATTGGTAGCTCTAATCAATCATGATTGGTTCTAATCAGGTCTTTTGTTACAATTTGCATAGTTTAAATTCTTTATAGCAATAGGGAGTGCAATTCACTTACATCCCGCCCACATGAGTTGGCGAAATCTATTTTTTAATCATCGTCGAAATTATAGATAGTACATCTCTGTCCTTTATTTGATAGTCACTAGGTAACCTTAATCCATTTCTCACGTCTACTGCATATACAATGCCTTTGGACAATTCTGTATGGATATCACTTGCGAGATCCTGTACTGTAGAACCATTCTTCATCAGAAATGTGTCAGGAAGTATGTTACCTTTCTTATCGGACAATTTGTGGGGATCTGAGACTGGATATACGACATTCATATTCAATAACTTAAAGACAGCGATGTTTAGTGCAAACTGTACTCCTGTTCTAAGATATTCACCCAATACGTCCTTCCGGATAAAGTTGAGTGCCCACTTTTGTTTTTCATTAAGTACTGTATTCTCGTAGATATCAAAAATTTCATCTCCCGGAGAATATTTTATCAGTCCCCTATTCTGAGCTCTTCGAAGTGTAAGCTCGGCGTCAGCACTTGAAGGTATTACAAACATATGCTTATTGTGTTCACGAAGTCTATTGAAATTTTCGGCAGCAGTTGGTAAATCTATTTTATTTGCAACAATTAACGAGGGTTTTGATATTTCTCTCAATGTTGAAATAAATTTCCTACTCTCATCAGGATCTAATTCATGAATGTTCCTATCTGCCAGATTATTTTCAACTATTGATTGCTTTACATGCCATTCTTTAACTCCAATACCGCCAAAAATTTCAGTTATAGCACGGGCAATGTCCATTCCAGTAGTTGTCATCCTTGAAATTTTTTCCCTATTTCCTTCAAATAATTTTAGGTACCATAGAACCAATTCTTCTTCTATGTCCGATACATCAGCTATGGGATCTCCTGCTCCAGCCTCTGCTATTTTTCCTGATGCGTCTATACTTCCAGAGGCATCAACAATGTGCAGTAATACGTCAGATTGAGCAGCAACTGATAAGAACTGATTACCAAGACCCTTACCCTCCCATGCGCCTTTAATAAGTCCTGGTAGGTCAATTAATTCTACAGGAATAAATCTCCAACCATTTTTACATAATGAATTTCGGGGGTTATCCTGTACTCCGAATTCCTTGTGAACACATAAAGTAATTACATGAGCATTTCCATGAATTGGTTTCTTAGTTGTGAACGGATAGTTTGCAATTTCTTCATTACCTAATGTGGCAGAGTTAAAGAAAGTAGTCTTGCCAGTATTTGTCTTACCGATTAAACCAATTCTTATCACACATCTATTATTTTGGCTTGATTATTTATATCTAGCAACAAGCTTGAGTAAAAACGAATTAATTAAAGCAAAAGTACCTTAGATGAGAGATCGCAACTTTCTACACAAAGTTCTATATGAACCAAATAGAAATTTCTTTAATGATTAACTTACGTTTTATTCCATCTCAAGGCTTTAATAATTATGTAATGAATCTTTTATATCGGCTAATATGCACACACAATTAGGATCTCAAATAAAGAAAGTTTTAGTTATTGGACTTGGGCAATTAGGATTGCCTGTTGCAAAATATGTAAAAGAAAGGGGATTTGAAACTTTTGGATATGATATTAATCCCCTTAGAATGCGGGATGCAGAAAAGAATTTTGGAATAAAAGCGATAGAACAGTTTGACGACATTGATGTTTTTATTTTATGTGTATCAACCCATGATCCCAACGATGAGTATACGCCTTTTGTAGATGGCTTATTTTCACTGTCTCAAAAAATATCAAGAGAAGCAAAAAATGGATCGCTTGTTTCCATTGAAAGTACAATACCCAAAGGCACTTCAAAGAAAATATTTGAAATGCTTAATCACAGACTTCATGTTGCCCATGCACCTCACAGGTGGTATGCGCTTGAAGAGGATCTACACGGCGTGAATCAGGTGAGAGTAGTAGGTGGAGTAAGTGATTGTTGCCTGAAAATAGCATTACAATTTTACGATAGTGGTAACGAAGTCCTTGAATTAAATGATGAACCCAATAGTAATGATGGCCACGAAGGTTTTAGAAGAAACAGTCTTGGAATTCCAATGCACCCTGTATCTGAAATTGAAATAGCAGAATTGACCAAAATAATAGAAAATGCAGATAGGTATATGCAGATTGCATTTTCTGAGGATCTATACCTCTACTGTCAGGCAAATAATGTTAATTTCGGAGAATTAAGAGATGCTCTGAATACAAAATGGAATGTGAATATACTTGAGCCTCGAGATGGCGTAGGGGGACATTGTCTGCCCAAAGATACAAAAATGTTCTTGCAGTCATCAAAATCAATAAAAAGCAAGATATTGATGGCAGCAATGGAAGTAGACCAAGAATATAGAAGGTTTAGAGAAATGAGAGGTTACAGGTTAGTTCCTTCGGCCATTAACAGTCATAAGTAGGCAAATTATCTAACTTGGTTGTATGGAATCTAAAACAATTCTAGTATTTGGAGCTCATCCAGATGACCTAGAAATTGGCATGGGTGGTACTATTGCCAAACTCTCTGGTATGGGGTATGAAGTCCAACCAGTAATTGCTACGTTACCAAATTTTGTGAAATCTGATACCAAAGAAGGGAGAAAGACTGAATCTTTGTTAGCAGCTAAAGCAATGGGTTGCAAATCTCCTGTTTTTCTTGACCTATCGCCTGAGGAAATGGTATTTGGAAGAAAATTCGTCACTTTAGTAGATTCGTTAGTTACTAAATACAAACCAGAATCAGTGTTTACTCAATGGTATGGAGACTCCCATCAGGATCATCAGATTTTAACAAAAAGCGTGATTTCAGCTTGCAGGGATCAAAACAATCTCTTTATGTATGAGACCACGATACCAGGAGGAATGACCGAAAATTCATTTAGACCACAATTGTTTGTAGATATTACTCAAACGATCGATATAAAGAAAAATGCCTTAGAGTGTTTCGAATCTCAGTTTATTCGCTGCGGAGAGATTTGGATTCCAGCAATTCTGGGCAGATGTTCCTTTAGAGGATATCAAATAAATTCAAAGTATGCTGAGGCCTTTGAAGTAGTCAAAGTTACTAAATGGTAGATAAAAGACAAATACAATTCAATCAATCCAAATCCATTTGTATTATTTCGGATAACGTAGGTGTAAAATTATACGTAATACTCGCGTATATGCAGACAGACTGCAGAACTTCCTGATGTAAATCTATACTTGGAGATATGGAAAGAGAATTTTGAAGAGTTTATAAGTGAATATTTTATTTCCTTTTTGCAAAGGATTTGCTGAACCAAGCAGTCCGATGGGCTCGTAGCTCAGCTTGGATAGAGCGCCTGCCTTCTAAGTCTAAACGAAGAGAGCCGGAAGTCGAGGGATCGAAGCCCTCCGGGCCCGTGCTAAATTATAATGTGCAGTTACAACGATATGATGTCTACACCTTTAATAGAATAAACTGATTTTCAAGCTCGTCATTTCTACGTGCGAAGAACACGTTTGTAAATCACGTTTATAAGAGGCTTGAAATCTAAAAATTTCAACTATGCTTGATGATAATCAATTAAAAGGCATGATAAAAAATGCCCGTGAGGGATTTGAGAAACGAAATTTCACTCAATCTGCGGAGTTGACCCTCATATTGAAGGATATTGATGTTAAAAAGGGCTTTAGTGTAAATGAGGTCGTAAACCTACCTAACAAAGTAACAAAAACATCAAGCATTTGTGTATTTGCATCAGGCGATATGGGAACCAGAGCAAGGAAAGCTCAAGTAGATAGAGTGATAGAACCTGAAGAATTAGACAGACTTGGCACCAATAAGAAGGATGCAAGGAAAGTCGTCAAGGCCTATGACTTCTTTTTAGCAGATACTACTCTGATGTCAAGTGTAGGTCGCTCGTTAGGTCAATTTATGGGACCAAAGGGAAAGATGCCATCCCCACTGGCTTATGGAGCTCCGATAGAGAATATCGCAGATAGATTTAGAGGTTCTGTTAGAGCAAGAACAAAGAATCAGCTCAACATATCCGCAAAGATAGGCGATGAAAAAATGGAGGATGAGCATATTTTGGGAAATGCTCTTGCAGTAATTTCCGCCATTGAAAAAAAATTACCACAAGGTGATAAAAACATCCATAATGCGATAATTAAGTTTACAATGAGCAAGCCTTCAAAGGCTTCTGCATTAAAACAAGATCAAAAGTAGGGAAATAGACAATGACATCTGAAAAACACACCAGAACAACTTATCCAAAAGGAAAACAAGACTTGTATCAACAGATGCTTGAGCTTCCAAAATCATATAATGTTATTGCACTTTCAAAGGTCAATAAAGTGCGAGCAACTCAACTTATGATGATTAGAAAAAAATTTCATAAAGAAATTGTCATCAAGGTAATTAAGAACAGAGTAACCCAGAGGGCATTTGAAAAGATATCAGATGTAAAAGGCATTGATAAATTGAGTTCCCAATTAGAGGGACAATGTGCACTTATGTTTACCAATATTAGTCCATTTAAGCTCAATTTAATTTTCGAACAAAATAAGGTGTTTTTACCAGCAAAGGGAGGAGATATTACTAAAACTGAAATAATGATCCCTGCGGGTGATACAGGAATAACTCCGGGTCCAGTATTATCAGAATTTAAAGAAGCAAATGTAGCTACAAAGATTGATCAAGGAACAATATGGGTAAGTAAAGATTCGATAGTGGCAAAACCTGGTGATGTTATTTCCACAAAGCTTGCATCCCTTCTCTCTAAGATGAATATAAAGCCCATCGAGGCAGGAATTTTAGTTAACTATGCATTAGCAGATAAGCTAATTTTCACAGAAAACGATCTAAGAATAGATCTCGGTGAATTAAAAAATGACCTAAGTAGATCATACAATGAATCAATTGCTCTTGCTGTTGAGTCAAGTTACTTTACAAAAGAATCTATGGGACACTTGCTGTCAAAGGCATCTGGGCATGCTCAATCATTGGCAATTGAATCAAATTATCTGACAAAGGAGAGTGCAGGGCAAATAATCTCAATGTCAGTACTAAGGGCGAACAATGTAGCTACTCAGCTCAAGAACAAAGGCTATTCGCCAAACTAATAATTGTAGTGCCCTATCAAGTCTTAAATAAATCGCACCATCAATGCCGATTTAACCTGAAGATTAATGCATTGCAACATCTTAACTTTATTGTAATATAGATAATTGAAATTACCTCAAAAAAGTGAATTTAAATACTAAAGAATCAAAAATAATAGAAAAGGAATATTTAACCAAAGAGAGAAGATAATCCTTCTAAAGCTTCTTCTTCCTTCTTTTCATCCTTTTTCTCTTCTTTCTTCTCATCCTTCGCCTGAGCTGTTCCGGCATCAGCAGAAGCTGGTGTAGCAGGAACGGACATGGCCATTGGAGTTGCCTTTAATGATTCCTCGATGTTAACTTCACTCAAGGCTGCTACGAGAGCCTTTATTTTTACTTCATCGGGACTTACACCAGTAGCCTTTATCACATTCTTTACATTATCTTCAGTGATATCCTTGTTTAATTTGTGTAGTAATAATGCAGCATATACGTATTCCATTTTAAGAATGCTCTATCCATGACCATAATATAAAACTTTCAAATCATAAAATCTTGGTACTTCTGGCTACAGCATACATGTGTTCCTTTAGATCCCTTTCATAAAGCGAATTCATTTTTTCCAATAAAATTGCCCTGGCCTGCATCCTATCTTCATTACTTGAAGCTCTCAGTACGTTGGCGAAAAGTTCAGGGAGATTCTCCTTTATCCAGCCATCGAGTATGTGGAATCTTTCTTCATTTATCCACTTTGCTTTTGAAGAATTCATGTCAACGTCTTCATCAAAAATACCAGTTTCGACGTTATCAATTAACATGAATATGCAGTTATTTGGATCTGGATTTTTCAGAACTTCTTTTGGCCTTCCATCTCCGCGTCCTGCAGAGACTTTCTCCATCAAGCCTACTGGGATAATATATGAACCCTTTATCCTAACTATTGAATCAGAGAAAGAGACAATTCTGCCAATTACCAATCTAAGTTTTCCAGAATAATCTTGAGTTACAAAGGCATAATCTCCTTCCTTTAACTTGTTTTTTCCAAATAGCATATCAAAATGAGTTTTGATAAATAATTTATTATTTGCTATGATATCAGGATGTTTTTATTCAGAGATTTTCAGAAATGCAGAATTTCGGTTAATTGTACTTGTTCAAATTTTAATATAAGATATCTCGATAGCTTATTGGTGTGACTAGAGTATTTGTTGCTGCAGATATTCACAGAAAGCCCGAAATTCAAAAGATTCAGGAGGATTTAATCTCTTACCTAAACTTGGAGAACAAGTATCTCAAACTTGTCCGGCCAGAAAATTTCCATTTTACTTTACTGTTTTTTGGCGAAATAGACAATTCAATTCTTCACAATATACTCGCCAAAATTTCAGAAATTGAGTTTCAATCATTCGAAATTAACTATGGAAGGATAGGTGCATTTCCGAATAACAGTAGAGCTAAAGTTGTGTGGATAGGATTGGATGAAAAAACTACATACGCCTTCAATCACCTATCCAATTTGGTCTTGTCCAAATTGACAAATTTGGATTTAGGATTGAAAAAAGAGATAGAAAAAGAGATAATACCACACATAACATTATTTAGAACAAAGGTTACACTTAGCTTGAAACTCGAGAAAATCTCATCTTATTCCAGTGTTTGTGACAAGATAGACACAGTTTCTTTAAAAAAGAGCATTACTACGCCACATGGTCCTATATACGAGAACATAATTTCTGTGAATGGTAAATGAACAAGATAGAATCCATCATACAAAAGGTCGCGGAATCATCAGTACCGTCAAAACCAAAACAAAGCAAGCTGGAAAAAATATCAAAGGAAATTCAAAGGGAAATTGCGAACTTTAAGGACAAACGAATATCCAGAGTGTTGGTGGGAGGTTCATTTGCTAAAGGCACTTGGCTTGAGAATGATACGGACATTGATTTTTTTGTAATGATAGAGCCACACGTTGAACGCACAGAATTTGAGGAACTAGGGAAATCTGTTGGCCTCTTTGCCTTAAAAAAATACAAACCCTATTTGCGGTATTCTGAGCATCCATATGTAGAAGGAAAAGTTGATGGAACTAGAATAAACATAGTTCCCTGCTATAGGGTTGAAAAAAACAAGTGGAAGAGTGCTGCGGATAGATCACCATTTCATACTGATTTCATGCAAGCCAATTTAGATGAAAATAAGAAAAGCCAGGTCAGGGTACTAAAAAAATTTTTAAAAGCAGCTGGCATATATGGCTCCCAGATTGCAGTTTCAGGTTTTAGTGGATATGTTACAGAAGTACTTATTTTAAAATTTGGTTCGTTTGCGCGGGTCCTGCAAATATTCTCTGAGCTTAAACCAAAACAAATCATTTCGCTCGATCAGCCCACCGAGAAAATTGTTGAGAAATTTACTAGTCCAATAATAATAATCGATCCTATTGACTCGAATAGAAACCTTGGAGCTGCAATTTCGGCAGATTGTGTGGCAAAATTTGTTTTGGCGTCAAGACTATTCTTGAAAAACCCTTCAATAGAATTTATGACAAAAAATCATAGACTGAATCTCGATATCGTAAAGCAAGTTGAATCAAACCTGTTGATAATAGAATTCAATATCCAGAAAAGGAGTCCGGATATTTTATGGGGTCAGCTTAAAAGAAAATTAACTAGCATTTCAAAGATGCTATCAAATTCTAAGTTTGAAATTATCAAGAAATATTGCTACACAGACGAAGAAAAGCATGCAGTGTTTATCTTTATGATTGAATTTGAAAATCTCCCAAAAATTAGTGTAAATAAAGGACCTGAAGTATATCTAAAATCAGAAACAGATTCTTATATCAATAAAAGAGGAAGTAACTCTATTATGATATGGACGGACAACATGAGAGTTGTAAGTATTGAAGAAACAAAACTGATATCAATAAAGGAACATGCTAATCAACTAATCAAAAAAGACATAGAATCAGGAAGTCAGACCGGAATAACTTCGGATCTTAAAAATGGCTATTCAATATATCTGGGGAATGAGAAGAAATTAAACAACTTCGTTGTAACTGCAATTAATCACATGATTGGCGATGGAGAATTTATTAGACACTAAAAATAAGGGAAGCCTAAAATTTCTATTGACTTATCCTTTATTTGATCAGAATACCTTTGAAAACAGAAAGAAAGAGTTGCTATCATTGGATATCAATGGTATTTTCTCTACAGGTAGATTACAATTAAATAAGATTTTCATTCTTGGTAAGGGTTCAGTTGGTTTAGTAGCTTTAGCAAGATATAATAGAAAATATTTTGCCCTAAAGATAAGAAGAACTGATGCCAACAGGCCGAACATGTATGACGAAGTGGTTTATCAATCACTTGCAAACTCTTGCGGAGTGGGTCCCTTTCTTGTAAACTTCTCTGAAAATTTTATTTTGATGGAACTTGTCAGTGGCTCAAATATAATTGACTGGTACAATTCAGAGAGGATCTCAAAAAAGAGAATCATAAAATGCACTACTCTTATCCTTCAGCAATGCTATCTCCTTGATTGTCTAAAACTTGATCATGGTCAGCTAAATAGGCTTGATCATCATGTTATAATTTCCAACCATGACAAGCCTAAAATTTTGGATTTTGAAACTTCTAGTACTCGGAGGAGAGTGAGTAACATAACAAGCGCTTCGCAGTCGATCTTATTAAATGGTCCAATATACTCAAGGCTTCAAGGTTGTATAACTGGTGACAAAGATCAAATAGTGAAGAAAATAAAGGACTACAAAACTGAAATGAATCAAGAAAAATTTGATAACATACTCAACCTGTTAGGAAATTAATTACCTCTTTAAAACAAATCACCTGGGAATCACCAGAAATCCCTTCAGCTGTGCATTAATATTCTTAAGTTAGTACCTATTAATGTAATTTGATGTCCAATTCTCAAACCTTTGTGATTAAGACGCTAAAGAAAATGAATCTCAAAGGTGGAACAGTGATAGATGGCTTTGCGACTACAGGCATTACTAATACTATTGCTTCTGAATGTATATTACACTCCATTAATACCCAGCTCATAGCAACTATAGAGTCGCCTTATTTTTCCCAACTTTCCGTTATTAGAAATTCAATCCCATACTTTCCTGTAAGGATATATGCAAATGAAGAGCTAAAAACATCGATCTTTATTTCTGAAATAAGTATAGATCCATCATTATACTTCTTGATTGGAACTACCATGTTAAATTGGGCCAAAGAAAATGAATGCGATCTGATAATCAGTTCAGGTAACGTAGTCAACCCACCGGAGCAGGCTAATAATCCTTCTGGCTCAAAAGATTACTCAATAGCTGGTATAGGAAATACAGTTGGTGCAAGGAACAGACTAAAAGATGCAAAAATTTCTTTACTAAAAAATGGTACCGTAGGAGGAATTCCAGCAGTTCTTTTAAATCAAAGTTCTGAACTGGATATAGACACTATAATTTTATTGGTAAAGATAGTTGAAGGTATCCCGGATTTCAGAGCTGCAGCCGAATTATCCACAACAATAAGCAATCTTGTCCCGGGTGTCTCATGCAATGTCCCATTACTATTACAGGAAGCAGAAAAAATTGAAAAAGAAATAACGAAGATAAAAACTCAAGATACTGAAAGTGAAATGAATGCTTATGGATAAAACGTCATAGTTCAGCGATTTTTATCCGTAGTGTCAAAAACATATGAGTTTTTGATTCTAATGGGTAGTAATAAACTATTTTGAATTGGATGTAATTATTTTTATCAAATTCTTGACAGTTGCTAAATTCAGATCAACCTGTTCTGCAATCATTTCTTCAGATATTCCGGAATCGTATAAATTCCTGACACTCTCTTTTTTCTCCTGGGTAATATTTTTGAGAGGTAGCTCAAAGTCTAGTTCGGCTTCACTATTTTTTATAAATGATTGTACCTGGTTCAATACTGCTCCAATATCTATATCGCGATCTGCCGAAATGACAACTATGTGATTTTTTATTGGAATGCTAAACATTATTACTTTCTCATAAATGTAAAGAACTGAACTAAGAGTCCCCAATTCAGTCTCAAATATTTTTCGTAGGTCTACAATGTATGCAGATTGGGAATAGCTAATTTCTGGATTTCTGCCTTTAAGAAGTTCATTAGTCCCCTCTCGAATCACACTTGAGTTTAGATGTCCTGACTTTTCGACCAGCCCTGAAAATCTCAAAGCAGGATTAAGCGCCAACAGTCGATTTAAGAATTCGACGTCGTTCATGGAACAAGATCTAAAACCCAGAAATATATCAGTGTTTATGTCCTCAAATCATATCTTTATGTTAAGAGCTTGATTTGGGCCAATCACGGTCAGCCAATCTACGAAAACAAGATATTGATCTTATTAATAACTTGAACTATAATGGCAGAAGATATTTCCTCAACATCTTCGAACACTATTCCGTTTCCTACACTCACTATAATATACCTCGTAAATCAGGCAGAACAATTGATTGATGAGATAAGTCAAAAGTACAACAATATCACTGTGGAAGATTGTAATGGCTTTTTTAATGACGGAGTTAAGAGGGATTACAAAAAGATAACAATCTGGAGCCAGGGTATTGATAGCCTGTGGTTTAATGCGCTTATAGCTAGGATAAAAGAAATTGCAAATATGGACTCAGTTCCTATAGTATCGGGCGGAATAATGTACTCCGTGTAGCTTTAGTTAGTTAATATCGTTCAAACTCAGTCATATGAATCTCAAAGTGCTTAAAATAAAAAGATATCCTGTAAACAGGATGAATATTCGTCTTAATTTTGTTTGGAATCCTGTTTGATATCAATCAAAATTTTGTTTCCTACACCGGGGCTTCCAATATTTTCATACTTCTTTCTGGGCATATTAATCTGAATAACTGTCTTTGGATAAGTTTTGATAACAGTTTGTGGTTGAGAATGTAGTATGGCCTCAAGTATGGGCTTTATCTGCTTCTTTACATCTTCATCAGATATAGATCGATCTATTGCTTCTAGCATTAATTGCTGTTGTGAAACTGATTCGAGCTCAACATCTTCAATCAGAGACAAAGTAATGTTAATACCGTTATCTGAAAGTTGCGTAATTTTGTATTTGATTTGAGTATCTTCCAATTCTGAAGAATAAATTATCTTGTTTCCTTATTACTTTTTGCCAAATTCCTCAGCTTCTTGCTATGGCCTATGCAAACATCCACAAGACATATTAAAATTGATTGTGTATTTACAAAAGCATTTAATATGAAATACAGAAGTAGGACGGATATTTTTGCCTCAATTTTACAATCTGCAAATGATCCAAAGGGTGTAGGTATTACAACTATAATGTACAAATCTTTTCTCTCTCATTATCAACTCAAAAAATATCTATCCATAATGCTTGAAAATGGTTTATTGAGCCTTGAAGAGGAGGAGCATCTTTATAAAATTACTGAAAAAGGTTTAAGATTTTTACAGCTTTTTTCAAATATTAATGAGCTTATTGATACTACAAAAGAATATAATTCATGAATATCAAATTTGTCCCATAAAAGGTAAAGTTTACAACAATAACTATTTAATTTCCAAACATTGCTCTTTGGAGATGATTACACTACTGTGTTTTCATTTTTGTCTAGTTATTTGTTAGCTGCACTCAACTTTTCTAGCCCCAAACAATCAGCCCAAACAATGAGCCCAATCGCACTAATATCGGTCATTTTGGGATTAGAAGCGAATCAAATTAGCCCGGCCCAGATTCGAACTGGGGTCAAAGGCTCCAAAGGCCTCTATGCTTGGCCACTACATTCAGCGAATTTTAAATTCTCTACCGGGCTGCCGGACATTTTTTTATGGAATATCTGATTTATAAAGCTACGAATCTGTTAACGATGTCCATCAATTTATCAGCAGGGTCTTCCATTTGGTCTAGTATCCGTTTTGCTCGATTTTTTTGTATAGTCCTAAATTTATTGTCAGATTGCATATCACGTAATAATTCCACAATGAGCGATGAATTTGTGATTTTGCGAATCAAACCAACTTTGACAAGATAATCATCGACATAGAATTTGATTGGAGAAATAGAAATAGTCGGTTTTCCAAGTAAAGCAGACTCGGCGGTCATTGTCCCACCCCCACCGACAAACACATCTGCTAGAGATATTAGCTCTAATCCATCAACTACATTTTCTAGGACCTTTATCTTATCACCGTATTTTTCTTTAATTTGTCTTATTTGATCTTCATATCTACCCAATACTAAAATGTCTGAAGTTTTGTGAAAGTTCTCGACAATTGACCCCAAAATTCTATCTACATTACTGTCCTTGGCAATTAAGTAAGAGGCCTTACTTTCTTCTGGTCTGATGACAATGGCGTTATTTTTTGAAAGATTGTACTTTTGCTTTAATTTTTTTTGATTTATCACCTTAGCTTCATTTCTAATCCAGGCTACTGGATCAAGTGCGTGATAATGAATTATTTGTTTATTTGAGATTCCCAGGTTTTTCCAAGCGGAATTTGGAATAATCCATGGACATAATAGATAATTTACAAATGGGATAGTCAACCTCTGGACAGCGTAGGCATGAGGGGAATCACTAAATGTAACATGGGGAATTCCCAACCCAAATGCTACTCTAGCTGCTTCCGGCGATGAAAAACTGACACATAGCTCAGGTTCAAAATCATTTATCTCCTTTGCCAGATCAAAAATCCTACTTGAATTTGCTCTTAGTTTGTCATACTTTGTTGAACCGCCGTATTTTCCAACTATTTTAAGATCTAATTTCTTAAGTTTGGATAATTTTACACATTCGCGATAATTTCTTCCCGTACAGAGAAGATCGTGATCTTTTTCTCTGAGTAGGTCCACTGAATGTTTGAAAAACATAACTTGTTTTGGGGTTAAAACATCAAACCAGATTCTCACGCACCATGTATACGTAAACTGATGGAAAAAACTTTTCTTCAACCAATCTTAATTTTGGTGCAGGAACAAAAATATGCGGATAAGTGGCTGGAGATTCAAGTGAGTGCTAGTTCATTGAAGGTAGCGGTGTACGGCCTAAGTACAGAGGGATACAAAATTGCATCTCATATTTCAAAAAAAGGTATACCTGTCTCAATTATTGATGACTCTTCTGGAATGGCAATAACACTCAAACCAGATATTGCCAAGACATACTCTAGCGTAACCTCATTTATTCAGGATGAAACTCTATTAGATTTTGAGCCATTTGATGTCGCTATAAATAATGCATCTTTTATTTTCTTTACGCCCAGAATTAGGAAATCATGGCCCGATGCAAAGAATCACATCGGATCCAAATTTCAGGACGTAATAAAGCATGTGAACAAAGATAGCTCAATAATTTACACAGTTCCTGCAGGTTTTGGTGTAAATAATGAAAACATTACGTTGATTGAGCACAGGACAGGTCTTAGTGTTGGGAAAAACATTTTTTATTATTACCTGCCGATTAGCTCTATTTCACAAAACGTCTTCGAATCAATTATTGGAACATGCTCTGATATGAATTCCAACCTTGAAAGTATGCTTAGTGAGCTTCATCCTGAAAAAAAATTAAAGGTTGTAGATATTGAATCTGCGGAATATATCTACTGCATAAGAGTTCTTAGACATTATAGTTTGATGTCACCAATTTTTGAAATATGCAAATTTGCCGATAAAACATTTCAAACCAAGGCCATGGAAAATCAAGCATTTGGTGATATGTATCTTGATGATCTTGTGAGCGGTTTATTTGATTTGAATACCATCCTATCATCTCTAACTGGAATTTCTCCCCTCACGTTATTGCTCAAAGGAAATATTGCAACGGTTGAAAATTACATCAAGCATTTGACCGAACAAATTAAGATCCTTCTCAAAAAATACGAATTGAAAGCTAGTAAGACTAAGGCAATAATATCATGGACCTTCGATCCAAATGAAATGAGAGGTGATAGGTTAGAAATCCTATCCAGACTGGAATCTAGATTGAGAGATTACGTAGGGGATGTTGAAAGACAGGATGCCATGTTTGATTTTTATTCAAGTGAAAAAAAGATCATTGTTGTTTCGTGTTCTAAGTCTGATTTTGAAAAACTCAATAAAAATAATCCCAATTCAGAGATCATAGTTATTAAGGCGACTCCATTGCTGGCACAATCAAGTATTCAGACCTGATCATTAAAATATAATAATAAGCGAAGATGACTTTATTTTGATTTGCTGGATGCAAAGTGTCCTGAATGCAATGACAAAGCACAAGTAAGTGACGACATGACAACTATAAAGTGCAAAAAATGTGGCTATTCTGATAGCTATCAAAATTACATTGAAAAGATGAAAACCAAGGCACAAAATATGGCAGATAATTTTCAGTTTAGAGGTAACGTTTGAGCCAGATATTAAATGGAAAATCACTTTTTTACTTTCAATCGGAAATTATATGTCTTTACCAAAACAGACCTTTATCAGAACAAGTTAACTCTGATCCACAATTTTCACATCTGAGATGGCAGCTTTGGATGCTAAACATTGTAAATCCGCACCTCATACACCTTCTTTCTTTTTCGACCTTCTTATCATCGCTTTGCACTATATATTTTTGATAAGTATCATTTATTAAAGCATTTAAGATAATTCAGGTCGTAAAGATTAATTAACGCTGTAATGCAGGTTCTTTGCATATTGACTCAGTTTAAGATAATAATCTCCGATAAAAACGGTAAGAGTGTTAGTAAGGAACTAAAGGATAAAGAAGCACAGCCACTGGTTGGTCTACGAGTAGGAGAAATTATTGATTCATCAGTTGTCGGTATACCTTCTGGCAAGATCCAACTTAAAGGAGGTAGTGATAAATCTGGAACTCCAATTAGAAGTGACGTCCATGGCGGAGTAAAAAAATATGTCTTGTTATCGAAAGGGGCAGGAATGAGAGATGATCGTGAAGGCATTAGAAAAAGAAAATTGGTTAGGGGAAATATGATTACAGAAGAAATATACCAAGTTAATTGTTTACTCACTGAAGGAAACTTACCTGTCACTACCGAAGCCGAGACGAAAGAACCCAGTAAGACTGAAGAATAGCCATCTGCAATGCAACACCTACAATATTTTCTGCCATTATCATTAAGTAAATTAATATCTCTGTAAAATTTCAGTATACCTATTGCATTGGAAAGAGACTCTGCCTGAATGGTATGTTAATCAGTATGGTTATCAACCATGTGTCAATATTGGAACAGCCGGACATGTAGACCATGGAAAAACTACCCTTGTTGAATCAATAACTGGAGTTTGGACCAGTGGACATAGTGAGGAATTAAGAAGAGGAATTACCATTAAGGTTGGATATGCTGATGCTGCATTTTACAAATGTAAGAATTGCCCTCCACCAATCTGCTATTCTACTGAACCTGACTGCAAGAATTGTGGACAAAAGTCAGAATTTGAGAGGGTAGTTAGTTTTGTTGATTCTCCTGGTCATGAAAGTCTAATGGCAAATATGCTATCAGGAGCAGCGTTAATGGACGGAGCAATTTTGGTCACAGCAGCAAATGAAAAGGTACCACAACCACAAACAAGGGAGCATTTGCTTGCTCTACAAACACTTGGCATAAAACAGATTGTGTTGGTGCAGAATAAGGTCGATTTGGTATCTTATGAGGAAACAATAGAGAATTATAAACAAATAAAGACTTTTGTCAAGGGAAGTGTAGCCGATACAGCTCCGATCATCCCAGTGTCTGCACAGCACAAATTAAATATTGATGCATTGATCGAGGCCATCCAAACTAATATCAAGACACCGGAAAGATCAAAAAATTCTGAACCTTTGATGCATGTTCTGAGATCATTTGATATCAATAAACCCGGTTTACCAATAAATGATGTAAGAGGCGGAGTAATTGGCGGATCATTAATCCAGGGAGATTTCAAGACAGGAGACGAAATCGAAATTCGGCCAGGATTATATGATGAGAAGAAAGGAAAATACGAACCGATATTGTCAAAGATTTCATCCCTAGGTACGGGAGCAGGAATTGTCCAAGTTGTAAAACCAGGGGGTCTGGTAGCTCTCGGAACAATGTTGGATCCATACTTAGTTAAGAGTGATTCATTGATAGGGTCTTTAGTAGGATTGCCAAGCTCTCTTCCTCCTGATCTTTATGACGTTACCATAGAACTAAACCTTTTTGAAACTGCCGTAGGAACGCAGGAGCTTGTCAAAGTCGATCCGATTAAAGTGAAAGAATCTTTGCGTCTTAATATTTGGACTGCGGCTACTCTTGGTACAGTTAACCATATAAAGAATCAAACTGTAGAAATCAAACTAAAGAAACCAGTTTGCATGGTCAGCAACAATAGAGTCGCAATAAGCAGAAGAATTGCAGATAGATGGCGCTTGATAGGCTCGGGTATTGCTTCCTAGGATTGTTTTGTAATTAAACAGAAGATAAACAACTTTGATAATTAATTTGACAGGATATAGACAGGATATTCACAGATAATCAATCAGTCAGTAAGATAATATTTTCTTCCATCTCTTATCATAGACACCGCACCATTTCCTTTAGTGACATAACCTATCTGATGATACCTTACTTTGTTTTTTTCTAATATTTTCTCCA
>DATFBL010000039.1:0-21706 GCA_035253865.1 Nitrososphaeraceae archaeon | reverse complement strand
GATAGTAATGCCCACCATGTCTGGAAGAATTATCATATCTCTAACATGAGTTCGTATAGCTTCATTGGAAGTGCCTTCCCTGACGCTTTTAATACGTTCACGTAATTTTCTCTTTTGGTCATCCATATATTTTCCAACTCTTTTGTCTAATGATCGCCTCTGTCTTGCATTTAACAAAGGTAAAAGTGCTTCTATTGATAGATTTTTTAATTGATCTACATTTAAGCCTCTAAATCTAAATTCACGAACCAACTAGATATTCAACTCCAAAATACTCCTTTTAAATTTAACTAGATAAATCAATTTAAACCAAGCCTAATTTTGTAGCAAGTTGGCGCGCTTCATCATCTTTAACAAATCTGATAATTGCTTTTTTTCCTTGAATTGTCCTGAAGATATTAACTTCCTTAACGTTACCTTCATACATTGTTTCAATTGCTTCACTTACATCCTTCTTGTTTGCACTGTCCGCGACAATAAACGTTAACTTGTTTTCCTTTTCTATCAAGTTGAACGTTTTTTCTGTGATATATGGTCGAAGAATTATTGAATGAATGTGATCATCTATTTCTTTACTCATAATTCTTTCACCATATTCTGCACTCTTGACCAAACTGTATTTATCTTATTCATGTAATCAATAGCATTCTTTGTATAGATTGTTAACCTAACTGGTTTTGTTCCTGGAACAAGGTCCATGATACTAAGTTTTTCTACCGAAACCACATTAACACCAGGCAATGATTTCTTTAATCTACTTATTGGAGAATCATTCGATGTGACTATTAGACAACTCAGCGCAGCATGTTTCTTTCTTCCACGCCGTCGAGATTTACCGGAAGGCACTCTTACGATACTTGTAGATCTTTGGAGATCCTCCTCCAAGCCTAATGAAAGTAGTGCTGTTCTTAATTCTGTGGTCTTTGTAATTTTCTCTAAATCATTTGAAACAATTATTGGAAATTCAGAAATCTTGCCTACCTTGTGACCCCGTTTCTCAATTACATCTTTATTGGATGTTGCTGCAATTGCGGAACAAAATCCAAGTTGCTTTTCTTTTTTGTTTATTTTCTTATGGATTTCCTTCCATGAAACTGGAGGATGGGCCAATCTTCCACTCCTGACACTAGCAACACCTGCCGCTTGCCCTGCACGTTGAAATCCCTCACCTCTGGCTCTTGCAATTCTCGCTATGCCCAGGCCAGTATTGCGTGATTCAGCACTTACCATCTCACCTGCTGCGGGATATCGCCCTTGTGGCTGAAACGTGGATGAAAGAACATTGACATATACTTTTTTTATGATCTCTGGTCTATACGGCGTGCTAAACACAGGTGGCAATTCTAGGGATTCAATCTGCTTCCCATGAAGGTCCTTAAGGCCAACTTTCACTTTACCAATACCTCCAAAACCTTAGGTTCGACAACTTTCTTACTAATAGTTCTAATGGGAAAGCGCATTTTGATTAACCTTTTAGGGACCCCGGCAACGGAACCTTTCACTATAATATAGTCATTTTTCACAAGGCCATAATGTTCGAATCCACCTTTTGGATTAATCTTAAAATCGCTATCTTTGTCAGAATTAGATATTATTAAAATTCTCTTATTATATTCAGTTCTTTGATGAAATCCTCTTTGTCCTTGTCTTGGCACAGTATAAGTAACAACTGCTGGAGAAATTGGACCCAAAGTTCCAAGAGCCCTAACACTTTTTCTGGATTTATGTTGTTTTCTTTTAACTCCAAATCTGGTAATAGGACCTTCAACTCCCTTTCCTCTAGTTATCGCAGAAATATCAATAAACTGTCCTGTTTCAAATACGTCCTTGATATTCACCTGCTTTCCAAAATTGTTAACAACATATTCAATTTTTGATTTCGTATCTTTGCCACCTATGGGAATTTCCCATACAAATGGTTTTTTCTGAGACAGCGAAGCACTATTGGGGTACGATGATACAACTGCTACCACGTGCTTAATCTTATCAACATGAGAGTTTATCTCTTCGAGTTTACCTTCTTTGAATTTGAATGGGGCTTTTTTTGAGAGATATTTGTCGCTGTCTTTTACAAAGGCATCAAAAATTGCATTTTTGCCATATGTAGTTTCTGAGTATGCTCTAACACCAATTATTTTCAAAGGAGGAGTAGCTATTAGAGTAGATGAATTCATGACATTTTTGCCAAAATTAGGGGTTTTTTCTCTATCATCAACAGATAATACATTTAAATTTGTAACTTTATACCCTGCAAAACCTAGTAATGATGATTTCTCTAACTTAGGATCGGCCCAGCTTCTGATCCTAGATTCGAGACTTCGTGCACGCACTCTTGGGTAGAATGCCATACTTCCACGTCTAGGTGCACTATATTTTCGGTGACCCATGATTAATCCGTTTTTTGCTTTCCCTTTAATAAATTAATAACTTCAGGGGCATAATGCAAATCATGTTCATCAAAGCTTTTCACCTTGGATAAACCACAGAAATTCCAAATCACGAGTATAAGTAATTATTAATGATTGATAGAGTACCCAAAATTGCCTCTTCTAATCGTACAGTTTGAGTACCTTGAAGAGGAAACATGTTCAAGAAATTATCTGTCGATGAAATTTTCTTATTTTCTGATTCGAGAATTTTTCTTAATCCAAGTTTAGGGCTGCCGAAGATTACAAGAAAATTGCTTGATACTTTAACTTTGGTCATAAGGTTGTCCACATGTTTTGTAAACGGAGCGCCTTCCACTGATGTCATCAAGACTGCATTTTTCGCATCGGCAAGTAATACTGATAGTGAATCGACGAAGTGGACATCATATCCCCAGTAGCCAACCACTTTGTCTTTTGAAATGTCTTCTGCTATCAACTGCGGTTTGGTGGTAATCTTTACGAGAACCTTCTTTCCCAATTGGAAGCCCTTGTACTTTATCAGCTTTTCAAGTCCTACATCCACGAACAAAGAATCGTTTTGTTTTACTACGAAGCCAAATCGTACATCACCGTCTTTAATGTCATTCATGTCAATCAATGTCTTATGATGTGGAGATTTTATTGGAGGTAAGGTTCCTGCGTGTTTTAACACCCACATCTTAGGATAGATTTTTTTACGAAGATATGGGGGAGTGTCAAGATATTCTAATATTGTTTTTAGAATTTTTTTATCCATTTTTTCTGTATTTACGCTTCTGTCATGGTAAACAATTATTCTATTAACACAAAATATTGAGCATGCACGAGAGATCTGAGAAATCTTGTAACTTTTGTCTAAAATCGACTGAGAGTCTATAAGACAGGAGTCAGGGATTGCGATCCATAAATTGGTCAAATAAAATGCTAAACTGTTTATTCTGATAATAATTTTTCTATTGTGCCGCCCATTAGACCAGTGGATCCAAACGTAGTTTCACGAAGAATACCTTTCTTATCAATGAATATGGTCGAAGGAGTGCCTCTCAAGGAGTATTCTTCAAATGTTAGGGGACTGTATGGTTTTGTTTCTAAATATGATCTAACTCTTGAAATAATTTGTTCTTTATCTTTTTGATGATACAGCTCAAAATCAGGAACGTTTGCACTTACAACTTCCATAATTCTTTTTTCGTCTATAGGAAGTTTTTCCTTCACAAGTTTATCCATTCCTACTGGAAAGGGAATATCGTATGTTAACATTCCTTCATCTAGTAACTTGCTTTGGTATGTAAGAGTAGTAAGGGTTTCGCCAATAACTTTTTTTTCATTCAATAGTAATCTTAAATTTTCAATTGTATTCTTATCAAAGTCCTCAAACGCGGTGGCAAGTCCCACTATCACGACTCCGTTATTCTTATATTTGTTATAATTATCAATAGCTTCAGGTATCCCGTAAACGAAACAACCAGGACAATTTACTTGGAATACTTCAACAACAACTACTTTACCTTGATAATCTTTCAGATTAATTGGACCACCCTGTACCCATTCACTAACTTGAAGGTCTGGTGCAGGAGAGCCTGTTTTAACTGTCACAAAATTCACAATAGTTCTTGAATATTTAAACCAATATTACTTGAGGTTGGACCTAAAAAATAAAGATTATTGAGACGTCCTCTTACTGGCGTTTTCTTTTGACTTTGAAGCGTAGCCATCAATTTCGTTATTTTCTACTCGCTTCATTCTCTTCGATTTGGTATCAATTTGTGCCATTTTTATATGTCTGGTACTGGTCTTTTCTTCACTAACCAGGTAAATCGATTCTAATGCTAGACTACTCGCATCTACCATACTTATATCCGCATGATAGTTTTTTTCCAGAAATTCATTCACTTGATCACTGCCATTACCTATGGCAACGGCGTCATATCCGATGTAAGTTCCACTAGGATCAGTTTGATATAGTGATGCGCCATTTTTGTCAACTCCTGCAAGGATCAATGCGACACCATATGGCCTTACTCCGGCATACTGTGTAAATTGCTGTGCCATATCTGCAAGATTTTTGGCAACTCCTTCAACATCTACCGGTTCGTCATAAATTAGTCTATTACTTTGAGCGAAAAATCTTGCGTGATCAACCTGTGTTCTAGCATCAGGAATATATCCTGCTGCTGCAACCCCTATATGGTCATCTATTTGAAATATTTTTTGAGTTATATCAGAAACTTGTAATTTTCTAGCTTTTTCTTCTACTGCTAATATTACTCCGTCCTTACTTTTGATCCCAACCGCCAAGGTTCCTCTTCTTACGGTCTCTATGGCGTATTCTACTTGGTATAATCTCCCGTCAGGTGAAAATACCGTAATTGCTCTATCATAACCAGCTGCTGCAGGTAACAAATCAGCTCTAACTTGTTTGCATTCGTTAATTTAAGTTTACCTTAGTATCATACTTTAAATTGTCACGCATTTTTTTAAAAGTCAGACCAAGTATTGGAAGAAGAAATAACATTTCAAGGGCACATGAATGTACTTTCCCTTCACTCTAGAACCATTGAAATTACCAAGGATCCCCATTTGACCAAGAAAGGTGATTGCATTATAGGTGTTTCGGCCAATAAAGCTTGCAATGATTTGAATTCTTCATTAAAAGATAGATTAAAGTCAAGCGGTACTTTTGTAAAAATATCAATTGTTGTAGATCCATTTGAATTTGAATTCTCAGGCTACGGAAGCAACACGTTGGAAGTTTCCCATGGTCATGACATTGTATTGCGAAAATCAAATTACGTGGATTCTAGAACTTTAGCAGTTTCATGTGACAAGTCTGCATTTGAGATTCCAAGAAACCTTGTAAGCCTACTAACCGATCCCGAAACAAAGGGAATAATGAGAATTAGTGTGGAATAGCGAGATCGTATTTTTGTCAGTCGAAAAGCAAATGAAGATATTCTGCAAATTCTAAATTAGATCTGTTTTTTTGATATTTTTTCATAAACGTATGAATATCTTTTTAATAGTTCATCTACTACATTGGAAGGAAGCTCAGGAGGCAATGGTTTTTCTCCATTCTTGGATTGTTTTACTTTATCTCTAAATCCTACTTTAGTCAACCAATCTCGAAGAAATTGTTTATCATAGCTGACTTGCTCATAACCAACCCTGTATGATTCCTTAGTCCACATCCTAAATTCATCAGGCCCCAGTGAATCAGCTAGAATAATTTCATCCGATTTTGGGTCCTTACCAAACTCAAATTTTACATCTGCCAATATGAATCCCGCTTTATCTGCTACGGTAGACATTTGATTGTATAATCTTATTGAAGTGTTCTTTAAATAATTCAATTCATTATTAGTCAGGATTTCTTGTTGCAGGATATGATCCTCTGAGATGGGAACATCATGGATATGTGATTTTGTTGTAGGATCAAAGATTGGATGTTCCAATCTTGATGCAAGTTTTAAGTCAGGACCCAATCCCATAATGTTCTCTGTAATAGTATATCTTTCAAACAGACTCCCATATAGATATCCTCTAACCACACATTCAAGAGGAATCATTGAAAGTTTCTTTACAACCATTTTATCTTTAGCATCTAATCTAACCATGTGATTGTTATTATCTAGGTAATTGAACCAGAATTCTGCAAATCTACATAGGATTTCGCCTTTTCCTTTTATATCCGTAATCATCGGAACATCATATGCTGAGACCCTATCCGTAAAATGAAATAACAAATTATTTTCATCCAATTCGTATACGTCCTTTACTTTACCACTATGAATGAATTTCATTATTCATCATTTGTTAAAGATGTATTTATCATCTCGTATATTACTGCGCAAGTCCATATTCATTCCATTTGTTTGTTACTAATCTAACAGTACTTTCGTCTGCAACTGCTTCTTCTTGTACCGGTCTCTCATATCCTTCTTCTCTCGTTTTTTTGGTCGCATCAATCCCCATCTTTGAACCAAGATTCAAAAATGGAGAAGCTGGGTCTAGTGTATCAGTAGGTGTATTCTCGATTAGAATTGTGTCTCTCTTTGGATCTGCTCTAGTTGTCACGGCCCAAATAACATCATTCATGTCATGAACATTAATATCATGATCCACAACAATCAAAATCTTTGTGAGCGAGAGCTGACCCATACCCCAAAGTCCCATCATGACCTTTTTAGCCTGTCCGGGATATCTTTTCTTTATCGATACAATTGCCATGCCTTGAAACCAACCGGCAGGAGGCATAGAAAAATCAACAACTTCTGGTTGAAAGAGTCTTACCAATGGAAGGAATGCGCGCTCAATTACCTTACCAATGTATGCGTCCTCGAGTACTGGTTTTCCAACAACGGTAGTGAGATAAATTGGATTTTTCCTCATCATAATGCCAGTAAGCGTAAATGTGGGATATGGCTCTGGAGGGGTGTAGTATCCGGTATGGTCTCCAAATGGTCCTTCTGTGTTAATCTCTGTGGGGTCAACATAACCTTCTAATACAATTTCTGCCGATGCAGGAACTTCTACATCTACTGTTTTGCATTTTACCAAGTCAACCCCCTTTTTACGAGTCATGCCTGCAAATAGAAATTTATCTAACCCTTCCGGAACAGGCGCTACCGCACTAAAGACCGTTGCAGGATCAGCTCCAATGACTATTGCAACTTCTGTTTTTTGCATGTTTTCTTTGTTTATTTGATAGTGAAGTGCACCTCTCTTGTGAATTTGCCAGTGCATTATTGCTTTTTTGGGACCAATAACCTGTAACCTGTATACTCCCATATTTCGAACGTCTGTTTCAGGATTCCTTGAGACAGTTATCCCAAAAGTGATAAATCTTCCAGAATCATTTGGAAATGATTTGATTACAGGTAAGTTGTCTAATGTTGGATTATTTGTTTCAATAATTTCTGTGATAGGACCTGAACTGATACTCTTTGGTCCATAATCTGAAATTTCTGAAAGTTTTGGAAGCATCTTAAATTTATTGAGTAGGCCATGAGGCATTTTTAACCTTGTTAGTGCCGTCACTCTCTCTCCAATGTCTTCAAAGTTTTCCATATCAAGAGCCATCTTTAATCTCCTCAATGATCCAAATGCGTTACCAAGGACTGGAATATCATATCCATCTACATTCTCAAACAAAACTGCAGGGCCATCGGCCTGATACATCAATCTACGAAGAATTTCTGCTATCTCTAAATCTATTGAAACCTGTGTTTTTATTCTCTTTAACTGGCCTGCCTTCTCAAGAGATTCCACATATTCTCTCAGGTTCTCAAAATACATATTGATCCTTTTTCTATATGAGATATTAGTTTTATTAATCCAGAGTTTAGTGAAATAAGGTTGATAGGATCCTATATGTTCATTTGACTTCACTTTTTTTAAATGTAGAATTCAATAGCTTGGAAATTGAAAATAAACGTATCAAGAATTAAGTATAAAATTAACTACAATCCTGTAAATTACAACACATCTACAGGTAAATACGAAAGCGGAAACCAATCATATACATTTTATAGTCAGGCAAAAGTAAATCTTTGGAAATGTGACAAATGCACCATGAAATTTGGGACATTCAGAAGTTTGAGAAAACACAAGTCCGAAGTACATGCTTACTGAGTCAAAATGATATCGATTTCGGTACCGTAACCATTTTTCGTCTTATTAATTAGAGTTATTTTACGTTTGAAGAACTAAATCCTTGCGAGAAAGGTTTAGTAAATTGATCCAGGATTCTAGCCGTAGCTCCCCATATTATCTCATTTTTATACGTAAATTTAGGTAATCGCGCAATTGAGAATTCTTTCTCATGTTCAATATCATTTTCCCTGCTTTTAAGCAACGGTATTAGGGGGGCATCAATTATTTTTTCTACCTCATAATTGGTATCAGTTATCCTAGGTATGCTGTCTAACAGCACGACATATGGATATATAATATAACGTGAACTCAGAGTCCTTTCTGCTTTCAAGTGGCCAATTACTTGCTCTCTTTCTATCTTGATTCCCACTTCCTCACTCATTTCTCTTATTGCGGTTTCTAACATTTCAATATCGACTTTCATAAAATTACCTCCGGGAAAGGAAATTTCACCTGCGTGACTTTTAACTAGTTTAGTTCTTTTTATTAAGATCACATTAGGGCTCCTGTTTGTAAAGTGAATTGTGATCATTACAGCTGCGTATTTGAACTCGTTCATGCTGGATGGAATTATAGCTCGTTTGCTCAAGTGCGGAGATAATAAATTCTTGACTACCTTGACATCATACAAACGAGAATCATCCCGGATAATTATCACAAACCAAATAATAAATTCTATCAACTGAAACTTTTGAAGAATTGATGCACGTTGAAATTTTAAGATTATAAATTAAGGATTTAATTATGATAAACATTGTGGGATATTGGTGGATATTAAAGTTATTTATGAGATGAACCCTCCAAAAGTTCTTTACAATAATTATTTTGATAATAAAATAATTGGCAAGAATATTGATCTTTTCTTGTCAAGAACTAAAAGGATCTCAGAAAATGTTGATGGGATACACTTGACAGATAACGTACTTGGTATCCCAAGGGTTTCTAGTTTGATGATTGTTTCCATGCTAAAAAAGATGGGTATATCAAAACCAATAAGCTGCACGTGCAGGCTTTATGACAAGAACCTCCTTTCAGTTTTGCAATTTGTCACGGATTCTATCATAGCGGGAGTCTATAGTATCCTTATTCTTCGTGGTGATGAACCAATCATTGGAAATAAAATATTCGACATCCCGGCGACAAAGATAATCAAAACTCTGTCAGCGCATAATTTTAATAATTTCATTAAACTTGACTTGTCATTTCCCAACAGGATAGAAAATAATACGAAAATCAAGAACAAACTTGAAGCAAGACCACGAGCTTTTGTAACGCAATCCATAAGTTCAATAGAAAATTTGAAGGCAATCGTGGAGGTGTCAAGACCATACGGAATCGATGTAATACCATGTATCATGTGTCCATCAAAGAGAAATGAAATCTCGGCAAAGAATATCGGTCTGGACTGGGGTTCCTATGTGAAAGAGCCTGAAAAATTCATCTATGAGGCTGCTAACCTAACGAATAAAGTTCTATTGTGCTCTCCGAATAGTTTTGAAGATGGTTTTGACCTTGTCAAAAGAATAAAGAAGAATTAATCAGATTGTTGTTTACGTGCAGCACTGATTTCACTCCTCAGTTCGCTTAGAACTTCTCTATAATAGGGCTTGAGTTCGTCATCTTCTGTAAGTCTTGGTCTTCTATGATCAATCGTAATCTCTTTCTTAATCTTCCCCGGTCTGTTGGTAAATACGAATACTCTATCACCAAGGCACACAGATTCCATAATGTTGTGAGTGACAAAAATAATATTTTTTCTAGTCTTAGACCAAATAAGTTGCAATTCAACAGCTAGAAGATCTCGTGTTTGGGAATCGAGGGAAGCAAACGGTTCGTCCATAAGTAATATTTCTGGATCCATAACAAGTGCCCTGGCAAGGGCCACTCTCTGTTTCATACCGCCAGATAACTGATACACGTATGAATCAGAAAATTTTGTTAACTGCATTGTTTCAAGGTGTGCAAGGGCTATCTGATGTCGCTTATCTTTCTGTAAACCTGCTATTTTTAATCCAAATTCAACATTTTCTATTACCTTAAGCCAAGGAAACAAAGCGTTCTCTTGGAAGACCATGATTCTATCAGGTCCTGTTCCATCAACCTCGTGTCCATTAAGAATGATTTCTCCTTCAGTTGGTTTATCGAGTCCAGCAAGTATGTTAAGCAGAGTGGATTTTCCGCATCCAGATGGACCAACTATACACACAAATTCACCATCATTAATCGTAAGGTCGATATTTTCAATGGCAGTAACGTATTCACCATTATTCGAACTAGATGTTCTAAATCTTTTTGACAGATTTTTAACTTGTAATTTCACGCTTTTACCCCTTCTAGTATTATACAGATTAGATTGAATACGATTATCATGTTACTTTGATCTCGTTATTTCTATAAATTACTATTTATTTGTAGAGGATATTCACTATTTCCTTCAAACTGGCATTAGTTTTGAACCCTTTGTCATTCATAATAGTTTTAGAGACCTCATAGCCATTGCCCGATATAGCACTAATCACTTTATCCAGTGAAATGGAACTCTTTTTTGCCATCGATGCAATTGTATCTGTTTCAAAATATGAAGGAATTGCTAACTCATTAGTGCAAATTTGTAGCATTTTCTTCAGCCTATTGAATTCATTGACAGACATGGAGTTATTTTCACCATTTTCTAATTCACATAACATTGCCCTCACAAATTCAGAATCAAAAAGAGAATCTATCCATAATGGCCCTGCTAAAGTACATTTCTTATTACATATTTCACAAAACAAGTTTTGCTCATGAATATTTTCAACTACCCTGTGTTTACAATTTTGACAATGCTTAAGAAACCCTATTTTTTGGAAAACAGAATTCGCAAGGGAGCTTCCAAATTCAACTCTTAGATATACTCTCATATAATGAAGATTGCTATGACAGAAATAAGGGGTAATGGATAAATCAAATCTTGATGCAGTTAGAGCTATAAAAGAGACCAAAATTCTTATTCCAATTTCATTAGAATACTCTGATCTTAATGGGAATCCATGATATTTTCGATAACATACTTTTGGATAAACTCCACATAATACTGCAGTATCTGTTGCTGTAATTGATATCAATCCATGATTGCTTACTGATCTTAGAACGCAATCAACAAATGGAGATGGACTTCCAAATGGATCTAGATCAACGATATCAAATTTTCGGAATTCACGTTCTTCAAAGTTCAAGAATTTGCAGACATCATTAGAAGCAAATAGACACTTACTCTCTACTTGGTTTAGTTTTGCGCTTTCTTTGGCAAGCTCTATTGCGATAGGATTTAGATCGTTTAAATAAACCGTATCGATCTTCGGGACTTCAACTGAAGTCCTCAATCCTCTTGCCCCTATACCACATATGGAGTCAGCGAACGTTTTGTTGTATTTTGTAGATGCCTGTATTCTGTAAACAAGCATCGAAATGTCCCTGTTCCACTTCGCATTTGGATTAAAGAACGCAGGATTTTTTGGGGGTACGTTGTCAGTTAGTGATAAAGTGGGTACTAGGAGCGTTGTCTTACCTTCTTTAATCCTTGAAACGTCGTGTTGCAATCTTGATAGGTAGTATGATAACTTTTTCTCCTAATATATTATGATTTTTGGAGTAAGGATAAAATAGCAAAAATATGTTGATTTGGACTCAAGGGATTAGAGTTCGCTGGCAATAAAAATATAATATGTGGGGTGGATGAAGCGGGCAGGGGATCTTTACTAGGCCCCATCATCGTTGCTGGAATCAGCGTTTCGAAAAAGTCTATTTCAGAATTGATACAATGTGGAATCAAGGACTCAAAATTGCTAACCCCAAAAAAAAGACAGAGCTTATTTGGTCAAATCATAAGCATTGCAGAATCAATTTGCATTTGCAGAATAAGTATAGAAGAGATTGATTTCCATGTTCATAAGAACAATCTAAATGTTCTTGAGGCCGAGGCTATGGCTGTCGCCATTGGAAATATGAAATCTGACAGGACGTATGTTGATTCGTGTGATGTTAATCCAGCCCGATATCAAAGAACAATCCGTGGTTTTCTTGGTAAGCACAATACAAGATTGGTTTCGATGCACCATGCAGATAGATTGAATGCAGTAGTATCAGGAGCTTCTATTATTGCTAAGGTAATACGAGATTCTGAAATTAGCAAAATTCGGGTCCTATATGGGGATATTGGTAGCGGTTATCCATCTGACAAAAAGACAATAAGGTTTGTAAAAAATTGGTACACACAAAAAAATGAAATCCCCCCATTTGCACGGAAATCTTGGAAACCTGCTCAATTGATTGTATCCGGTTGCAATACATGAGAATTATTATTTCGGATGGAAAATTGCGGTTAACATTGCATGGTCCTTATCAAAAGGTTCAAGATCTATTTTTTGTTTGATATCAAATGAATTACTTTCTAATTTCCTAATTTCCTGTGATATTACATTCTTTGGCGACATAGTAACATCAATACTTCTCGTCTTAATAACAAGAAGCATTGGTTTTTTTTCTTTGAGATATATCTTACAATTCTCGATCGCTATGCTTGTTTGATCAGGTTGGGCAATATCGCAATAGACTAGATCCATTTTATCATAGATTGCAAAATAACTTCTAGGTTTCCTTGCATCTTCTATTATGGGTATCACGTTTGTTCTCTTAGATGAAACATTTGAAATAAGCTCTCTTGCCACTCTCGTTGAAGATTCAACGGCAAATATCCTACCGGAATGGCCAACTATGTCAGACAGATGACTGACGGTAGTTCCTGTCGAAGCTCCCAAATACAATACGTTGCCAACATTAGTAAAATCAAAATCAAGTCCCTTAATATATGCGGCAGCTAATTTACTTCTAAAAGGATCCCATGTTCTGTATTCATTACCGTTCCTGGTTACAAGCTTTTCACCATAAAGAGTTACACCTTTCAAAAGGTTGAATGTAGCTATATGCTCCTTTCCATTCACAGTAACGTAACTAATGACGTCTACGTTTTTCATGACGCATCTTTCTTCTCTTGAATCTCATTGACCTACTAGACTTTTTGTGCATGAATCTTGCCTTATCTTCAAAAGATTCTTTCGTCTTGGGGGGCTCTTGATATATCTTTTGAATAGTTTCTATTCGCTTTGTCAATTTGTCCAACAATGAACTGTCTAATTCAGCATTACGATATACGTCTATCCTTACTGCAATAGCTACCTTTGATGATAAGGCACGAGCAATTTTACCCCTTTGCCATTTTGGAGCAGAGTTAACTGAAGGATGTTGAAACAAAAGACCGTGTTTTGGAGGTCTGGTGCCTGTTTTCAAAGCACGAAACAGAGCTTTTTCAGCGCCTATGATTTGAATTGTACTTGAAGGCATCTGTGCTAATTTCATCAAACTACCTGCCTTTGCTATTAACCTGGCACCTATGATTGCAGTCAGGATATTTTTCAGATTAGGAGCAAGTGTTTCCATCAGATTTTCTATTGTGGTCGATAGATTCGTTCTCAACTCTGATAACTTTATCACCTGAGATGCCAAAATTTTCAGTGATTCAGAACTCTCTTCAGTAAGGTCGCCACCCTGACTCTTTGAAATTGCGAGTTGAATCATTTCAATTTTCTTATCTGGTATCTCAAGATGAGTCAAAAGATCCTTGTTGATATTTTCCCTCGATCCAGCGTCTCTAACAATGTTTGCATATGTAATTATATTTTGAAGTAAATAATCTAATTCTGGAAAGTGGAGTCCATACCATTCACGAATCCTTGTACTTATTGTATTTATTATTTCATCTAACTCATCTAACGTATTGACTGCCTGTACCAAATGCAAGTCTAATTTTTCGGATGTTTCTTTTACCTTCATGGAAGAAAGATTTATTGCAAATCTTTGCAAAAGTGTAGCTAATTCCTCTTTGTCTTTTGCTAATCCAAACTTAATCATTAAATCCAATTTATTCTGGTTAATCTCATTCTGCCTTGAATCAGACATAAGTTTGACCTCAAAACTGTCTCCCTGAAAAGTTTCAATAATATTCTTGTTATTAACTCTCACAAGATCATAATTTCTTAATTCAGAGATCAAATCAGATATGTAATTTTTTTGTCCTTGTGTGATAGAAGAATATTCTACTTCAGGATTGTCAAATTTCCTTTTGTAAATCAAATCTGAATCTTCAAGGGCGCAGAGGCCGATTTCAAACAAGATCACATTTGCAACTTTCAACTAGATCTCACTTTAAGTTAATTTGGTCACTAAAAAATCTAACATTGTTTCATTCTCTACTTTAATGATTCACCTTGGAGCAATTCATTCGCCAATATTAGCAACTTCATCCCCATGAATGTCCTCATAATGAGCGTCACATTCTGTTTTCGTTAGAAATTCTTTGGCGCATACTTTGCATCTAAAGGTACCTCCCTCGTACTCTGACATAATAAAACATGAAATTATATTGACTAAAAAATTTATCGCGTATTCAGGGTCTCCAATTCATTTGATCGAATTCCTTTCTTTACGAGGAATGAATCGAATGCCTCTTCAACTGATAATCCATTGTGGACTATAGATCTAACTGCCTGAATCATTTCAACTGGCTGATCTGATTGCCAAATATTCCTGCCCATATCAACGCCAGATGCACCATCCCTTATTGCATTAAAAGTCAGATTTAGCGCATCTTTTTCTGGTAACTTTTTACCTCCAGCAATAATGACCGGAACAGGACAGCCCTCTACTACCTCCTGAAAATTTTCGCAGTAATAGGTCTTTACTAAATGTGCCCCTAATTCTGCAGCAATCCTACAGGCTAGTCCAAGATATCTGGAGTCTCTGGCCATTTCTTTTCCAACTGCGGTAACTGCCAATACAGGAATTCCGTATTTTTCACCTTCATCCACCAATTTAGAAAGGTTGCTGAGGGTTTGATGTTCATATTTGCTCCCTACAAAGATGGACAATGCCAGACATGCAGCATTGAGCCTAATTGCTTCTTCAATTGATGTAGTTATCGTCTCCTTTGAAAGATCTTCACCCAGAATACTAGTACCTCCTGAAACACGTAAAACAATAGGAATATTGGATTCAGGAGCTACACATCTTCTCAAAACCCCTCTGGTTAACATTAGTGAGTCAGCATATTTTAAAAGTGGTTTAATCGTTTTTTCTGGATTTTCCAACCTTTCAGTAGGACCTAAAAAATATCCATGATCAACTGCTAACATTACCCCTTTTCCGTTTTGCGGTTTAATTATCCCAGATAAGCGATTTTTTAATCCCCAATCCATGTCTAATAACCTCATCATACAAGTTATTTATGTTTTGATCAACTTGCCTAGGATGTTACTATCAAAACCTTCATGGCGTCTAATCCTTCGTGAGCACACTTGAAAGCATTATCTGAATCTCCAATTTTAAAGCGATGCGTTACAAGCGGCAAAAGATCTATTGATTTGTCTGCCATTAACGACAGTGCCTGATTAGTTTCTATTTCTGAAGCGCCGTAGCTTGGTATGATTATTTGTTCATTCGAATAAAGAGAGTTCAAATCAATGTCATACTTTGATCCAACTGAAGGAACACCAAAAAGAAGTATTTTTCCTCCTCTTCGAGTTATCTTAAGGGAACTTTCAAATGCCTTGATACTACCGGTTGCCAATATTGTAATATCAACTCCTATCGCTTCAGTATGATTATTTACAATCTCTTTTAGATTTTGAGTATTCAAGTTTACTGTGGTAACGCCATATTTTTCGACAAACTTTAATCTAAAGTCGTTGACATCAGAAACGACAATGTTATTGGCCCCCCACAACTTCGACAGTAATGAATGCATCACTCCAGTTGGTCCTGCTCCTAAAATTGCGATGTTATCACCATTCTTTATTGAAATCTTGTTTAAACCTCTTATGCAGCAGCCAAATGGCTCAATGAGAGCTGCTTCATCAAACGATATTGATTCAGGGAGTTTCAAAACGCCTCCATGCTCAATATTCCATTTTGGAACAATAAATTGCTCCGATAACCCGCATGGCTCAATGTTGCTGGTTTGATAATTATTACACATTGTATAGTTTCCCTGTAAACAATACCTACATGAATAGCAACTTACATGGTGGTGTACAAAGACCCTATCACCTTCCTGGAATTTTTTAAGATTTTTACCAACTTTAATAACAACACCGGCAGGCTCATGTCCTACTCGCAAAGACTTCATTCCGTAATTTCCATAGACCTTTTCTAAATCAGATCCGCAAATCCCACATGATTGCATCCTTACCAGCAGTTCATCATCGTTTATCTGAGGTAATTCAGATTCAACTAGTCTTACTTTATTATCAACTACCTTTACTGTCAGCATTCGATCTCCACTTTCATGACATATCTGAATTGAAAATAATTATATAATTTACTCTACCCTTGCCTAATTTCAATCCAAAATCGATAAGTTCTTAATTCGGACTCAATTATTTTGGAGTAATTTGACATTTAGAAGACTCGGTGCAGTAATTCTATTGGTCAGTGACATCGACAAATCTATGAAGTTTTATCGTGATGTACTCGAATTACCAGTAAAAAATACTTCTCCTGAATGGGTAGAATTTTTTTCGAGCGGAACTGTAGTTGCATTACATCCAGCCAAAAATAAGGCAAGAACAAAAAATTCGGGAGTCTTGGTAGGTTTTATGGTAAGTAATTTAGATTCAGTAGCTCAAAAACTTAAGGATAAGAAGGTCGAGTTTTTCAAGGAGCCAAAGGAGGAATCTTTTGGCAAGCATGCTATAATAGTAGACCCAGACGGTCATTTGATTTCGATAGCAGAAATAAGCTCCAAGAGTTCTGAAGGATTTGATTTAATAGGATTAATTGGGGCAGAGTAAAGCCTCTAAATGTTAATATTCAAATTTTCTTTCTACAATATTTCCATCTATTAGAAAACTGTTAAAGAGATTCTCCTCAGTTTTGGACGCAAATACCACATAGACATTCTCATTCTTGTAAAGAATTATCAATAATTGAACTTTGTCATTCTGCCCATCAAATGTAATGTCTCCTGTTCCTTTTATTTTCAGTATCTGATTTGATGCCTGGTATGTAATATTATTATCTGCGGAAGTAACGAGTTTAATGTCATATATTTTGGTGATATTATTCAACTTATTATTCAAAAGTATCTGGCCCGTGAAATTTGAAAATTGATCCCCTCTAATGGATAAATTCCATTTTCCGCCCAATTCATAGTAGTTCTTTAATTCAATATCTTTACCATCTTGAGTATCAACAATTGATGAATTCTTTAATATGTTTACTATCATTGTCGTAAGAGTATCAACAGGATTACTTAAGGAAACAAGATCATCTATAGTTGAAATAGAATTGTTATTTGTAACAGCAACGACTGATGTATTTGCCTTTCCGTTTGACATATTTGATAGTCCAAGTGAATTTGAAGTATTTCCAAGTTCTGTCAAACTGGTTGCATTACTAAATACGCCTCTATATGTCAGATCAGAATTTTGAGGAAAAAAATTGACATTAACTGATTCATATCGGTAAAGAAAAAACGCCACAGAAATTATCGAGATAGCAACAATTGCCAATAGGAAGAGGCTTTTGAAACTAGTCTTATTGGCAAATATCATGACTATTTTGTTACGACTGGTTTTGTAACCTACAACTTAGGCTATTTGAATTGTGGTATGGTTACAGCACCTTCTGACGCAGATCTTGCAAGAAGCATATATTTTGCCAGTACACCTTCCTTATATTTTGACTTTACAGGTTTCCATGATTTTCTTCGCCTATTTAGCTCAACTCGATTAACATTCAAATCAACTTTCCCTTTGTCAAGGTCAATACTGATTTTATCGCCTTTTTTTACTAATCCGATTGGTCCTCCAACCATTGCTTCAGGAGAAACATGACCGATCATAAACCCTCTTGTTGCACCAGAAAATCTTCCGTCAGTTATCATTGCAACATCGGTTCCAAGTCCCTGTCCAACCAAAGCAGCAGTTACTGCCAACATTTCTCTCATTCCAGGACCCCCCTTAGGACCTTCATATCGGATAACAATAACATCTCCTTTCCGTATTTTCTGTTTTGATATTGCCTCAAAAGCATGCTCTTCTGAATCATAGACTTTTGCGATCCCATCAAACTTTGTTCTTTCTAATCCTGCTATTTTTATTACGGCGCCCTCTGGTGCAAGCGAGCCCCCAAGAATTTTTAGGGTACCCTGAGGATGTAAAGGTTTTTCACACGAATATATCACTGGTTCAGAATTGCTTGTTCCAATGCCTTCGAGATTTTGCTTCATTGTTTTTCCTGTCACTGTCATCGTATCGCAATTCAATAATCCCTTTTTAAGTAAACTTTTCAGTATAACAGGAACTCCTCCTACTTTGTCAAGATCAACCATTACGTACATTCCACCAGGTCTTGTATCCGCAAGATGAGGGGTTGTCTTTCTAATTCTTTCGAAATCCTTCAAATCAAGATGTACTCCGATCTCCTTAGATATTGCAAGCAGATGGAGTACCGCGTTGGTTGAGCCACCAATAGCGTTGGCAATAGCTATTGCGTTTTCAAATGCTTCAAATGTCAAAATGTCTTTAGGTCGTAGATTGCTCTCTAATAGACTGAAAATTTGTTTTCCAGTGTCATAGCATATTTGATTTCTTTTTTCACTCAATGCCGGAGGAGATGCGCTCCCGGGCAATGCAATTCCTAGTGCTTCACTAATGCAGGCCATTGTATTTGCCGTATACATGCCTCCGCATGAACCAGCAGAAGGACATGCAACATTTTCCAAATCCTTTAGATCTTCAAGGTTTATTTTTCCTGCTTCAAATGAACCCACAGCCTCATAGACATCTTGGATAGTTACTTGCTTGCCATGCCAATTCCCTGGCAATATTGTTCCGCCATATACAAATATTGAAGGAAGATTGAGTCTTGCCATCGCCATAATGGTTCCTGGCAAACTTTTATCGCATCCAGAGATTCCAACAAGTGCGTCGTACCTATGAGCCCTCATCATTATCTCAAGTGAATCCGCTATAATTTCACGACTAACAAGAGATGCCTTCATGCCCTCATGCCCCATTGCGATACCATCCGAAACAGAAACGGCAGTAAATTCTCTTGGGGTGCAGCCAGAATCCCTTACACCAGACTTTGAATGCTGTGCCAAATCACCTAAATGCATATTGCAAGGGGTTGCTTCATTGCAGGTAGATGAAACACCTACAATAGGTTTTGATAAATCGTCATCATTTAGACCCATCGCCTTATACATTGCTCTATGTGGAGCTCTAGCTGGGCCAGTAACTACAGTTCTACTGATAAGTTCCATCACTAAAACTAAGATTAAAGCGTATTTTAAGATAACATTGATACCAAATTAAGTATCATAAAATATCTCAGATTACTCAATGAGTGCAAAAATCTTTACGCTGTCTATTCCTTCTATTTTGAATAAAGTTTCACACATTCCGCATTCAGCATTGTTGTTGGCAATATCTACCGCCGGAATATCTTCATTTTTATAATCGCATTTAGGGCAGGAGAATGTTAAGTTCAAGTTAAACTCGTTTATCTCAATCGTTTCAGCCATTTACAGTTAGAAAAAAATTTGACCTATTTAAAAGTCACGCAGACAACAAGATGACAAAAACATAAATCAGCAAGAGACATGGATTTAACTATTGAGCTTAAAGACAAAATGCATTTTCTGCTCCATAATCAACAATGAATTGATTGCTGTGAAAATATTCGAGAATTCTACTTTCATAGCATTTATGGACAAATATCCGATTAACAAAGGACATGCTCTGGTACTTCCAAAGAATCATCATGAGAGTATTTTCACTATGGATGATGACGAAGTAGGAAAATTATTTTCTACTGTCTCATTCTTGGCAAAAGGGATAGTGAAGGCACTGGATGCTAAGGGGTTAAATATTGGACAAAATAACGGCAAAGCAGCCAATCAAATAGTACCTCACGTCCATGTTCACATTATTCCTAGATACAGTTATGATTCATCTAATGGAAGATGGCCTTCAAGAAATTTGATTTCAGATGAAGAGTTAGAAAGGATAGCTGAAAAGATAAGAGCGACTCTGACAGTTAATGGCATTAAGGCTAGTTAGCCTTACATTAAGACATCAATGTGAGGGTTTGAAACGTAGAATAGCCCCCATGTTTCCTAGGCTTCCCAACTGCGCCCCTTCTTCTGTTTTTGATGATATAACTTCTAATTTGGTTCCAATGTTAGCCGATAATTCTTCAAGCTGATCAACAATATCCTGTTCTAAAATTTCCCTATCCTGGCTGCCGCATTTGGAACATGGCTTTGACACTTCCTCCTGTTTTACGCTTATTAGATTGAGTCTATCGATATATTTTTCCTCAGTGTTTCCGCATTTATTGCACTTGATTTGTAAATGCATGTATGGGATTTCATCCGTAATTATCAAAGTATCAACAATTCCGCTTTTCAGCATGTTGAGTACTTCATGGATACCATATACTGCTAATCCTTCATCAGAGTACACTTGACTCATGAACTTTTTTACTAATTTCTTCTCTTCCAGTAATCTGTATTCCGATATTATTCCTTGCTCGTTTACCTTTTCTAATATTTCTCTAACTCCTTCACTACCAGAGTAGGAGCTATCTAATGTGGCAAGTACGTTATTTTGGAGTCGATAATCAAGGTATTCCTCCTTCAAAAAGTTCTCCTTAGTTGGACCTGGCCCTCCAACTATCAGACCGCTAATTTTGTTTTCATCGATAAAGATTTTTTGTGCATGTTCTGCTATTCGATGAAAATACTCGTTAAGCTCATTTTCTCTCAATCGTTCAAATCTTCTAGCAGATTGACCTCCCTGTCTATGTTTTCCGGCTACTCCCGATGTTAAAGTATCAATCACTTCCCATCTATCGCCTGTAAGTATGCCTAATCCTGCTTCTTGACTATCAATAGCAAGTAGTCCTATTACTTTTTCATCTCTAAGCATATCTTTGATATGGTCTGTCCAAAAATGATCGTCACACCTGTAAAGGTTAATCTGAATAGGTTTTGGTGGTAAAACTGAATACAGTTCTATTTTTTCATTCCCAATTCCCTTATTGTTGGGAATTGCCCCGCAAAAAATTGCAAGTCCATTTTCTGGTGTTTCCTTGAATAATTTCAGATGTTCAACCGTTTTACTCAGGGCATCCTGAACATGAGTTCTTGTTAAATCTGATTTGATATTGGACGCCGTACCTGATTCGTTTCTGAGTTGGCCTATTACTTCAAAAATTGGTCTTCGTGGAGGGACATATACTGTAACTAATTCTGTTCCATGACCGGTAATGCTTGACAGTTGATTTAACATCTTAGTCAGTTTGTATCTCTTCACAGAGTCCCACTTTTTCTTGTGGGTGTCTTGACTCATTTCTAATAATATGTCATTTTCAGGTCAATATAATATAAGGTTAAGCCACAGTCTGCACCCTAACGAATTTTCATATCTTGTACTATTACTATAAAAATACGAAATCGGAATAAATAATCTGTAAATGCTTCCGAGGATTGATTACATTAAACAGGGAAGGATGAGATTGGGTTTAACGCAACGCGAATTGGCATC
>DATFBL010000038.1:0-48312 GCA_035253865.1 Nitrososphaeraceae archaeon | reverse complement strand
TGAGACTGCTCAAGCTACAGTGTCATTTAGTAGAGCTTGGAAAGATGGGCTGTCAAGTGGAGATGCATACTGGATATTCCCTAATCAGGTAAAGAAAGGGGCTCCAACAGGGCAATTCCTACCAAAGGGTTCATTTGTCATTGAAGGTAAGAGAAATTTTTGCAGGGGCATTGAGCTAAAATTATCTATCGGTCTAGTTAAGATTGAGAATCGGTATACTATTGTTTCTGGACCGTTAGATGCAATCAAGAAAAGGAGTTTGGTATGCGCTTCGTTATTGCCAGGCGGTTCTGATCCAATGAACCTAGCTAAGAAACTAAAAAGCGAATTTGTTAGAGTAATCTCTGAATCTGATCCTAATCTAGCTGATTATTTAAAAAAAGTTCTACTGGATGATTTTATTAGAGTATTGCCAACAGGACAATCCAAGATAGAACGTATAGAAAGAGGCCAATCGGAGAATGATGTCAAGATCAGTTAGCTAAACGTAGAGATCTTTTTGTTATCTGACAGCGTCACACAAAAGTGATTAGAAAAATAATTAAACCAAACTGCGTAAATTATCTTGTGACAAAGAAATTAGTAGAAAATACAGATGCAAACATGACGACACGAGTTCTTGTTAGAGATATAATGAATAGTCCAGTTATCACTGCTGGTCCAAGCGATAATGTTGTTGATATTGCGATGAAAATGAAAGAACATAACATAGGCAGTGTAATTATAACAGAAAAAGAAAGACCCGTTGGCATAGTTACCGACTGGGATATTGTATCTAAGGTGATAGCAAAGAGTTCAGATCCTTCATCGGTAGAAGCTGGAAAAGTAATGCAACCAATACATACAGTGGAAGCTGGAGAGGGCATAACTGAGGCGGCTCGCATATTACGTAAACACAATATTAAGAGATTAGGGGTTGTTTATAAAGACCGATTAGCTGGTATCATTTCGAGCTCTGATGTAATTGCTGTTACTCCAGAATTAGTAGATGTGGTATCTGAGAAGGCAGCTATGATCAGAGGAGAAATTGGAAGACCTGCATCTCCCATTTCAGGATATTGTGATGAGTGCGGCGAATGGTCAGACATGCTAATGTATTCTGAGGCCGGCGCGTTTAGCTGCGAAGTCTGTAGAGGATCACAGTCTCCAAATTCTGATTATTAGAACACTGATTGGTTGGATACATAAATTCCAAGTTAGAAATTCAGTTGACATATCCTAATTTTGTTTTTTAAAACAAATTTTTTATCAAAAGATTAAAATCACGTAGTTCTGAAAAATCAATGAATGAGTTCTAATTCTTTAGAGAGAACAATTGATAAAGTTCTCTCGCAAAAAGAATCCGCGTTAATTTCAGAAATTGACTCTGCACTTCAAAATTCACTAAAAAATTTAGAATCCTCAAAGAGCAGCCTTAAAGTTGAATATGACAATATTATTGAATCATCAAAAAAACAGGCAGAGAACCTAAAGCGTCAAATAATAGGTTCTAGCACCTTGAATGCCAGAAACAAAGAACTAGTTATAATCGAATCAGCTATTGATGAAATTTTTGACAAGGCAAAAGAAAAACTTGCAAAAAGTAATAACGAGAAAAATTATGAAAAACTATTAGCTCGAATGATACAAGATTGCTCTGAAAAGTTAGGTTCTGAAATTGTGATACAGTGCAATAAGGCTGACTTGAGCCTGGTAAAGAAGTTAGTATCACAGGAAGGATCCAATAAGAAATCAAGAATAACCGTATCTGATCAAGTTGTAAATATTCTTGGCGGGATAAGAGCAGCTTCTGTTGATGGAACAATGAGCTTGGACAATACACTTGATTCTAACATCGAAAGTCTCAAACCTTTAATAAGGAAAGAAATAGTCCAACTGCTTAGAGGCGAAAATAAGTAGATGGTAGCAAAAGGTAGAATAGTTTGGGTTAGCGGTCCTGCAGTTAAAGCCGATGGGATGTCATCAGTAAAAATGTACGAGACTGTCGAAGTCGGTGAATCGAAATTAATTGGCGAGGTTATTAGGTTAACAGGAGACGTAGCTTTTATCCAAGTTTATGAATCTACATCTGGTCTTAAGCCTGGAGAAGTTGTAACTGGAACTGGTCAGCCACTTTCAGTTCTTTTAGGTCCAGGTATTATTGGAAGAATCTATGATGGCATTCAGAGACCCTTGGATGAGATCGCCGAAAAATCTGGAGCATTCATTGGTAGAGGTATCACTACCACTCCGGTCGATATGAAAAAGAAATACAAGTTCATTCCTTCAGTGAAAAAAGATGATACAATTCTAGGAGGCTCTATACTTGGGTCAGTTGAAGAAACTCCACTTTTAACTCACAGAATTCTAGTTCCTCCAAATTATCCCGAGTCTACTATTACTGAAATTGCAAAAGAAGGAGAATATGATTTAGAGGATATCATTGGACGTGCTAATAGTAAGAGCGGCGGCAAGATTGAACTAAAAATGTATCACAAGTGGCCTGTTAGAAAGCCACGTCCATATTCTGAAAGATTCGATCCTACTATACCACTAGTTACTGGGCAGAGAATTATTGACACTTATTTCCCCATTGCAAAAGGTGGAACCGGTGCTATTCCTGGTGGATTTGGGACAGGAAAGACTGTTACATTGCATCAAATAGCCAAATGGGCAGATTCTAAGGTTGTTGTATACATTGGCTGTGGAGAAAGAGGCAACGAAATGACAGAGGTCCTTGTAGAATTTCCACATTTAATTGATCCAAGATCTCAGAGGCCATTAATGGAAAGAACAGTTCTCGTTGCTAATACGAGTAACATGCCTGTAGCGGCTAGGGAAGCGTCAATCTATACGGGTGTTACTATGGCCGAGTATTATAGAGATATGGGTTACGATGTAGTTCTTGTTGCTGACTCTACAAGTAGATGGGCCGAGGCTTTAAGAGAAATGTCAGGCCGATTGGAAGAGATGCCTGCAGAAGAAGGATACCCATCATATTTGGCTTCAAGACTCGCTGAATTTTATGAAAGAGCAGGCAGAATAAGAGCACTTGGTTCACCAGATCGTTCTGGATCTGTGACACTGGTTGGTGCCGTATCTCCTTCAGGTGCAGATTTTACTGAACCCGTGACAACACATACAATCAGATTTATCAAGACATTTTGGGCGCTGGATACTAGATTAGCATACTCAAGACACTATCCATCAATTAACTGGATGCAGTCTTATTCTGGTTACCTTGAAGATGTTTCGAAATGGTGGAAAGAAAATGTAAGCCCTGACTGGTATGACTTGAGAGCAGAATCATATCATATCTTGCAGCGTGAAGATACATTAAAAGAAATTGTCAGGTTATTAGGACCCGAGGCACTTCCTGATGAGGAGAAACTAGTCTTAGAAGTTGCTAGAATGATAAAGATAGGAATCTTGCAACAAAACTCTTTTGATAAAGTTGATACCTATTGCGGTCCAGCTAAACAACTAAAATTAGTTCGACTTATGGTAATGTTCTATAAAGAAGCACAAAAGGCTCTTAAGGAAGGAAAATCCTTAGCAGATATCAGAGCATTACCAATAATCACAACATTGCTAAAAGCAAAATTTGAAGTTACAGATGAGGAGATTTCAAAATTGGAAAAAATAGAAAAGCAGCTATATGATTCATTTAAAGGTAACATCGAGGAGGTAAAGGTCTCTGTCTAAGACAACGGGAATCGAATATACGAAAATAGCGGAAATAAAAGGACCGCTTATGATTATAGATGGCGTTACAAAAGCTTCGTTCGACGAACTCGTAGAAATTGAAACAAACGATGGTGAAAGACGATTAGGAAAAGTTCTTGAAGTAGGAAATGGAAAAGCGGTAGTTCAGGTTTTCGAAGGGACAACAGGATTGGCCATTACCGGAACTAGAGTTAAGTTCCTTGGAAAAACAATGGTGATGCCTGTATCTCAAGAATTACTGGGACGTGTATTTGATGGTCTGGGAAGACCAAATGATGGTTTACCAGATCCAGTTGCGGACAAGTTCCTTGATGTCAATGGAGAACCAATGAACCCTCAGAGCAGAGAATATCCTACATCATTCATTCAAACCGGAGTATCTGTAATTGACGGAATGTTGACGTTGGTCAGGGGTCAAAAATTGCCCATCTTTTCAGGCTCTGGAATGTCCCACAACATCTTAGCAGCTCAGATTGCCCGTCAGGCTACTGTCGTAGGAACAAACGAAGACTTTGCTGTGGTCTTTGCAGCTATTGGTGTACAGTATTCTGAAGCTCAGTATTTTAAGAGGAGCTTAGAGGAATCGGGTGCTTTGAAACGAAGTGTACTCTTTGTAAACCTTGCAGATGATCCTGCTATTGAAAGAATAATTACTCCTAGAGTTGCTCTAACCGTGGCCGAGTATCTAGCATTTGATCTTGGAATGCATGTACTTGCGATATTAACTGACATGACTAATTATGCAGAAGCTCTTAGGGAGATTAGCGCAGCAAGAGAAGAAGTTCCAGGCAGAAAAGGATATCCTGGGTATCTTTATACCGACTTGGCGAATAATTATGAAAGGGCCGGAAGAATTAAGGGAAAAAATGGCAGTGTTACTCAAATGCCAATTCTTTCGATGCCTGCAGATGATATCACGCATCCAATACCTGACTTAACTGGCTATATCACTGAAGGACAGGTAGTCCTGGGAAGAGATCTATTTAGGAAGGGAATATATCCGCCAGTCAATGTAATGATGTCTCTTTCTAGATTGATGAAAGATGGTGTGGGTGAAGGTAAAACGAGATCTGATCACATGGAAGTTGGTAACCAGCTGTATGATGCATATTCAAGGGCACAGGAAGTCCGGGCACTGGCAGAAATTGTAGGTAAGGCAGGTTTAACCGGTGTTGATTTGAAGTATCTTGATGCAGGTGATAGTTTTGAAACTCACTTTTTGAAACAAAGTCCTGACGAAAATAGAAATTTGGACGAAACACTAAGCAGAGCATGGGATATACTAGCAACTTTACCAGAAGGTGAATTGACCAAAATAAAAGACAAACACATTCAGCAGTACTATAAAGGAAACAAGTAACTACAAGTTCATCGAAAATGTCTTTTGGCAAAAATGTAACTGCAACAAAAATTGAACTAATCAAGATCAGGCGATCATTACAGGTTAGTACAATGGTCCACAAGATTCTTGATGATAAAAGAGAAGTACTCCTCAAAAAAATTGATGAAATGATTGAAGAGGCCAACAAGACAAGAGGCGATATCTGGTCTCCTCTATCTGATATTTATTCTGCAGTTTACGATTCATACATGTCTCTTGGAACGTCAACACTAGAATCGATATCAGATTCAACGCCGGGTATAATGGAAGTGAATGTGGATGTTAGAAGAATTGTTGATGTCAAGATACCTACCTTACAGATCAAGACCAAAGAATCCGGACAAGAACTTTCTTATGGATTTTCGGAAACAAATGGGTATGTTGACAAGGCTTCCAAGCTAATTAAGAATATGCTTCCACAAATATGCAAAGCAGCCGAGTATGAAAATGCTATATTCAGTCTAGCCAAAGAGCTTGAAAAAACACAAAAACTAATCAATGCGCTTGAATATGTTATAATTCCACAGTATCAGCATGCTATATCCTTTATTAAGGGAACATTAGAGGAACGCGAAAGGGAAGAATTTGTAAGACTCAAAAAAGTAAAAGTAGTTCTTGACAAGAAAAAGAATATAGAGCAGACATAATAATGCATCTTATGGCGACAAGCGAAATGGATAACGATATTATCGCAGAACACTTTAGAAAATCAAAGCAAAATTTGCAGTCAGAACATGATTCTATGGTTGAGAATGTAAAAAACGACATCTCCTCCTGCAAGAAAAAAGCTATGTCCAATGTTTAAGTTTTAATGGGTATTTTTCTGCCTTTTGTGCAAAAAATCTCTATTAATGATGTTAATTGAATTAGAATAATTCGAATCAGAAATTTCTTGTAGTAGGTTGTTAGAAATTCAGAAGTTTCAGTTTAGAAATTGCCAATTTCTATTATGGGTTTTTATTAAATCTACTTAGAATCTTGTGAATTTCTAAACTTTTAGTTATAATTAAATATGGCCTTCAATTTTGGAACCACTGTATGATGAGTGCTAACAGAGAACAAATTGGTATTATTCTTCTGACCGTTGCAATTACCTCTAGCATACTATTCTTGTATAACAACTCCGTCTATGCACAAGCGGAATCAGAAGCTGCCTCCGATGCAGGTTCATCCAAACTTATTGGTGCAGGTATGGCCTTTGGTCTCGCGGCAGCTGGATCAGGAATAGGTTTAGGATTCGTAGGTGCTGCAGGTTTGGCTGCAATCAGCGATAATCCAAAGATGCAATCAAGAGTCTTCATATTCGTAGGTATGGTAGAATCAATTGCAATCTATGGTATCGTAATGATGTTCATTATCTTGGGTCAATGAGGAACTTTCCTCTCCCAACGGACTCCTTTTTTCCCTAAGAATTTAGTATCTTCCAGATAGCATTCAATTTTTCATCCATGAAATTATTTCTATCATTAAAGAATAGATTCTAAGATATTCAGAAGGCAATATTGAAGATACATAGAGGGCATTTGGTTGTAGGATTTTTGGGTAATTAAAAGGGAAAGATTTTAAGGAGAATTAATAATCAAACAACTCAATACTATGGGACAGGCCAAGCTCTTAAAGACAACTTTGATTCTGCCAAGGGTTGAAACTCATGACGCAGTAAGCAAATTGGCGGAATTGGAATGGTTTCATACATTACAGAACCCCTCTGAACATAGTAATTCGTATTTTGATGATCTTTTATTAAATGCTCAGAAATTATTCCAAGAAATTGATGAGGTCATCAGATCTTTGGGGGTTTCGCTTGAAACTGGCGTGATGGCGACTCTCTTTAAGGGTGCGCCCCAGCAAAAAACTGATTACAGGATAGAAGATATTCAAAATTTGATTGTCGGATTAGAAAATAAGAGCAAAGCTCTATTGGAAGAACCTCTTTCTTTACTGAAGACTCAACAGCAAGTAGAAAAAGATCTAGAGGAATATCGTACTGCCCTCGACGCTATAGGGAGCGCTTCAAAACTTAAAATGGATTTATCCGGATTGCGTAATCTGAAGACATTTTTTGCAGAAGTTTTTATTATTAACACAAAGGATCTTCATGAAATTCAAAATAGTTTGGGTGACATTATTGTTCATCCTGTCAAACTAAATGATGATAAATCGTCTATTACAGTCATAGGCTCACAAGAAGATTCAGAAAAAATTGTAAAAGTGCTTAGAAGTTTCAATGTTCATCCTATCCAGATTCCATCAGACTTGCCTCAAAATCCAGGCTCTGCCTATGAGATGGCCCAAAAAACAACTAAAGAACTTGAAAAGAAACAAGCAGAAGTTACAAAGAAAATTGAAAAATTAAAAGTTGGAATTCTTCCCAAATTGCTTTCCTTATACGAATCATCTAAGACGGCCAAGGACATATTGGAGATAACACGCAAACCAGCTGGTACAAAGAATTTTGCGGTAATTCAAGGATATATTCCATTTAGTATGGAAAAAAAGTTCAAAGAACTTACGGATAGATATATCTCTCTCACAGAACCAGTTAAAGTTGATAAGGATTCTCCTAATCAGCTTCCGACTCTACTTGTAAACAATAGATATGCAAAGACTTTTGAAGTAATAACCGAAACACAGGGTCTTCCTAACCATGGGGAAGTGGACCCAACTCCAATTATTGCTTACGTATGGCCTGTTTTCTATGGTGTTATGTTCGGAGACTTGGGACATGGGCTGTTACTTTTTGGTTTGGGAATGTATCTCCGATATAGAGGAGTTGGAAATCTAAAGACATGGGCAACTTTATTGGCGGCAAGTGGTGCTGGAGCCAGCATAGCTGGTTTGGGTACAGGTGAGATGTTCGGTTTTCATATAGATAAGATGGCAATATTGGCGCCGCTTTTTGAACCACTGGGTCCCCTTGTTGGTGCTCTGAATGTTTCTGAATTAACATTTGACCAGGTCATAAAAATACTGAAGGTTTCAGTAGCCATAGGCATAGTACACTTGTTAATGGCAATGTTGCTAAAACTTAGACATGATATCTTGGAAAAAAATAAACTCCTTATCCTAACACATGATATCCCTTCAATAGTTCAATTTCTTGCAGTTGTTGCAGTGATACTAGCCGCTATTGGATCAGGATATGATATCATAGGCATGTTTGGAGTAACAGGAGTTATTCATAATGAGCCAGTACCATGGTTGACATTCCTATTTGGAGATTGGGTAACGGTGGACTTGGTTGCAAAGGCTGCACCTCCAATAATATTTGCAACAGTAGGTGTTATGATACTGGGCGGCAAAAAAGAACAAGAACACGCTGCGAAACATGGCCATGATGAAGGTGGTGGATTGATGGGAATTGTTATAGAGGTAATACTGGTAAGAATAATTGAAGTACTGTCTAATGTGATTAGTTATACAAGAATTGGAATTATGCTTCTGGTACACGCAGCTTTGTTGGTAACAGTTAACCAGTCATATGAGAGTGGAGGAGGATTGGCTGTTTTGATCGGAGGTAATATAGGCATCATGCTTATTGAAGGATTAATTGTGTACATTCAAACAATCAGATTGCATCTTTATGAATGGTTCCCAAAATGGTACAGGGGAGAAGGAGTCGGATTTAAAAAACTAATTCCGGATATGTTGTATTCAAATCTTATTTGGTCTGGAAAACGATCTAAATAAGAGAACAATTTACCTCCCTAATTTTTGGTCCTTTATTAGACCATAATGAACTCTATGTGATATTAACCAATTTGGAAACTATCGTTTCTGCTGGAATCTTCTGTTCTACACCAGATGCTATTGCTGACAAATTTCTGACTTCAACCATGATGAGTTTTAAAGCAGCAAGAACGATACCCACGCTAAACATTGTTCTAAATGCTGATTGGGCCCTCTTAAATCCAATTTCTGCAAAACCCTTTTCGATTTGTAATATCGAGTCAATATCGCTTGTTTGATTTTGTGGAACAATGTCCTTATATACCGTGTTGGAAAGCTCGCCAATCGCTTCTGATATTTTTTCAGTGTTTATCATCTTTTGTATTGTCTCCTTAGTTACTTTGGAGGTTGTGGCCACAATTAGATTATTTATCTCATCAGAGGGTAGATTCCAGAATTTTCCTCTTAGTACGGCTAGTACATTGTAAGAGTCAATATCAACAGATACAATGTTCTTTGCCTCCAGCGATTGTGATTCTGTATTCATTGCCCTGCCTAAATCATTATAGAAAACATGATCAAGATATACATCGAAAATTCTAACATCTCCCTTGTCCTTGAATATGGCGGCAGCCTTAGTAACATCTTCTGCAAATTCGCTACCAGAGAGTGAAGAAACGGCCTCATCCAAAGTCTTTGAAACCAATGCCTTAACTACGAGATCACGTCGACCTACTAATTCTTCTGCCCGCAAGTTTATTTTGGGTAATAATTCGTCATAAGATTTTCCAAGCGCTTTACCTTTCAATATCATCTTCAAATTCCAAGTGATGTGTTTTACAAAATATGCGCTAAGTATTCTAGCTCCCCCTGAAACGTTAACCATTTTTGCATGTGTATTGACCAAATATTCTTTTAATGCATTTTCAATCTTATCCGCACTATAGGGTTTAGTAAGTTTGGCTAATGCATCAAGATAAACGGTATTTTTCATTCTCGTTACCAGTTCATCCATGTCTCTTGCCTCTGTCAGCATTTGGAGTTCATTCTTTGTCAACATCCTTCCCTTTACTCCATGAGACATTACAGTTCCAAATATTTTACCTGGCATGCTTACCTTGCTCAATGGCTATGACACATCCTTATCAATGAATTAATAATCCTGCATCAATTTTAATCTTGCCTGTAAATCCAGAGCTTTCTTTTATGTGCAAAAACATCATCGTAGAAAGCTGACCGTCTTCTGCAAAATTGAATAAAGTCATTTAAGTGGGATTTTCAGAACAAAGATTTGCAATGGTGTAGGGAAAGCAGAACATATTCTGTAACTGATGGTTTGGTTTAACATAGGAATGCAATTGAACTTTAAAGCCACTTTGAAAAGCTACTTTGATTTTGAACGTGGAAAGTGTCTTTTTGAAAATGCCATGGATTGGTCGAGACTGCAATAATAGGTTCGTGAAAAGCGACCGGAAAGTTCATTTACCAACGTTCTCATTTCGAGTAACATCGGCTTTTCACTTTTAAGCTACTTTGTGTTAAATATTAAACTAGGAGTAAATTATATCCGAGGTCGATTAGTAGAATTATATTACAAGCAGAGCGCATTCTCCCGTTACTAAAAATATAAGATGATGAATTATGGGCTGTAAAATCTGTTCTGCTTTATCATCACTGAATAGGACCGTCGTGGTTCCAACGGCGAGGTACAGTAAAAACTGTCGAAACTTGACAATAATGCTTACAAAACTTATCGTCTATCAAAATTAGGAAAAGGTAACTCCTTCTGAGCTTATGGAATAGATTGATGTCATTACATATTTCTTTTGCAACTGTTGCAACACGATTCGCCCAGTCATTGAACATACTAGAATCCGAAACACTTGCTAAATCCCTAAGATATTTCTGGACATCATCAAGACCCTACTTCCCTTACCCACATGATGAATTGAGTTTGGAGGCTTATTAATAATAGGCATTCTGACGTCCGTCGCCTGTCATAACTTGATTAAACTTGTTTATCCGACGAACTAAACATAACCAAGTAAAAAAGAATGCAAGCATAAATTCCCTGTATAAATTAGGATCTTCAATCATCCACCTATAAATAATCTTTCATATCTTTGCGCCCAGAAAATTTACAAACAGTTAAGTTATTAGGCTTGCTACTAAAAACAGTAAATATGTTGTTGCGTGTGTTATGTCGCCGCAATGCCATTTGCAACTAATACTGAATAGCAGCCAAGACCACAATCTTCACATATTGGCTTTAATGACTTAGCATCAGCGCTACCGATGCAACAGGGTTGCTTAATCCTTCCCATGTGGTCTAAAGAAAGTATAGCCCATGTGGGACATTGAACAGGAGTCGTTCCATTACCTCCCCAATTTCCCTTCATCAAAGAAAGTTGTTTCTCACTGTTAATTACAAAATCTGGATATTTTCTTCTAAGTTCTATGAGTCGATCTACCAGATTATTACGTATTTTTCCGAACTCTAACCACAAAGGGTCTCCCTTCATAAATGGTGTATGAAACTGAAATCCTATTTTGTTGACTTTTCCGACCCATTCTTCAGTCAAATCAACAGCCGTAGAATAATTTAACTTGTTGATAGTCATAGAGATTCAAATGTCTTTCCAAGCAGGTTTGCCATTTCGAGGAGGACCTTTAATATACTCTAGAATGTTACTTTTAGTTTTAACATAGGAACCTTTTCCTCTTATAGTATCGTGAGCATTTTCAGTTCCATCTAGAGATACCCAATAAAAGTAAAGATTTTTAATCCTTTTCAGAGGAAAATAGCCATTCGTAACCACACATATTCTTCTCGGCATCTCTTCACAGAATACATCTATGATTTCTGGCCTCATAGTTGGTTCTCCTCCAACCAATGTCACAACAAAAAGATTTTGCTTCTTGAATGTTTTTCTTATTATTGCTCTCCAGTCCTCTACGGTTAAATCTGGATTATCCTCCTTCCTGTTTAGCCACCAGTAGCAATGTGAGCAATGAAGGTTGCAAATATTGATTATGTCAGCTGACCCATATAGTGCTGGTTTTGAATGAAGAAACTTGATACCGATAAATTTCTTGAAAATGCTAATGTAAAGTGGTATCTCTCGAACTATGTCGGTTATTCCACGACCGTAAACAAGATCTACCACGCTGGTTGTAATGCGGCACTTAATTTAAAATTATTGATTATTTGCAGCCTGCATTCTGCTGACTAGTTTATACATATAGTCATGACATTGGCATTCACATATCCTAGTTACGTTTGAGTTATTGATTACTTCTATTATATTTCCATCACACATATCATGCTGTTGTTCTATACATTTTGCGGATTTATTCACAAGTCTATTTATGTCTACAACTATTAATGCTCTTTATTCTCGAATATGTTGATAATCCCGGTCGTTCTATTATGCTTCAGATTCATCACGATAAAAAGCAGCATTAAATGTAAACAGGCGTAGACTTACAGATTTTTCTTTAGGTAATCTCTGCAGCATTTATCTGAACAGAATTCTAGTTTTCCCTTAACTGTACTTAGATAAACAACACCGCTTACAAAATTGTTAAATTCATTTCCACATATCGAACAGGAGTTATACAATAATTATCTTATCGCTAATTCGTTAATAAGTCTTGGTACTGTCATGACCGAACAACTTGTATATGGAATCTAACTAATACTCACTTGACATCAAGAATTGTATCGGATGTGAGCGAAGTGGTTATATATACTTCGCAGTGAATAGTTAATGAGTGATTTTACAATGGCAATTCTTATGGTCTACAAGAGGAATTCACAATTTATTGATTTGTCTGAATTAGTTGAAAAACTCAGTAGTTTAGGACTAACGGATACCCTCAAAGAGTACTATAACAGTCCCTTTAAAAAGCAAGCAAAGAGCATAGTAGCAGGGCCAAGTTTCCTACAATTCCTGAATAGATTATTTCAGATTCAAATTACTCCGGGTGATATCATACACTTAGAGTCTGCAGATCAAAGCAAATACTATATGCTTTCAGCAACTGGAACATGGGATGAAATAATAAAACTACAATAATCCCTTGGGGACAGTGGGCCGTTAGTTATTTTATAAGAAAAACGGATTAAAATTTTAGATGATTCTAACAGGTAGAATCAACAAATCTAAAATTATCAGAAAATCCAAGTTCACGGTAAATCTTATTAATCAAAATCAAATCACTCTATTTTAAACTTGATAATAATTAAAGTACAACGCAATATACTCAGAATTAAGGAAATTATCCAATAAAAAAATCAAACCCGATTTTATCAATCGTTAGAAACAGAGCCCATAACTGGAACAAAGGTCTATTAGGTTTGTTTTACATACTAATAATATGCCCATTATCACTGTGTCACTATTCAGTGGAAGGAGCCAAAAAGAGAAGGATAGGTTGGCAGAAGCAATAACTGAAACCTCCTGCCAGATCTTGAAAGTTGACAAGAAGGAGGTGATAGTAGTTTTTCAGGAGGAGCCTCATGGTAATTGGTATTCGGAAGGTGTCAGAATATAGGATGTTTCCTATCGGCCTCTTGAAAAAGTAACGTGTTTATCATCAACCATTATACTCAGTGTTCTGATACGGCAAGGCCACTATCTACTTTCCGTCTTGGGAACCAATATTTCTTGCGTTAAAGGGAAATCCAACTGCGTGCGAGCTTCACTAATCAGGTCATGTATTCTCACGGGCTTCTGAAGAAATGCATTTATGATTTTCTTTTTACTATATTCCTGAAATACATCATCGTAAGTTGCGAATGCAGTAGTCAAAATTGTTCTAGTGGAAGGATTAAGATCCTTAACTGTTTTTAACAATTGCATACCGTTAATGACCGGCATTCGAAGGTCAGAGATTACAAGAGTATAATCCTTCACGTTTAACTTGATATGTTCTAATGCTAAAGCAGGGTCCGTGAACTTGAATACTCGACAACCTTCAAGTCTTCGTAAAGCATCGCAGAAAAGCTGTGCTATATCAGGTTCGTCGTCTACTATTGATACTATTTTAATCGAATGAGACAGAAATGTTCATCTTTCTACCACTCCGTGATTTTCAGTCTTTAACATCTATTATATGAGATTCACCTTCTAATAACACTTTGTAACAATCGGCAAAACTTAACAAACTGATGGGAACATAATTGGGGATTCACGGCCAATCAGTAGACAGTAAAAAATATTGAGCCTTTGCATCAAACGTAGAAAGATTTTAAGGTTTTGTGTTGGAATCAGAGAACTTGTGGTCAATTACCCTCCAGTAGAGGACAATATTGAGAAATATCGTGATAACTGTGTAATGTAATCGAGGATAATTCAAATCAAGCCAATTAAATTTGCCTAGAGGCCGCCAGTCAATTAAGCATGACAAACATTATAGAAAAGAGTTGAACAGATTTGTAAACCAAATTTAGGTATGAAATCTCAATTTTAGTTACAGGTTCGAATGCACTCTTCGATTTTCATTTCTTGGCAAATTACATTTAAGTGCTAGTATCTAGGCTAAGTTTAATTTGAATTAAATTCCATTATATTTTGTGAAAGACCTTGAAAAAGAATTGGGGCCTTTAATTGAAAATTTTCAGAACCTATTCAAGAATGCCAAAGCGAAGAACATTGATTCATTAAGAGAGAATGAAGATTTAAAAAAAAAATTCAATAAACTGTCGATGGATGTTATTGAACCTGTGATGAGAAAATTTGCGAGTTATCTAAAAAGCAAGAATGTGAACTCTAGCGTGAGTATTCAATCCGAAATAGTAGGCGAAAAAGATCCAAGTATTCAATTCAGTTTACATTTCAAATTGACACATGAATCTAGATACCCAAGTATTAAATTTTCATTATCCGGCGAAAAAATATCCATTCAAGAAGACCGGTTGATTACAAAAGGTGAAGTCAGACAAGCTTTAAGACCAGAATACTATGAAAAGGAACAAATAACGGCGGATTTTATCAATGAAAGACTAATGAGGTTAATTAAATCATGCTTTGATAAAAATTGGCAGTAAATTCAATCTTAAAGGATTCTAATTAAACAATAAACATTTCTCGTTACGTTACTAATAATAGTATCGCATATGCTCCATGAAATTTAGATTTGTTTCTATCGGTTTAATACCAATAGCGATTGAGTAAAAGGTTAAATAGAATCCCTTCAAATAATAGTTAATGGCAGATGATGAGCTAAATACTGGATGTTCCCACTGTTGGGGTCCTATAGACTCTGAAACAAAAAATTGTAAAAGCTGTAACGGTTCTCAAGAGGATTGCGACTGTAAAATCGTGCCTCACTAAGCTAAATATAAGGAAATATGATTTTGAAAAAATAGGATTATTCATCCGTTTCCGAAAGGTAAGTAATTAGTTCAAATTTATCAGAGAAATAAGCAAAATTACATTAATATTGTCACTCTTAGTTTCAACAACTAAATTTTAAAATCCATCCACATCAATCACGTAATGAATAGCGTCACAAAATCCTATTCAATCCTTTTTGGTCTAAATATGTAAAATTGATTTACTAAAGACGCATGAGAGCTGGGATAAAATTGAGATCTCACCGAACCCAAATAAAATCACTTTGAAGAGATTTAGCTGGTGATAACTGAAGTGTGTATCGGCGTATATCAGCATAGCTTTATACGGGCGTGTGCCTATTTTCGTAATATGTACAGACCTTGCAATTCTTGTTCGAAAGAATTTGATGAACTAATCGAAGGCGTTCGATATCTAAGTGCGACTATTGGACTTTTGTTCTTCTGTTCAGATGTTTGTTGTAAGAACTACCTTGTTAAGAAGCTCTAATTCCAGCTAACTGAAAAGGTCTGAAAACGGATTTAATAAATAAATTTTGGCAGACCTAATTTCTTATTCTAGAAGTTTTTAAAAAATATTGCATTTTTAATGTGCTACAGTACGGACAACCGTCATGACATGGTAGAGAAGGAGTATCGTGGCGACCTCACAACAGTTTTAACAAAGGTAGTCCTACGATGGAATCCATCGAGGTGGGTAAGAAATACGAGTTAGCCGTTATTGAAATTGCGGATAAATGTTCTGAAGTAGCAAACAGGTCTGTTGGGGGATTCAACTTTTAACGGGATCGGTTAATGCTATATTTTAGCGTAATTGCAGAGATTTAAACAAAAATTTTTTAATGTTTGTAAAATTTAATTCTCAAAAAAAGATGATATAGATTGTGATATTGGATGAGAAAATCCAAGTGTAATAAAATGAACTGCAAACCCTATTATTATGCCCATCAGTAAATTATCTGTGTGCCAATAAATTCCCAAGAATATTCCTAAAGCAGGAACAGTAAATAATAACGCAAGGATGACGCTTGTACTTGCCATTTTTATCATAACATCCGGTGTTACATTATCTGTTTTCTGACAAGGAAATTGAATTTTTACACTTGTTTTTGACAATTGACAAAAAATTGTCTTTATATGCCTGATTTATATATTGAGTCAATAAAAATTATGAAGAACGATCTTTTTCCTTGTAGATTTCAATTGGAAACGCGTTACAATATGAATTTTATAATGACAGAACAAACAAAAAAATATAAAAAAATCATCGAACTACAAGTTCTACTCCACGATAATTGAGGAGATTAATTTCATCTGTTCATGCAGAGACATTTTTGGAATATGTGTTATGGCATTTGAATTGAATACTGGAATTTAGCCAGTCTTAGTCGACCGTAAAACTACCTCACTAAATTATAATGCTAGTTTTTTGGAGACTTTATATGCAAATCCCATGGCAACAAACAGAGTTAGTATTCCAGCAGTTATTGTTATTATCAAATTTGTCTTGATAACATAATGAAATAAGGCAGTACTGATTATAGCAGGGACTGCAATCATGACAGCGAGTAACGTTCCGTTCAGAAAAATTTTTAACATAGAAATTTTGGCGTCGTTTTTTTCAGGATTTGAATCCAACCTAACGTGGGGGTAGTTATAAATCCTATAAAAATCATTCACATTATATTATAATCTAATCTTCATTTACACTTATCAATCATTGAATTTCAGTTATATTCAAATTACTATTTACCTATAACTGCACTAGATGCGAGCAAAAGAAATTGCTCTTCAATTATGTACATGCACCTGGTTAGAGATAATGACATGTATTGGAGTAACATTATATCTTCTCCATAATTCAGAATATACACTTGCTTTAATTACTATGGGAGTTTTTTCACCACTAATTGGGTTTCATTTCGCTATATCAAAGACCAGTAACGATGAATACTGTACTACATGTCGAGAATCAAATAAAGATTTGATTAAATTTCACATACATAGAAATCATGAAGATTAATAATACTATGTGCCTGGTATTCATCTAGAATATTAATTCATCGATACTTAATATTCTCCCACAATATTTGCATTTGAGTACAATCTTTTCCTTATCAATGACTTCAATGACTGATTTTATATTCTCGCCGATGGTTACACACCTTAAATTAGGACACTTGAAAATTCCTGTAATAAAATCGGGAAGTTGGATCTTTCTTTTTTCTGCGAGTTTATAATCCTTAATGATGTTTATTGTGGCATGTGGCGCTATTAATGACAATTTGTTTGTTTCATCAGTTTCCAAATATCTATTTTCTACCTTGATGATATCTTTTTTATCAAATTTGTTACTTGGAACATTTAGAGCAACTGTTATAACATTGCCCTCCTTACCTGTGATATTTAGAGCTCTTAGAACTAAAAATGCCTTACCTGATTCTATATGATCTATTACAGAGCCATTTTTGATTCTTCTTACAATTAATTCAATTGAATTGGACAGATTCTTTACGCCCTTCCATTAGTATAATATCTATACTATAAAAATATGAGAGCTTGGCCCCAATGAAAACTTGCAAGAATGTGGAAAAATAGAAAGAAGCATACTTCGTGTGAATTCCTGTGTAAGAAATGTTACTCTTTAGAGAAATAGAATTCCTAGCTAGATGATATTTTGCATCATCATCTTTTTGAACTCAACATCTGATAGATTCTTTTTTGCTTCCAATATCATTGCAACATCATTTCCAACAATGTATCTTTGCTTTGGTTCGTCAGTTCTCAGAGCCTGCAGTATCATTTTTGCAACCTCTGTTGGAGACGTAGCATGTTCCTGCATAGTATCTATATCTTTCTGAAGTTTTTCCAAGGAGCGGGAGTACGGTGACCCGTCATTAGTCGATTGTTCTGATATGATACAATTATCAAAGAAATTTGTCTTTATCACTCCTGGCTCAATAATTATTACTTTTATTCCAAAAGAAGAAAGCTCGTAAGTTAACGATTCACTAAACCCTTCAACAGCAAATTTTGAGCTTACATAAGCTGAAATGCCAGGGAATCCTACCTGCCCCGCACCTGAGCTTATGTTGATAATTGTGCCACTTTTCTGTGATCGCATTATTGGAATGACCTTCTTAGTCATATTTAGAACACTAAAAAAATTAGTTTCAAATTGATTTCTTATCTCGTCCATACTAAGATCCTCAAAGAAACCCAGCAAACCATATCCTGCGTTATTTATCAAGATGTCAATTCTCTTTGTTTCATTTTTGACTTGATTAACTGCCTTTTCTATAGATATCTTGTCATTTACATCAAGCTCTAGGACTTTTAGTGGAAGTTCTTCTTCTACACCTATCTTTAGAAGGGAATTTGCCTTTTTTGCATCTCGCATAGTTGCAAAAGTATGATAGCCATTTCTGGCGAGCATTAATGCAGTCTCGTGGCCAATTCCACTGGAACAACCTGTAATTAGTGCAACTTGATGCATTATCATTATATTGTTTATTTTTCATATATATTTAGTTGCCAAAATTGCATGAGTATTTTGAACTATTACTATTTGTTCTCCCTTCTTAAACAGGAAATAGTTTTATCGATAATAGGGGTAATATTAAAAACATTAATTTATCATTAGAATCGAATCGATAGCAAGCAATTGTCCGATGCTGATGAAGAACCGCGTTTAAACACTGGCCCGACGTCCCATAACCAGTTAGTTAGGTCACTGGGGCTCTTGGATATACTCATGGTTGGAATAGCTGCAATGATAGGAGGTTCGATATTTGTCTTAACTGGACCTGCGATTGGGCTTGCTGGTAGTGCCGTTATAATTGTGTTTATTGTCAATGGGATAATCACATTATTTACTGCAATGGCATATGCAGAACTTGGATCTGCGATGCCCGAAGCAGGCGGTGGATATTTATGGGTTAGGGAAGGCTTGCCTCGACCCAATGCCTTTATCAGTGGATGGATGGCATGGTTAGCTCACATCATTGCAGGGTCATTATATGCAGTAAGTTTTGCCTCATTTCTCACCGGCTTATTAGACATGGCAAATGTATCACATGATCTTTTACTTTTGAACTTTATACCATTAGACAAGCTGATAGCAGTCTTGTCGATTGCTGCCTTCACCTATATCAATTTCAAGGGCACATCCGAAACGGGCAAGACTGGCGTCATCGTTACCATAATTCAGTTAGGATTAATTTTCATTCTAATCACAGCCGGCTTGTGGATCATGAATGGAAGTCCTGACTGGGAGATGAATTTTTCAGATTTTGTACCAATGGGAATTGCGGGGATAGTTGCTGCAATGGGTTTAACTTTCATAGCGTTCGAAGGCTATGAAGTTATTGTTCAAACAGGAGAAGAAGCAAAGAATCCAAAAAGGAACATCCCTCGAGCCATTTTCATATCGCTGGGTGCAGTGGTTATTTTGTATTGTTTAATTGCGTTTGTGTCCATAGGGGCAATATTTCCAGTCGGTATTGAATCATGGAAATACATTGGTGAGGGAGGTGAGCTTGGAGTAATGAAGGCCGCTGAATTAATGCTTCCTTATGGAGCGTTTATCGTATTGGGTGGTGGCCTAATATCTACTCTAGCTGCGTTAAATGCAACCACATTTTCATCAGCCAGGGTAGCTTTTGCCATGGGCAGGAATTACAATATGCCAAATCAACTAAGTGCTATTCACAGAAAGAACAAGACGCCTTATAACGCTATACTAATTTCTGGTATCATTATGGCTATTATGGCTTATGGGCTTCCTCTTGCACAGATTGCTATTGCAGCGGGTGTTATCTTTCTATTACTATTTACTCAAGTTAATTTGGCTGTAATAACTATCCGCAGGATTTATGGTGACAAATTAGACTATGGTTTTAAGACACCTTTCTTTCCCGTAATACCTATAGTTGGTATCTTTCTAAAACTTGGACTGGCTGTTTATTTACTGTTTACGCAACCATTGAGCTGGGTGATAACGATAGTTTGGGTCGTAATTGGATTCTTTGTTTATCGAATGTATACGTTCCGAAAAGAAATAGAACATTATGCACCAATTGTTACCAGTGAAGGTGATCTTGAAAGGAAAGATTATAGAATTCTTATTCCATATACGCCTGAAGATCCAGATAGATTATTGAAATACGCAATAAGAGTTGCAAAGGAAAATATCGGGGAGATCAATATCTTGCGTGTAATTACCGTACCAAAACAGACGCCTCTATCTGCAGGAACAGGATATGCTGAAACTGCGAGAAAATCATTTGAACCACTCGATAAATTCCTTGATAAGGAGAACATACCAAATCACTATCTAGTAAGAATCTCTCATGATGCAAACGAAGCTATACTGGCCACAGTCGAGGAGCAAAAAATAGATTTATTGATAACAGATTTTGAAGCTTTTAGAAACAGTAAAAAAATTCAAACTTTATTGACATGCGATGTACTTACCATTTTGTCTGAAGGAAATGAAGAATTTACGTTCGAACCAAGCCGCAAATCTAGAGGACGTGTTGCTCAGAAAAATTTGATCGTATTATACGACGGAGGGGATCATTCGGATGTTGTATTGAAAGCGACCAGTTGGCTGGAACGCTCAGGCCAATTCAAAATCAACGTTTTGTATATTAATACTAAGAATGAAGATGAACAGGAAAAAATTGTAAGAATAACTGACATATTAAAACAAAAGGAATATCTTGAGCAAGTTGGAATTGAATTCAACGAGATCTCACTTTCAGAAACTGATCTTAAGTATAGTAACCAAGCAGCAGATAAAATTCTGACCTCGTTGGGAAATTTTCAACCTGACGTTCTGATAACCGGCGCCAGTATTTCCAAATTTAGTTTCTTTACTGATCCTCATTTTCTAAACATGTTATATGAATTAAAATGTCCAGTTATTATAGCAAGACATTTCTCCATTCCCGGTGTTCACACAATAAAAACACTAATTCAGAGATCAAAAATATTCATAATTGACAAGATAGAAGATTTGAAAAAAAATAGACAAAAAAATAACCTTAACATATAACAAGCTCTTAAATTCCATATGGATTTGTGATTCTGGCTTTTAGATCCCACTAGATTTTGGTTTTGCATTATCAAGATTTATATAGAATTAGTCCACTTAGGTAAGCCTAATTGTTTTATGACACTGAGTTATTGTTCCAAATCCGTTAATATGAGGTAGAATAAATGAAATTCTTCTTTATTTCTAATAGAAAAAAAACTCTGCTATCAGTATCGATGCTTTTGCTTATTCCAAGTTTGATTCTTAATCACATGTATGGACAGCTTAGTAATAATGAATCAATTTTGATAACCCTTAACACCCACAGAATTTTAGAGCAGATGAACTTGGTTCAAGCAAGTCTGTCAAAAGGAGATAACATTCGAGCATTTGAACATGCGTATATAACGCATTCAGTAATACTTCCTTCAATTAAGGAAAAACTCAAAGAGATTGATCAGGAATCAACCGCTAGACTGGAATCACTATTGATAGATTTACCAATATTAGTAAGGTCTTCTGCTCTATCCGCGGAAATAGGCAATAAGTTAACCGAAATCACAGATCTTATCAAAAATATTAATTCGAAATTTCTGGATACCAATAGTACGGAATACCAATCCATAATAGGCTCAACAATCATAGTACTGTTGAACGATACATCAAAGTTTTACGAATTATCTGATTTTGGTAACACTAAGGATCTAGCTAATCAAGTTGATTATGAAAATTCTATCGGCATGGTAGATATTTCATATAGTTTGTACAAAAATATTTCTAAATTTTTTAGTGAACCGAAGCAACAGGAATTTGAATCATTTTTTACGGATCTAAAGAATTCCCTCTCGACCAAGTCTGAAGCGGAGGGGATTTCAAAACTCGTAACTGCAATTCAAACGAATCTGTCTGAAGAATCTACTGTACAATCAGATGATTCTTTAAGAATTTATTTTGCAAACATTAAAGATTTGCTAACTAAAATTGATATAGCATTAAAGAACAATTCGGATTATGCCTCTGCACAAAAATATGCTACTGCTGCATATTTGGACAACTTCGAATATATCGAGGCACCACTTGAAGAATTTGATCCAACTCTTATGCTTAACATAGAAATCATGATGAGAGAAGAGCTTCGTGAATTACTCAAGAATGGACAACAAGTACAAGCTATTGATCTTCTATCCAATATCACTAGTAACCTTATAAGTGCGGCAAGTCTCTTAAATGTAGACTATGAAAATCTAGATATTAATGATACCTCAGAGTTTGCAGTTACTACAGTAGAGAATACACAACTAAACAATTTAAGTGATATTCAAGAGCTAAGTAAGGGTTTTGGTACATATTCTGGTATTAAGAAGGGTTTTGGTGAGAGTACAGAACCAGAGAGGATGGGAGTACGAACAGATATTGATACCATTAGGATTAAACTAATTGATCTCCTAGAACAGTATAAAGATGGACAATATGATGAAGCATTTGCTACGTCGAGATCAGCTTATCTTGACAGCTACGAATCAATAGAAATTCCACTTAGACCGATTGATCCGGACTTTACTCTTCATATGGAAATTAAGTTTGCAGAATTGCGAAATCTGATTCAACAACATAAACCTTACTCAGAAGTTGAAGCAAAGGTTTCAGAAATTAGAAACGGTCTAGATGAATCTGAAAGATTAGTAACCGGTACGGGTACTATAGCTCCTTCGCTAGCTTTTACCACCTCATTTTCAATCATATTCAGGGAAGGACTTGAATCGGCCCTCATAATTGGTGCCATACTTACTTATTTAGAGGCATCACGAAATGCGCATTATAAAAAACATGTTTATCTTGGAATTGTAATTTCTATTATTGCAACTGTCATTACTTGGTATATTGCGCAATTTGTAATAGAAATATCCGGAGCAAGCAGGGAACTAATTGAAGCAATTGCAGGGATTTCTGCCGTTGCAGTATTATTCTGGGTTAGTTTCTGGATACTAAATAAAGTTGAGACAAAAAAATGGATAGAATTTGTAAAGGCAAAGGTATGGCAGGCAACAACAACTGGAAGTGTAATGGTCTTTGCCATGTTATCATTTTTTACAGTATATAGAGAGGGATTTGAAACTGTATTATTTTATCAGGCAATGTTTTCATTTGCAAAAAATATGGAAACCTTCGTATTCCTTGGACTTGTCCTTGGATTGGCTGTGATAATAAGCGTTGTGTTTATTATCAGAAAACTAGGCAAGAGGTTACCATTGCGCGTGTTATTTGGTTTAACAATGGGAATTGGAGCTTACATGTCAATTGCGTTTATAGGTAACGCAATCAGGGAGTTTCAAGAAGTTGGTTATATCACGACGACTCACATGTTTGGAATCATACCGCGATTGGAGATTAACTTGGCAACAATGACTGGAATTCATCCGACACTAGAAACAACGATTGCTCAGATAGTACTCCTGTCCATCTATGTCATTGGCTCACTTTACATCTTGATTTTACAACCACGCAGGAAGAAATTAGTAGAATCATCTAGAAAATCTATGGCAAATGTTAAGGATGGAGATAAGGCTTAACCGAGAGGCATAAGATCCATTTTTAGGAACACATCCATAATATTTTGAATTTTCAAAATAAATAAGAATATGTTCAGAAAGTAATCGAACGGAACCTTAATAATTATATCATGATTAAGATAATGTCGAATGTTAGGAACCGTTAACACGAATTCTGATGAAGATGAAGAGCTATTTTTGGGAACTGCCGAGTCTGAACACATTGAAATGTACTTGAAGGCAATATGGCATATTCGGGAACGAAAGGAAAAAGTTAAAGTTAGCTCTATTGCCAAGATTCTGAACGTAAGGCAACCCTCAGTTGTTCAAATGCTTCACAAACTAAACGACGCTGATCTTGTCGAATATTCAAAAGGCAATTCTGTCATGAAATTGACCTCAGAAGGAGAGCAAATTGGAGAACGAATGATAAGAAATACAAGACTTTTAGAAGTTATGATGAACGAAGCTTTAAAAATTGAAATTGATGAGGAGATGGTGTGCGGAATAGAACACCACATGAAGGATATATTTACTGATGCATTATGTACATTGCTAAAGCATCCCAGATCCTGTCCACACGGATATCGTATCCCTCTAGGTAAATGTTGCAAAAGATGAATTGCTGAATTTTTCCACTTTTCTAACTAATATCATGGACAAATTTCCCAATCTTTTTCGAAATGCTAATTGGGTATGTTAAGTAAGAATAACGAATCATGGATCATGTTCCGCGGAAATATGAGAAGAACAGGTTCCATAAAAACCAGGCCATTGACTAGACCGTTACTCTACTGGACAATCGAGTTAGGTCCAATTATTTCATCTCCGGTTTATGAAGGAGGATTTCTGTATGTTGCTACCATGACTGGACGTATATTCTGCCTTGACATATTAAGAAGAGAAATAAAATGGCATCAAAACATTGGGAGTCCTATTGTTTCCTCTCTACTGATCGTCGATAATATGTTAGTCTGCGCAACATTTGATTCTTGGGTAAATGGCGATGGTTCCGAAAATAATCTTGTATGTTCTTTCGACAAAAATGATGGAAGTATTATATGGAATCTTCCAACAAGGGCGGATACTTTCTCGTCACCGTGTCCAGCGGGCGAAAATATTGCTATAGGATCGATGGATCATAACTTGTATCTTATTAGTTCAAGAGGAGAAATAATTTGGAACTTTGAAACAAATGGTGCAATTTGGTCTTCTTCCTCGTATCATGAAGATCTACTTTACTTTGGGTCAGACGATGGGTTCATTTACTCTGTTGATTTAGATGGGTCTTTAAAATGGAAATCTAAATTAGATGGCAAGATACGTTCGTCGTCACCATGCATGTCTGCGGATTCAATTTTTGTTGGAACGTACGAGGGTGGAATGTACTGTCTGAATAATGAGGACGGTATTACAAAATGGAACAAAAAGATTTCAAGCCCAGTCTTATCATCCCCTTTATTGGTAAAAGATAAAGTCATGTTTGGAACTTCTGATTGTACGGTCTACTGCTTCAACCTAGTAGGCTCCAAATTATGGGAGTTTAAAACAGTTGGAAAAATTTGGTCTTCTCCTTCGTCAAGTGAATTTGACAGACTCATGTTCTTTGGAGGTCTGGATTCATTTATTTATGGTATAGATTTTTCTACGGGTAAACAGGAGTGGAAATTTCCAACGATGGGTTCCATTGACTCTTCTCCATGTATATCAAATGGAATGTTATTTGTTGGTTCACGAGATGGTATTTTGTATTGTTTTGAGAAATATAGAGACCCGTCGTATAATCCATTAATACCATAACCAATCATGAAATTAAAATGAAATGCTTAATTCGTGTTAGTTTTGGCCGATACTTTGAATATAGTACCATCATGTTTGTAATTGCTCAGGACATACAGGTTTCCGTCAGGACCGATCTGAAGATCTGTGATTATTCCAAAATTTCTACCGAATGTTACGCTACCTGTTTCTTGATTGTGATCTGCTGTTTTATCGGCTAATGGACCTGTAAGAACTAGATGAGTCCTATTTTGATCCAACGGAAAATTAAAAATGGTACCATTTTTGACACTGCCCACAAACATGTTATCTTTGTACTTTGGACCAAGATTATCGGTATTTATGAATAGAATCGACGTTGGTGCTATGGTATCTCTCCAAATAAACTCTGGCTCCCTGTAAATGCCCTTTCCTCCAAACGTCTCCAAATTATCCTCATTAAATTCGTCGGTCTCGTTAGAGAAACCAATTACTTCTCTCCATCCGCTATTGAAGCCAGGTAACACAAGATTGATTTCATCATCAGTACTGCGACCATTTTCGGTTTCCCAAAGATTTCCAGTTACTGAATCAAATCCTATTCCAAAACTATTTCGTATCCCATATGCATAGTACTTGTTCAACGGATCATCATTCCCAAGTACCCCTTTACCATCAACTACTCCTCCATCAAATGTAATTCTGAGTACGCCACCTCTGCCATCTGGTGGAGGACCATCTTTATTGTTCTGAGCTTTTGTAATATATGTCAGATTTTGTACATAATTCAAGTTACCAATTACCAGATACACACTCTTATTATCGGGACCAATTTTTAATACTCCACCATTATGAGATGGTCCGGGTATAGTTGGGAGATCTAAGAGTAATTTTGGGTTTACTAGCTTGCCATCATCATATTCATACCTATAGAGTCGATTCCCCAGTACATCCCCTCCATCAACATTTTCAGTTTCAGTGTAAAATAAGAATACATAGTTTGGTTCACTTGAAACTGCAATACCCAGCAAACCTCTTTCACTTACGTTAGCAACATTCACATCCAACACAGTTCCAACAACAGAACCATTTTTGATTTCCTTTACTTTACCCGTGTTTTTTTCTATGATAAGAATATCATCAGGCCCCAAAAAATTCATGCCTGTTGGAAACTTAAATCCCGAAGAATATTCCTGAATTTGTAAATTTGTGTCATTCACTCGAGGTAATTCTGTTTCTTCCTGTGCATATACAATCATATTTTGACCAATTAGAAATATTGATATAAAGCCAGCCAACATTGAGATGAAAATTGAAAAATTGTAATTTGGAGGTGAAATTTGCAATTGAAGACTACACGAAATAACTGGTTTAAATTATTTATTAACGTTTACTATAGAGATAAAATCTAGCTGATAATCTCCATTCTGAGCTAAAATTTGTTAAGAATAAAAAATCACCAATCGAGAAATCATTTGAAACAAGATAATCAAAATTGACAATTAATGAGATTCGAATTAGTCGATTTTACGTCAGACTTTATTTTTTTTGCAGTTTTATCACATTAACCGTCTCATCTGCTCTTATTTCAAGACTCAGTACTTAAATTGTATGAATTAGTCATTTTAACATTGAATGAATAAGGAGTCTTTTAAGTAACTTTCTTCTTTAATTTGCCTATTGAAAAATTCTTGAAAATTCATATTAATTATTTTTCTTTACTACACCTATATGAAAATGAATCTGAGCTATGGAAATTTTTTACTATTTGGGATCTTTTTAGCGTCATATGTATTGTGGAATCCTGTATTTGCACAGCTGCCTTCAGCTACAGGGATAGGAGTTATAATAAATACTCCCGCTGATTCTGCTAATTTACCAACTGGAGATTTGACTATTCATGGTACATCTTCAGATAGTAATACTACTGACTGTCAGGTATTTGCAGATTGGAACGATCTTAAGCCAATGCAAAATGTTACTGCCAATGGTCCTAAAGGAATTTCAGATTATTCAAAATGGAGTTTCACATATACCAGTGGTTATCATGGTATAGTAGAAGGTCCTAATGAACTAACTTCAAAAATAACTTGTTTTGATCAAGGTCAAAATGCGTCATCCAAGTCCTATTCAATTAATGTTACTGGAATAGGAGCCACGAGTGAAATTACAAATAATATCACACAAAAATCTAGTGAAATAGCAGATACTGAAGATTTAGGTGTTAAAGATACCAATATAATGCCCGCCAACAGTGACACGAGCAATACCGATAGTACCAACAACACTGTTCAATCCACTGAGGATGTAGGTGTTGAAGTTGTAGGTAGTGAAGATGTGGCTAATGAGAGTACCGATATATTACCAGCAAACGATAACAAAAACAACGGTACATATAAAATTCTTCCACTATATTCAGAATCTGATGAAGAATCAGCCGATTCTGCTTCATTTGACGATACCGACCAATCAGATATAACAAATATGAATACATTTGAATCACAAAATGGTTTCACTTCTGGAGATACAGATTCTGAAACTTATTCCACATTCAACTCAGAACAACAGGAAACAATAGGAGAAACAAATAACTTAGATATGACTGAAGCTTCAGATGAAGGTCTGACTTCTCTAACTGAGTCCAATACATTCTTTACATATGAACCAGATCTAGTTGAAGATACATCTAATCCTGATGAATTAACCACTTATGGTACAAGTCCGCAAAGCGAAAATTCATTTACAAATCATGAAATCGATGATACTTCAATATTTGGGCTTAAGTTCAACGGACCTGATGATGTCACTCAGAATAAGATTGAAAAGAGAATCGAAAAATTAGAAGATAGAATTTCAGATCGTATGAGCCTGTTCGACCTTATCGGCTAACTATCAATGTTACAGACGACTCATCCAAATTCATCTATGAATCTACTCAGCGGAAATTGTTTATGACATTGAATCATTCAACAATTAATTTATCTGATTTTCATGTCTGATCTCAAGTTTACCAGAATTAATAACATACGCGTAAGATACTTGGATAGGAATAGAAGCAGAATTCCGCTTTTACTTCTTCATGGTCTGGGTGGTTCCATAGAAAGTTGGACTAATAATGTTAGTTCTTTGTCTACCAAATTTAGAGTAATTGCCTTAGATCTTCCGGGATTTGGCTTGAGCGATAAACCAAAGTTAAGTTACTCCATAAATTTCTACGTAAGTTTTATTGAAGCATTCATTAAAAGAATAAAATTAAGTCGTTTATTCATAGTCGGTTCTTCTTTAGGAGGCCACGTTGCAGTAGAATTTGCCCTTCAAAATAGGAATATAGTTGATAAACTTGTTCTCATTAGTCCTGCCGGCTCTCTACCAAAATCCTTCAAAGGTACGAAAGAACTGAAAAGATACATTAGGATAGTAAACGCAAAGTCTCCGAAGGATGTAAGCAGAATCTTGACCTCAATTGATAATTCGATGGTCAATAGTTCATACGCCGATGCCATATACAAAAGATTAACCTTACCTGGTGCAAAGGACGCATTCATTTCTGCATTGAAGGGTAGCGCGAATGCTCCAAGATACAACAATAAACTTGAGAGAATTGAGATCGACACGTTACTTATCTGGGGGAAGGAAGATAGAATGATTCCATTAAGATTTATTCGCCCATTTATGGAGCAACGTAAATCGAGAATCATAATCCTTGAGAAATGTGGGCACAGACCTCACGTAGAAAATCCCAAGTTATTTAATAAAATAGTAAAGGATTTCTTGCTGGAGTAATTTGAAGCTAATTTATACAACAATGTATCATAAGATCAATTGCAATTTGCACTATGTGATTTTATGAGTAGAAAGAAATGTACTCAATTATGTAAAAAATGATAGTGTTGTTTCTAAGAGAGAATAGGCTGACAATACTTATAAAAATTAAATTAGATAAGATTTTGTGAATTATTATTTAATAATAATATTCTTTGTATCGACTATCTTACTTGTCCCTATCTTTAATTCGGTTTATGCATATGGAATTTCACAGATAGGATCTTTGGATATATTCAATGGTTCTGGTTTTATTCCAATTAAGAGTAATATATTACCGCAATACGATGAATCCGCTCCACAATCAATTAATAAAATAAAGGTAGAAGCAGATTCGACAACTGGTGAGGATACAAATTCAATTACTTCAACGAAAACCGTTCCCCCATCTGTAGGAGTAAAAATATTGTCTCCGTCTAATGGTAAAGAAATACCTGTTGGGAATTTGACCATTTTCGGAGTTTCTACGGACAATGAGAAATCTGATTGCACTGTACTTGTAGACTGGAATAATGAAAAACCATTCCAAAAGGCAAATGCGGCTGGACCTTACGGAGTGGATGATTATTCATCCTGGACGTACACATATTCATCTTCATATCATACCATTAAGAATGGGTTTAATGATCTTACATCTAAACTCGAATGTCTGGAAAATTCTAAAGTAACGACAAAATGGCATAGTATTAATGTAACAGGAGTTACTACTAAGAAGACCAACCCAATAAATACAGCAGTATTACACGATCCTCTTGGCATACTTCCTCAATTGAAAGCTTTGTCAGCAAATCCCTCAATTAGTACTCAAAATGTATCTTCTAATGGGACAACATTATCTTCCAGCAATCTTTTGATCCACACGGAATTATCCAAAAAACTGATGTTTCCAGGGGAATCCCAAAACTTTACTGTAAAGATCTCAGATGCAGAAACATCAGATAACGTAGTAGGGGCCAATGTTGCAGTAAAGATTATGCATGGAAATATGACGCTAAATCAATACAACGGAACTTCTAATGATCTTGGTGAGTATTCTCAGTCTTGGGATATTATGCCTAACACACCTTCTGGCATATACAATATTGTCGTTGCGGCTTCCACTGATGGTCACCAACCTGCTTCTCTGACAGGAAGTTTTGAAGTCCAAAGACATTTGTTAGTCGAGGCAAGTCTATTGAAACGTCTTGTTGTCCCTGGTGATCAACAAACGGTAGACGTAAAGGTCATTGATGCCAACAGTAAAGAAATTGTTCCTGGTGTAAATGTTGTAGCCAAAATTGGTCAAAAGAAGGGGTATAATATAACATCTAATGCTTCTGGTACATATTCTCATACTTGGAATATCACATCTGAAATTCCGGCTGGTAAATACAATGTGTTGGTTAAAGCTTCAGCTGACGGTTACCAACCAGCTTCTTTAACTGGAAGTTATGAAGTCCAACGACAGTTGTTAGTGGAAGCTGCCTTATCAAATGATCTAGTGATACCTGGCGATGAACAAAAAATTGAAGTGAAGGTTGTAGATGCCAATACTAATGAAATAGTAAAGGGCGCAAATGTTGCGGGAAAGATTGGAGCAAAGAAGTTTACTGCGACCACCGATGACACAGGCGCAGTATCTCATGTATGGGACACACCATCTACTAGTGGTGGTAATGATTACAAAGTAGTTTTAGACGTTACAGCCGACGGCTATCCAAAAATTACGAAAACTACATCATTCAAGATGGACAAACCACAAAATCTATTGGAACCACCAATTAGTAATTATAAGAGCAATATTGTTAAGGTAAAGAGCGACGACTTAAGCAGTACTCAAGAAGGATCTCAAAATAAACTTCAAGAATGTGCCAACATGTTATCTGCTTCGGATTGCGATGGTTTGGTTGACAAAGCTGTGGTTAATAATAAACCGACACCGAATCCAGCAACCGACGATAAACCGACACCGAATACAGATATAGACTATAATCCCCTTCTTGAGAGTAACATCATGGAAGATACTACTCCTGAAGAAAATCAAGAAGATAACATTGGCCATGATTTTCTAGCCTCTGCAACTGATTGATGCTAGAAATAGGCGATACTACTTTGTTGTATTGTATTGAATTAATTAATAAATGCGAAATAGTCAGAAAAGAAAGCTCATTAGATTACCAGGTTGATTTCCGTATTCCTTTTAATGTACTTCGTTAGTAAGTAGATTGAATCAATTGACTTTCGTATATTTTTTAATTATCCTTCTGTGTTGAGGATATTTTTCTAAGAGTTTCTTCCTATCGCCCAGTTTCCAATCCCTGTAATCGAATCCAGGTGATACTGTGCAACCAAGCAGTGAATATGAATCCAAGTCATTAATAGACGCTGCGAACCAACAACCTGATCTTATTATCACCTGATATCTTTCACCTTTATCAAAATTTGGACCTATTAGGATCTCTTCTAACCCACCGTTGGAATCTATCATATGTAAAGTTAAACCACTACCAGAGTAGAAATGCCAGATCTCATCCGACTTGACTGAGTGAAACGATGCAAATTGTTTTCCTGTTAGCAAATAATAGATAGCAGTGCAAGCAGATCTGGAGCCATCATAATCTGGTAAATCAATTTTTTTGTCAGACACATACGTTTTGGTAAAGTATCCACCTTCTGGATGCAATTTAAGTTTGAGTTTTTTTATCCATAATTTAGCATGTTTATTCAATGGTCTGAGGATAATCAATACTAACTTATTTGATTATGCCCTCATCCTAGGATACCATATCATGTTTGGTGATTTTTTTGAAATCCAAAGTCTCAATACAAATGTCGGAATGTCAAATATGGGAACTCTGTGACTTAACATTTCCTTACTTACAATGAGCTTAACATCTTCGTCTTAATATCTCATTAGATAATCAGTTTACTAGAATAAGAACTTGATTTCACCACCAAGTTATATCCGGACTTTGTATCGTATTTCCGAATTATTGTATATTCCATTATTCTGAAAAAAGGTTTAAGCGTTTCAAAATGATAAACTGTATCATATTCAAATGATGGTTCTTCAAATCAACAAGGACATTTATAAAGGAAAATATTATATAACTTAGATGTAGAATATACATAATATATGGTAATAATGCTGCAAATTTTGCTTTTAGTTTTCATGATATGCATTGCAGGCACTCTCATGCATGTTAACTTGCTAGAGGCCACAAGTGAGAATAATTCAACTAGTGATGATACCTCAGCCAAAAATGAAGATGTATTTGCATTATTACAGCTTGAAAAAGATGTTGCCAAGCATGAAGGTTCCTTAAAAGATCTTCATTCCGGTAACAAGAGTCCATTTGACCTCTTAGGGGAAGTAAAGAACGACGAAAAATTCAAACCAGAATCAGGTAGCTTTCTTCCAGAATATGATGATACTCAAGAAGATAACGATTAATAGGAACTTTATTACCATAGGAAAATAATTTACTATCTATAGGATAAAATTAATTTGCAGGATGACATGAATTGATATTTGTTTATGTATCTGGTAAATCTTTCCTTTATTTTGACGGATACAAATCCGATATCATTTGTGTCTCTAGTTCTCGGAAATTGCCAAATGAAGAAATATTACCATATTTGAAAAGCATCTTTCTTACTGTATTTTTTAATAGAGCCTGAAAGCAAAAAATATTTATTGTCTGAAAGGCGATTCAAAGTTGTAACTAATTTGTACAATCTTAGATTTAGAAATTTGGGATATATTATCGCATTTTCAACAATTTTTCTTATTTTTACATCTAGTTTGATGATTAATCATCAAAATTTTTTAACAGCATTTCCAATTGTCAACGAAGTCCCCTTCAATGAACCTAGTAAATTTTCAACGACTCCTGTAAAGAATTCCCCAGGTGAATTTGGAACGTCATTTATTTCAATAAATCCAAACAATGAGGAATGGAAGAACAGACTATGTGAAAATACGAATCAGGCAGGTATTAACATAGGAATTCCATTCATATGTGATCCCTCCAATAACACAGGGCAAGATGGAAATACTAACCAACAAAACGGAAATACTAACCAACAAAACGATAGGAATGACCAGTTGAATCAAGACATTACTGATAGTGTAAACGAAAAGGTGGGAAATTTAAAGGAAAAACTTGATGATTCAATATTTGGCAATAAGGAAAATGACAATCAGAATGCTCTAGATAACAATAATGATGGTAACAAAGGCAACAACCAAAATGGTAATGATGACAATGATCAGAAGAACAATTTCTCTGAACAACAACTTTTAGACCAGCAAGAGGAAGACAAGGCAAAAAGTGAAGTGGATGAAGCTGATACTAATGAAAATCCTGTTGACAGCAATCGGGAAAATAACAATGATGTAAACAACGGTAATAACGGTAATAGTCAGGGAAACAAGAATGGCGACACCGGCCTTGGAATTGCCGGGTTGGACTTGGGTCTGGACATTGATGAAACGCTGGGAGACGTTGATGATAAAGTTGATAATTTAAAGAATAAAATAACAAATGGAAACGGTAACAATCAAGGTAACGATCAGGATAATAATGACGAAACTCTCGGAATTAATGGATTAGGTCCAAACATTCAGAATGTCCAGGCAAATTTGGAAAAACAAATTGAGAAATTAAAAGACAAGTTTGAAAATGAGAGGGATAATCAACGACTTATAGAGCAACGTAACGAATTTGAAGTTGAAGACGATGATGATAGTGATGATGATGGTGATGATGGTGATGATGGTGACGGTAAGGATTATGAAGGTTATGGGTTTAAGGGCGACAATGATAATGGAAATGGAAATGATAATGGAGAAGAGAACTTTAACTTTGCTGCAGCAGGCGATTTCGGTTGCTCAACAAACACTCAAAACACTGTAGAAAACATTCAAAGTAAGGATCCCGAAATAGTCTTGGCGTTAGGAGACCTATCATATCATAGTACTGCCGATTGTTGGTTTGACATGATGTCGCCCATTAAGGATAAACTAATGATAACTTTAGGACATCACGACGTTGAAGATGGGCAAGCAAAAATGAATCAATATATGAATAGCTTTAGCATGGAAAAACCATTCTATTCCTATGAATATAATAAGGTGCACTTTCTAGTGATGTCTGCAAAGTCAGTATATTACAAAGGCTCTGAGCAGTATAATTTTGTCTTGGAAGATTTGAAAAAGGCATCCGAGAATGAAAATGTCAATTGGATAGTAGTGAGCTCTTATGGACCTCCGTATACCTCGCCGTCAGAACATACTGCTTTTAAAGAAATTCGTGAAGTTTATCATCCAATCTTTGAGCAATACGGGGTAGATTTGGTATTGAGTGGACATAATCATAATTATCAGAGAACTTACCCCTTGACATACAACCCTGGTGATAGTGGAGAACCAAAAGTGACAAGTCAGGCAGCTACTGATTATGACGGTAAAAAAGGTGGTATTGTCTTTGCAATAGTAGGAACAGGGGGAGTAAATTTCTACTCTTTTGACGGGCAGGCTCCGTTTGTGGATACCCAGTTTGCCAACAAGTTTGGCTTCCTAAATATTGACATTAGCAATGGCAATCCTGACACTAAATTGACTGGAACATTCTATGACAATAAAGGTGGTCAAATTCTCGACCAATTTACAATCCAGAAGGAATTAGATAACAAAAATAGCGAAGTAATTACAAGCTGATAAGGAAATAAAAATAAGCTGTAGAAAACTACCAATCGTTCTAAGTTTCAGGAACTTGTATGCTATATCTTAATGTAAGAGAATTGCCTAATCGTCAATTTACTGAATGAAGTATCTTGGTTGGTACTACCACAGACAACTAATCTTGATTATTATAAAATGGTAACATGATCATAGTAATACAGTTATTACGGATTTATAATTCTAAGAACTCTATTTTCTAAAATGAGAATCTGGATAAACCTTAAATTAGACTATGATTCTACATGATGAGTAATAATTGAGATTTAATTCAAATATTACAAAATCTAATTCTATTATTTTCTCCTGCTTTGGTTTTCTATTTGTTGTATTACAAATTTTGTTCATCGGTCTGGTAGAAGCTCAAACATATAACAAAATGGAATTTGTGTACAATATTGAACAGATGAAAGGTCATCTTGAACAGGCTGTTGTAAATAAAGAAAATGGAAACAACACATTAACCCAGGCCCATATTCAGCATCCAATAGTAGAAATCTATGACGCCATTGAAACACAACTAGCTTCTGTAGATAGTAACCATAATACTTTGCTCCTAAATTCATTAAGTCAGCTGTCAAAGAATTCAGATAATTTAGATCTCACCCAGTTTAAAGGGGAGACCAATGGAGTTAATCAGATCTTGGATAAGGCGATTGATCTAGTTGCTCCTGACGATAACAGTACTCTTACGCTAATAGTAGCGTCTTGGTTACTTGATGCTGCAAACGCAGAGTACGAGTCAGGTGTTAGGAATGGACAAATAATACAAATCATTGAATACCAAGATGCCATAGGATTCATTTCAAGATCAGAAACCCTACTTAATGACACATTACCCACGCTCAATCAATCATTGAAAACCACAGGAAACGAAGCTTACAAGTTATACCCACAATTAAATTCAAAGGTTCATACTATGGCCGATATAGATGACATTTATACAACAACGAGCGAGATAAAACAAAGAATATCTAACATAACTGGATTTTAGTATCCTCTCAGATGTTATTATTAAACGGTACTAATGGCCTCCCATTTATAGATACTAATTGAAGAACGTATCTTGAATGTGAAAGTAAATGTTATTAATAAAATTTTTAGATGAGACAAAAACATATAGAAGATAGTTTTAAAATAAGAAAATAAAGTTAAGAAATCAAAAAATTGATTCTTTATTTTTTAGCTTTATCCAGCCTTTCTGATACATCTTGCCAGTTTATTACATTCCACCAAGCAGAGACATAGTCAGGTCTTTTGTTCTGATATTTGAGATAATAGGCATGCTCCCATACATCGCATCCTAAAAGTGGTATCAAACCTTCTGTTCGCGGACTTGTCTGATTTGGCATTGATTTATACTCAACTTTCTTCGTTGACGGATTATATACAAGCCATCCCCATCCACTACCTTGTATCAGTACTGTTGTAGATGAGAATTTCTCCTTAAATGCAGTAAAGTTTCCAAATGATTCATTAATTGCATCCGCGATAGAGCCGCTTGGTTCACCGCCACCATTTGATTTCATGTTTTGCCAAAATATTCGATGATTGTCAAATCCTCCTCCATTAAAATTAATTGCGCCTTTCTGATCCGCAGGTACTTGATCGAGATTAGATAAAATTTCTACAACGTCCTTTCCCTGAATTTCTGCTGGACATTTTTCAAGAGCTGCATTCAGCTTATCGGTATAAGTTTGATGATGTTTAGTGTGATGTATTTCCATGGTTCTTGCGTCGATATGTGGTTCTAATGCTTCGTAACTATATGGTAACGAAGGTAATTCATATTTTCCCATATGTTTACTTTTTCTTTGTAACTATTAACTTTTACGATACAGAAATTATTAAATGCTATCTGAACAGATAGTCAAAGATATGGCATGTCTGAATGAATTTTACAGCATGTCAATAATAATGTTATAAAATAATAATTGTAACTCTTTTTTGAAAAGATAATATCAATTGATTCTATTCATTAGCTTACTACAAGTTTATTGAATGTCTTCTCACTCTTCTTCGTTAGTTTCACTATCTGATTCTGATTCGGTAGATGGTGGAGGAGATGTCTGTTCATCGTCGGATTCTGATTCGGTAGATGGTGGAGGAGATATCTGTTCATCATCGGATTGATTGGTTTCAGCAAGGGACCTGCTAAGAGAAGCAAATGATGTTTCATTTTCTATTGGAGTATCATCATCCGCTTCACCTGAAATTGAAGCATTTAACAATGGAGTAGTTGAAGATAGGTCATTTGACGAAGTATTATTTACTTGCGAGTATGATGATATGGCAATTGTTGGAATCATGAGCAATGACATTACAATAATAATTAGAGAACCCACTCTCATATCCATCACCAATAGATTGATAATCTGCGTATTGCAAATATAAAGTAGACTGTTTGATACTCTATTTGGCTTTATAAGCACATTGGGAGCAAGAGCACAAAAACAGCATCTTTGTGGGATAAACCTAGCTTCCAGTTATCACTTCAAAATCTTTAATAATTATGCCAGTCTATTATTAGATAATTCATACTTTGGATAAAAGAACCTCTGAGAACGCAGCTTCAAATTCAATAACGTCAAATTCAGGAACTTCGACAGATAAGGATTCTTTTGCAACGCTTGTAAATGAGGGATTTCGGGCAGGGCAAAGGATCGCCAAAATTTCTGTTGTAACCCTAGTCAGTATAGGAATTGCCGAATTACTTATGGGATACATCAGTGGAAGTGTAGTAGCAACAGCTGACGGTGTAGACTCAATGTCTGATGCCATGATATCTTTTATAGTATTGATCGGATTGAGATTTGCGCGGAGACCTGCCGACAGAAAGTTCCAATTTGGTTACCATAAAGTAGAAAGCTTGGCGGCTATGATAGCTGCTATTGGTATGATCGTGATAGGAATTTTCATTGCCTATCATTCCTATGAAGGGTTAATACACCCAAATGAAATAAGACAGCCTATAGCGACAATGATAGTTTTGGCTATAGCAGGTGCAATATCCTTGCATAGAGCATTTCAAATGCGAAACATTGCTAACAAATATAATTTACTTTCATTGAAAACAGACGCTAAAAATTCGATAAAGGATGGATCAGCTTCTGTTTTAGGTTTCTTGAGTGTGCTTTTGGCAACACAATTTGGATTTCTTCAGGCCGATGCAATTGGAGGAATGATAATTGCTGGATTCATATTTTCTGTGGCATATGTTTCTTTGAAACAATCATCTTTGATATTGGTTGATGCATGGTATAACCCCGTTAGTTCAGATTTTATTAAAAAGATCATAGAACAAAAGTTTGAGGGTGATGTTGCAGTAAGGTCCATAAAATTACGCCAAACGGGTATGATTTCTAGAGCTGAAATCCATGTTGAAATGGATGGAAGAAAACCATTAAATGAGGTAGAAATGATTTTGCTTAACACTGAAAAAGTAATTAAATCCCGCTTACCAAGCATGGATGTAATATTGGTAATTCCTCATGCAACGCGTCGGTCATGAATCAATGAATAAGTGGGCAATAACATGTGATTTGCCATGGGATTCATTTTTCATCTAGATATTAACAAATGACTAAAACGGATTATTATCAATCTGGGGGCTTGCGGATGCATCAACTGGATTCCCTCTTACATCAAAAAGACCCATCCATCCGAGGTCGGTAAACAGCGTCTGGTGCGCGTGGAACATAAATGTTCCAGGATATGTATAAGTAAATTCCATTATTCCTCTATCCCCTTTCGCTAACGTTACTATGTCCGTAAGAAAGTCTGCAGTACTTTTATCCGTACCCGCTGAATACCAATCAAACATAGCGCCATGAACATGAATCGAATTTACTGAGTCAAATTCGAGCATATTTATGACGTATACTCGGTATGGTTTGCCCGTATGTAGCACTATTGGATTCATCATGTAATCAAATGCTTTTCCATTCACCGTGTAAATCTCGTTAACTCTCTCTTCTCTGACGGTACTTTCCTCTTCAGTACTTCCTTCATCATTCGACATACTGGGTTGAGTCATGTCGCTCATGTTCATCTCTGTAGTATTGTTACCACTTGAGTCACTAGTTAGATTCGTATCCGGCTCTTCAATTGATACTATCGGAGGCAATTTGGTAGGTCCTTCAAGATCCAAGTCCAAGTCATAGCCATTGAGGAGCATAGCCATTTCTTCCATTTGGGGACGAGGCTCTTTAGGATCTATAATCATCATTCCGTATAAGCCTCTGTTGATATGATCTGCTATTGGTTCTACGTGACAGTAGTACGGATAAACGCCATAAGGTTTTGCAATAAAATCATAGGTGAAACTCCTACCAGGAGAAATGGTCCCTCCTGGTTGCCCACTCTTAGTAAATGAATTACTTTCACCATAATTTATCGGCTGAGCGTAAAATGAATGAGCATTGGTGTTGCCGTTCGAATTAATAACTCTAATTCGAACTAAATCTCCTTCCGTTACTCTTATGGTGGGTCCAGGAATAGTACCATTAAATGTCCAACCATCAAAGATATGACCTTCGTAGGAAATGGGTATCTTTTGATTTTCCTCGACAATCAGTGTAAAGTGTCTTACTGTCTTTCCGCTTTCATCTTTTGTAACCTGTCCACAACTAAAATAAGTCAGATATTCTACTGATGTAGGTTTTTTGCTCGTATCCGTATTGCAGTTTTTTATTTTGTCATATTCTTCTGGAGATATCGGAGATTCAGATGTTTGGCCATACACAGGAATATGGAACGAGAAAAAATTTAATGTAACAATCAAAATAAGTATTATTAAGACCCATGAAAAAATACCGACACCCTGTCTAAACACCTTTTTATCAATGGTGTTTTTCTAATAAAAATGTTCTATTCTTCAAATCGTCTGTCTACTGGTTCTCGTATATCTTTTGTTTCCCTTTCATGCTGTTACGTCCTTCTTTTAATAGGTCTTATGGAAGGGAAGGACATTTTTACCTAGGTTTTGTATAACGTGGAATAATCATCTCATTATTGGAGTACTGTTAGCGTTTGTATTACCAATGGTTTATTCCAATTCCCTTTTAGTTGGACAATAGTTCTTGGTTATTGGATCTGGCAAATTTGGGATGTATATAAGTATTATGAGGAATTGAATGTACGGGAATCAAATGCCATCAAACAACTAAAGACATTAATTGAATGTTGGACGTACTTTTAGTGTTGAAAATTCTAATTACTATCTTACTATCGACTATTATTGTCCTAGCCTTTACCACTTCTAGTGAGGTAGCAGGCTCTACAGATAATCTTTATTGTTTTGATGAAGATATGGAAGGATACATTTGTTTTGACACCCGCAAGGCGTGCGAAAAAGAGCAACAGAATGACCTGTTAGCAGAAAGTAAATGTTACAAATCTGCAAGGTAGGAAATTTATTATATTATTTTCGCGATATTACTATAACCGTATTCATTGATAGGAGGGCTTTTTCTATAATACTTGTAAACGATTGTCGTTTGCAATTGTTCCCTCCTGTCATAAGTTTGAACTGTTTTATAACATATTGGAGATACAAAGGTACTAAAGTTACGAAAGCAACTTTATTCATCCTGGTGGACCGGCACGTCTGACCATTGTCATAGGGCCCATCAGTTTAATCATACTGCTTACCTTTCTCGTTCGTTTATATGGCAAGCACTTGGTACAATTATTAAGATAAAAAATCATAGGGAATGGTAGAAGGTTGTCAAATTCTGGTTTCTAATAGGTATTTGTCGATAGTGGACGATGAATCAGATATAACTATGCTTTTTCATGATGCTTTAAAGAATCTTCCAGGAATTACGATATTTCCATTTAATGAACCGCAACTTGCCCTTGAACACTTTAAAACTAATAATTCTGAATATTTTTTAGTAATATCTGATTTTAGGATGCCTGAACTAAATGGAATGGAATTGCTAGAGAAAATAAGAGATATGAATCCATTTGTGAGAACGATACTAATGACGGCTTTCGGATTGGATAATGAATTACTAAAGCATTATGGAAAAAAGGAAATAATAAATGCCTTTCTTCAGAAGCCTATTCGTTTGGATGACTTGCGTGATGAAGTAGATAATCAGTTACACGCTTACGAATTGAAAAAAAATAGATGACTTTCTTAACCATTGTGTTGTCCTGACGTTATCGGAACAGTGTCTATCTATCTCCATTTGAGTATCAGAATCTTTATGAATCTATTATTAAATACTCTCATTAAGCGTTTTAAAGGGTTTACCTTCTTGGATCTCTTTCTCAGAACTTGCTATTTCTAATTCCCACTCCCCATCTTGAATCCGATTCATTAAATCTTCCAGTTTGAAATTTGTTGTTCCAGCAGCCTTCATATCATCATCGATTAATTTCAGCGCCTTTACCTTATCGGAGGATATATTAATGATTTTAATTTTAAATGGATTTGACTTGCTCTTGTATAGTTCACCTTTAAACATACAGTATATTGGATCTAAAATTATTTACGGGTTATAGTTGACTAGGCATTATCGTTCAAAGAAGTAATCCTCCCAATTACAAATAGTAACTGAATTACATTGAGGACATATCCCTGCCTGTTCAACTATATTTGCAGTTTCGAAAGATTGCTTGTCATAATCAAGGCCCGAGGGGAATGCCTTTCTGCAAGTCTTATACCTTATCTTTAACATATGAATACATTCTCGTAACTATTATTATTACTCTTAACGATAAATATACTTAAATCAAAATCAAGATAGGATATTTTGCCTTTATCAGTGATTTTGAATAATATATCTGCCATGAATCTTACACTGATCAGAAAATTTGGACTTACTTTTTAAGTCCATGTTGTTGTTCAGAATCCGAAACCTATTGAATAAAGCCTAAATTATATGCTCGATTTTAAACAATTTTAAACGTTAAAGTTCATAATAATTTAATGTGGGGTATTGGCATTTACCTAATCCATCTGGTAGACTACCTTCGAGGAAGAAGGAACAAAATGCGCTGTGTTCAATGTGGACGAATTTTTAAAGATGATAGAGAATTGGATATGCATATAAGAACAGATCATCCACGTTCAATGTAACTATAACCTTTGCAGAATTTAGGATCTGTGTTAGAAAGGTCTAAACTAATGGGAGTTTGAACTGCGTCCAATTCAATAGTCAGTCATTAAATTTTATAGTCAACATTTATTGCAATCCAGCATTTAGTCCTCTAAAGAATACTTATTGTATCTTTCATAAATTTCCTTAAATTTTGAAGAAAAAGCGTTGCCATAAAATTCTGAGAATAAATCGGGATCTTTGTCTATGGCTTTGAATATATCTCTCTGAGTCAATATTCCAATCATTTTATTATTTTTATCTATTACCACAAGTCTACGAATTTTCTTGTTGTTCATGATCTTAGTTGCCTCATTTATAGATGCGGACTCTTTGATAGTAATAATAGGTTTACTCATAAGTGTACTAAGAGGAGTCTGGAGCAAATTTGGATCTAGTTTACCCAAAATTCGAACTACATCTCGTTCCGTAATTATACCCAAGGGACCACGGTTCCTATCATGAGAAACAATTATTACAGAGCCAATATTGTTCGCGTACATTATATTGCATGCACTCATAATATTTTGATCTTCAAAATCAGTTTGGACTTTCGGATTCATTAGATTTGATACCGAGATCTTTTCTGAATGCATTTAGATATACTTAAAAATTGTAATATTTATTTATGGTGATCCGGAGAATAATTAAGATTTAGTTACGAGTTGTAATTCGGATATATTTTCGAATAGATTTCATGAGCCGAGATTTTGGTTTATTTTTAATATTTTTACGAATTTTTATGCTAATGTCGATGTTGATGGGGTTTTTATATTCAATTCAACTTAATAATTTATAATGTCAGTTATAATACGTAATTTAAAACGGGTCGAGCGTTCGCTGTCTATTGTAAGTTCAAATGTGGGTAATATAGCGAGGGATTATCCTGATGCAAAAACCAAATTATACAGGTTAGAAAATGATTTAGACAGACTACTAAGTGATGTCAGAAAGATTAGAGAAAAAATTGAATCTGGAGAAATGGATTAATAATACAATACGCTTTTCAAACTAAGACATAATCCATCCGATAAATCATCATATGAAGTTTGTTCTTTATTTAGTGAATATTCTTTGGTCTAGACCGTTTTTAATGATATTGCCAATTTTTCATATAATCTAAAATATAATTATCAATCCAGCCGCATAGGATAAAAAATTAGCTCAAAATTGCTTGTATTCTAATTCAAGTTTAGCTCATTATATAAACATAATCTGAAAAATAACTCTCAGAATTAAGTTATATGAATTACCTTTCTTAGTACAAACCCAAAGATTTGGGTGGTTCTGCGACAGGAGAAACCGTCAAGCATTCAGTGATTCCACACTATCACGTACTCTCTATCTCCGTTTTTACATTTTCAATTAGCTGCTCAAGAATTTGTATTAGCCTTTTTCTTTGTGCTTTTTCAGAGGCGCTCCAATAGTTGTTTTCTGCCCGTTTATGGGCCAACTTATATTTGAGGCCCATCATTGAAGTCGTATAGTTATTTGCATCTAGTTTTTTTACAGTTTGATTTGCGAGAATGTACCAATGATATTCTGTTCCCACAGGAACACCTGAACCTTCGGGTGCCTTTCCAGACCTCCTTTTGGTAACAGTATAAGAGAATTGCCATTTATCGGGAGTTAACTTTTTTTCCTTCCACTCTCCTTTGTCATAGTACCATTTGTGCGTCCTACCGACTTTCATTCCAGTATATTTTTTTCCTTCAAATTCTTTGATCTGATTATACGACTTTGAAATATCCTTTTTGATCCCATTATTCTTTTTTTGGACGCTTTCTTGTCGCATATTTTAGTCTATTATTAAAATTATTTAATGGTTTAATCTAATTTTGGTAAACAAATATGATATCATATAAACTGCGGAACCACACGAGAATTTCAGAACCTGACCCGCTTAATTTCTGTTCTCTGAATTGCAAGGCCCAAGGAAGAAGTAACTACTCCGGCCACTAATTTATGGAAATTCCTGCGGATACTATTGAAGAGAAAAGAAGCGAACTCTTATTTTATCCAATTAGTTGCCTTTTTTTGCCATAACTGTAATTGAGAATGGAACAGGTTACTCATTTTAAGGGCCTCCAAGACGGGATCTGTCTTCTTTTCTTGTAGGTTTTTGTGTCTGATTCATTTGTTCCTGTCGGTTTTCTGTTAGAAGTTTTTTCCCTTTCTGACTCTGAGTTGTTGCTAAAATGTGCATTAGGATCTTCTGATTCCAATTTTTTGAAATAGTATGCTTTCGTTGGGAAATCACCCTCTAGTTTCTCGCACCTTTTTATGTCTATTAAACTTAAACTAAATTTATTTTAATAAAAAATTTAGTAATTATAGATAGTGTGCTTAAGCCAGTAAGTTCTTTTCATACTGGTGGCTGCCACAATTTACCCCTTGCTAGTGTCCCATCAGGTTCCTATATTTGGTAATATATGCGATCGCAAAGCTCTTAATAATTTATTGTTACATTAACATTATGACTTCGGAAGGACCTCGTCAATGGAAGGATCTAATCGACGAATCAGTACATACATCTGACGATATAGATATAGGCGATATAGAAGCCCAGCGGAAGAATATCTTTGTTAAATGCACTACGTGTGGACATTCGCTTAGATACCACGTTAAAGATAAAACCGCAAACACTTATTGTGAAAAATGTAACTGTAACATGTTTACCTAAGGTATATTATTTCGTTTCTTGTATGCATGCAGGGACTTATGTGATGTCTGCTGATTGTAAACATATCTTTTATGCCAACATGGAAGATCAAGGTTCAATGAAACAAACCAAGATTTAACTTACAACGATTGTACCTGTCATGAATGGATGTATAAAGCAGAAATAATCAAATGTCCCTGTTGAATTAAAAGTATGATGGAAACTTTTTCCCGCATGAAGGAAACCTGAATCAAATTCCCTGCCTATATTTCCAGTGTCTACATTCCCAGATGTCACGGTATGAATTTGTTCTAATTCAAAAGATTCGTAAGATATAAGATCACCATTAGTCCAATTGACTGTGGTACCGGCCGATATATTCAGTATATTAGGAACGAAGTAAATTTCATTGGTTGCAGATGACGAGCCCTGTGGTATTATTATTCTAGGGTTGGCAGATTTTGTTATTGTACTATTATCTATTGCATCATTGCTCATTGCCAGAACCCAATTATTGGTGATAAATATTTCTTCTACCAAAATTACCATAGAAAAATGGAAAATCACAAACTCAATAAAGAGAAGTGACACAATAAATAGCGAAAACGGGATTATCTGGGTCAATGCAGTAACAAAGGCAATTCACTACTATTAACTTATACACGCTCTATGAACTTACTATTTACAATACCTAGAAGATCTATCCCTCTCCAAGGGTGCCGTTTGCGGCAAGAGTCAACATCGGACCAAATGTTTCTCCATTGTCATTGCTTGCTCTAAATACAGGTACGGTTGTTCCATTTTTACTTGTTTCCCACCAGGTCAAATAAACATTTTCGTCGACTGCGAAGATATGAGCAGCGTCAGAGCGTTGGTCAGTAGTATTACTTAGATTAACCGTATCTCCAAAGGTGTCACCATTATCTGTACTTCTCGCTAGAAACACCTCCCAGTTTCCAGTTTTTTTATCCCATGAAGCAACATACACATTGCTACCAGAGGCAGTAACGTGAGTGGCTTCAAGTGGTACATCTTCGACAGGATCTAGCCCAGGATAGGCTCCGATCTTTTCTGTTTGTGGCTGGTTTCCTGTACCATTTATCATTATTGTCTCACCGAATGTCTTTCCCCCATCATGGCTTGTTCTTAGATAGGTATCCCAGTTTCCCGTTTTGTTATCATGCCACGAAACATAGACATTCTCATCATTAGCCGCTATATGAGGATCTAGTGAAGTTGAATTTGTTGTATTGCTTAGGTTAATTTTGTCGGAAAATGTTTTTCCGTTATCTTCAGATACCCTAAACATTACTTCCCAATTGCCAGTTTTATTACCAACCCATGACACATACACATTGTCACCAAAAGCGCTTAGTGGAACACAATCATTGCTTACCCTACCTCCGGCTCCCGCTGCTGACTGAAGAGGTTGAATCGACACTATTATGATACTAAATATTAGAAGAGAAGTCATGACCATTTCTAACCCGCGTAAACTTAAATTGATCAATGCTCGTCTCATAGCATGATGCTATTTAACTTTGTCTACAATTATAGCAAGAGGTCTTTGGTTTTCCTCACTCATAACATCGAAAACTTACTGTGCTCAGTCGATTGATATTCTAAAAGTTGGTGTTCCCGAAACTTCACAAACACATCAGGTTTTAAGTTATTGTTGTTAAACATCGATAGATTCAAATATTCAATAATGTGATCAAAACTGACTTTTGTCTTTCATACAACGTAAGGTATTGGATATAATTCAAGTGTTAAAACTAGCAAAAAAAACCAGTAAAGACGATTATCTGACTCACCTCAGACTAGTACTTTTAGCTATTGGTATTGTAGGTGGTATAGCATTTGTTATAAAATTGATTGCAGAATTTCTGACATTTTCCGGGCAAGAATCCACTAATCAAATGGGTACTTGAATTTCCGTAAATATGCCAATTCCAAATTAAAAATCAGCCGAGTTTAAAGGATAACTAGCAACAAGTGATAAAACCGTATTTCTTTATACCATGTTACAAAAATCTCGAGCGAATGTAAACGACATCATCTGTTCGGAAAGTTAAAGAAACTAGTATGTTTCGTCTTTGCTTCCATAGTAACGGTAGAACGTTAAACTCTTGTCAAGTATCGACAAAATTAACTTCATAATTCGGGTAATCATTTCCCATTTGATACTCATAACCTTCCCAAGGGATTTGAACTTGCATAAAGAGGGCTTGGGTAACCTGAATAATATTTTTCTGGGCGCAGATTAATCATCTTTTAATTGTTGGGAAAATATGTACAAGTTCAGGATGAGGAGTGGAACATTTCCACTCAGAATTAGGTAAATAGGTGGTACACTTGAACTTGGCAGTTTAGGTGCGATTGGTGTTCATTTTTCCTTGCGATTTGTCTAAACACCAACTGGCCTGGTTGTTTCTTGTTCATCAATTACTCATCCCCGTTGTTCATAATTTCTATTTTCTGACGAATATAGTAAAAAAACTGGAATTGGTACATTGTAATAGGCTGTAGAATTGGATTTGACAATTTCTTTGGATTTATTTCTGGTGTTTCATTAAATCCTGTTTTTATGGTCATACTGGGATTTGTTCTGATTTGAGCTTCACTTGTGGGGTACCTGTTTCTAATGAAATGTAGACGGTTCATAGTAACTTTTAAAGCATGCTAGCACGTGTCCTAATGTGAAAATGAGATCTGTTGCATTGCTTGTAATGTTTATTATAAGTTCAGTTAGTCCCTCTTATTTAACTAGCGACAAGGTGTTTGGAGCGGATGATAGTTTTATGGCAAATGGGCAAATTAGCAGCTTAGTATTTGGAATGGCGGCGTCAACAAACACAGTCAATATGACCTCCGTGGAGAAGTTCATCTTATCTGGTTACTGGAAGTTAGTTACTGATAATGGTAAGGTAACCAACTTTACATCAGAATTCTATACAGGTCCTGTAAATGGTGCCAATAATCATACGCATATCTTAACCAATATACGCGTACATGATGATAAACCCGTACAGCTTACCACAGATGGTAGCACCCAAATTTTAGGACTTACAGATGTGAAGTTTAATGGAAAGAGCGCGTGGAGTGATGTACCTACTACAATATCAATCTCAAAAGGAAGAACCATTTTCATCAACTTAGCTGATAATGGGACTGAAAGACATTTCATGGGTCAACCAATATATGGCATCGTTAAAAATCTGACTATAATGAACATTCCATCTAATGACACAGCGCTTAATTCCAACATGACAAATAAATCGAATAGCCTTAACACTACAATTCCAGATGGGTTGCCTCCTCAATCTATTAATGGAAGTAATGTTCCTAAAATTTGACAGCTATCATGTAGAATGAAATAGCCTTTCTGAATTCCAGATCCAAACAATCGAATACATCATAATTAAACGGTTATCTCGTCTTTTTCAACCCTTACTTTTTGGAATTGGAGAAATTTTATGATTATATTAAATGCCCAATTCGGATCATCAATTGTTTTTGCAGCAAGATGCATCTCTCCTC
>DATFBL010000037.1:0-13662 GCA_035253865.1 Nitrososphaeraceae archaeon | reverse complement strand
CAGGTACTAGTTCGTATGGACCGCATGCAATAAACCCATAAAGAAAATTACCTCTATAATTTGTCATAAGGCTACGGTCTGCCGTTAACACTACACGTTTACCGTCTGACATCTTCTCTAATCCTCAAGTTCGAATACGTACTTGGGTATAAATCTATTACTATAATGTTACCAATATCTATCGTTTAATACAAACCAGTTCGATGACCTCTTATTAGTATTGATTTTAGTTGTCTATGCGCCAAGATATTAAGTGCGGAAAGAAATGTAACCCATCTGTAAGAAGCATGCTCATAAGATATTACTATATCTCTTGTTGGAGTAGTCGCAAAATAGAACTTGACTTCTTTATGTGATCTTATGCCATTTAACTTCATATAGGAATATCTTATAGTTCCTATAAATGACATTACATCAAGAAATCTGATTCCAGTCTCTTCCCTCACCTCTCTAATCAGTGTCTCAAGCTCCGATTCTCCATGTTCCTTATGCCCTTGTGGAAAACCCCATGAACCCCTCCTATTCTTCAGGATTAAAAATTCAGGTTCCTTAACAGAAGTCGGTGGGTCGTAACGTATTACAGCACCAATAGAGGTTTCCAGGAATATTCTACCTCTTTAATTTAGTACGGTAGTTAATTATAATTTTTATTGAATGCTTATCTTAGATTTTGGTATAAGTTAATTCTAAATTCAAATTTGGGATTATTTTTGATTGTAATAATAAAAACATAATTAACCTAAAGATATTAATGTGTAAATCTAAGTCGAACTTATGGGCCGATCGTCTAGTCCGGTAGGATACGGCATTGGCATTGCTGAGGTCGTGGGTTCGAATCCCACTCGGTCCACCATTAACATTCTCTATTAATTATTATAGGTAAAGTAACTTTTCTTAAATTGCATTAGACGCTTTTTTCTAACTGCCAAAAATGTATTTATTTATTGGAAGTAAATGTATCATATTGTATTTCGTTAATTGGCAACGAGAAATATCGGTTACGGAGATCGATGGGAAAAAAGTTGTCGTCAAACGAAATAAGATGAGCAAGAACTTGCATGATTATATTATTGTAATGTCATATGCAATTCTTTCAATCCTTCTTGCACATCCTTCATCACCACCAGAACTTGGTAACAAAATGACATCAAATGAAGGATTTGAAATGAGAGAAAAATTGCGTTCTATTGGAATTGCCACGCCATCATTAATTTCAATTAATTCCAAATTGCTAATTGAAGAGTTTGTACCAGGTGGAAATCTTCTTGAAGTACTATCCAAGGAAAATAATGTTTCACTAGCTTTTGCTGCTGGAATTATCACAGGAAGACTTCATAAATCAGGGTACTCTTTCACGGATAACAAATCGCAAAATTATCTAGCAGGTTCAAAAAGTAAGGTACTACGAACTGATCTTGCATTTATTCAAAAAAATGATTCTGTTTTTGCAAGAGGTATGGACATAGGCTCATTTCTTGGAAGTTTACTATGTTTGGATATTAGAAAGTATAAGGTAATAGAAAACGCATTTTACGAAGGATATTACTCTGAAACTAAAGCTCCAATTCCTTACCTTTCGATACCATTAAGAAATATTCTTGGTTTTGGGTTGAGCCTTAGTTCAAATTGGATAATCAACGTCTTACAAGAATCAGCAAAACAAATTCTATATAGGTGGAAGCTCGGTTTTTCTGTCAAATCCCCCTGAGCCAAATTTGCAATAAAAGCATTGATCTGATTGCATGTAAGTCAATTTTTGTACCAGAATTGCCTTTATCTTTAATGCAAATTTCGTCATCAATCTATACTTTAGAGGCATTGATGGAATTACTTCATCAAAATAAACATTATAATGATCTGGGCAAAACTTTAGTGTGATTTGAGCCCTATGTTTACTATTAGACTCCTTATTAGCAGAAATATTCTTGGCAACACTAATTTGTTCTCTAATATACTCGTGCTTTGGGCAAGGACAGTCTTTTCCCCCGGGATGTTTGTATGCAGGAGTGTTTTTCCAATCAAAATCTGGAAAATCTTTTTCAAACTCATCCATAATAGACTGACTTTAATGGTCACTTATCAAATATAAAGATATATCCACATTGAAAGACTCCTTAATGATAAAAGATATATTTTGAATATTTTAAAAACACGATAGAAGTGTTAAAAGAGCATAGCACAGATGGAAATAACAAGTCTTCCATAGTTGCAAATATTGATAGGAATGGGAATAATGTTGAAGGTTCGAACAAATACGTTGATTCGAATTTAAATACGCTGACAAAATTTAAGAAAACACTTCTTACAGAGCAAAAAACTGGTGAAGAAAAGGTTGAATCACTCAATCAATCGATTGAATCCACTAAGGTCGAAATAGATAAGCAGAGAATGGAGCTGGAAGAACTCAGAACACAGCTAAAAAAGGTAAATGAGATAAAGGAATCAGAATACTCAAAATTTTTAGAACTTAAAAATAATTTGATGGAAATTCGAAATAAAATGAAAAATCTTGACGAAAAGGCGAATGACACCACAGGACATAAATTAAGAAAAGAAAGATTTGATATGATCAATTTAGCAAAAAATCTGGATCAAATTGAAAGAGATATTCAAACGAAAAAACTAACCAAAGATGAAGAGCGTAGACTGGTAGCCCGCTCGAAGGAAATGGCCACAAGATTACACTCACTTAAGATGATTCATAAAAAAGAGGACGACTATAGATCAATCTCTATTCAATATGATAAGTTGAAAACTAAAATTAATGCTATTTTTCATCAAAAATCAGAATTAGGGGACAAGATAGGGAAGTTGAAGGGTAATTTGGATAAATTACTTAACTTGAGAGAAAGCCTATACGAAGAAAGAAGAAAAGCTAGGAGTGAGTTAAGAGAAGCAGAAGCTAAATTGGAAATGGTAAACACGCAGCTAAATGCAATTGAATATAGACGAGCAAGACAGGCTAGCTTTAGAACGAGGTCGGGAACCGGCGGCGATAAGCGAGAATACAAATATGATAATTCTCAGGAAAGAATTCGAAGGAATAAAGAAAATATGGAATTGTTGAATTTGGCTAAAGAGGCTGCAATGAAGAAGATGTCGAGTGGAAGAAAACTAACATTTGATGAGATGAAACTCATCTATGGTGACGAATTGTTACACGATTAGTTGGTCATTTCTAATTCTTTATTGTCAATCAAGGTATGAATTCCGATAATTTAACTTTGGAAGAAGGGGCTAGACTTGTCAGACTGGCAAGAACAGCCGTTGAATCATTCTTAAAGAATGGTAAAATAATAAACTCTACCAACAAGAGTAACAAAAAGGCGGGAATCTTTGTAACGCTTTACCAAATTGATAGTAGTAACAGCGAAAAAAATCTCCGTGGCTGCATTGGATATACTATTCCATCATGGAATATCCATGATACCGTAATATCCGCTGCAATCAATGCTGCTACTGAAGATCCTCGCTTCGTTGCACTTAGTCAAGAAGATTTGGATAATGTGATTTTTGAAGTCGCTGTTTTGACCAAACCAACACTAATTCAAGTCGACAATACTGAGGCGTTTCAAAGTGAAATAGTTATTGGAAGTGATGGCCTGCTCATTGAAAGCAAATATGGTTCTGGTCTGTTTTTGCCTCAGGTCCCAGTTGAGCAAAAGTGGACTACAGCTGAGTATCTTGTAAATTTATGCTATAAGGCTGGAGCACCAGCGGACGCCTGGAAATTGCCCGATTCAAAGCTATACAAATTCCACACAATTGTATTCAGTGAAAAATTACCAAATAGAGAAATACATATTGAAAACAATAAGACAAACTAAAAGTATAGACGTCAATAGGTATCAATTTACTTTCTAATGATGACTTGCACGACTAATTCGTTTTTGATTTCCGAAACTTGAGTGGAATCTATTCAATATATAACGAAGTGTAAATATTGAAAACTATGGCAAAGGCATATTTAGCTCCATACGGTGTTGGACTAGGTCATGCCAGTAGATTGATTTCTATTTCTGAACAGTTGAAGAAAGACAATACTACCATTAAATTTTCTTCATTTGGTGAGGCAGTGTCGTATATTAATAATCATGGATATGAATGTGTAAGTGTTCCGCCCATAGAATTTGCATGGAATAATGGAGGATTTTCAGTAAAAAACAGTATTGCAAATATTCCGCTTTGGTTTACAAACTTTGCAAGACAAATTGCTCATGAAACAAGAAACATTTCTACATTTGAACCAAATGTCGTTGTTTCAGACTCAAGGCTATCTCCTATTGTATCATCAAGGATTTTAGGTATACCTTCAGTAGTGATACTTAATCAAATAAAGCTTTTACTATCACCTAGAATCAGAGAATTTAGGGCGGCAAGAGTTTTTGAAAAATTAAACGGTGAATTTTTTGGAAATATTTGGAGCATAGCTGAGAAATTATTGATACCCGATCTTCCTCCTCCCTATACAATTGCAGAGCATAATATCTGGAATTTAGAATCAGTAAAAAAGAAAATGCATTACATAGGATTTACAACCTCAAAGTGGCACGGCGATCATAAAGCAACTAATAATGTGATTCATTCATTAAACCTTGACAGAACAAAACCAATCATATTTATGCACATAAGTGGTCCTCGCGAAACACGTTTAGGATTGATTTCAAACATAATGGGTGCGTCAAAGTTCTTTCGAAAAGATATACAGTATATTATTTCTGAAGGCAAACCAAACGGTAGCATTATTCCAAAGAAACTATCATCCACAGGCTGGTATTACGAATGGTGTCCTGTGCGGGATGAAATATTTGCATTAAGCGATTTAGTTGTGATTAGAGCAGGACATGAAGCAATATCTCATGCAATAGACCATGGAAAACCTGTGATTTCAATACCTATTCAAAATCACGGCGAGCAGCTTGGTAATTCCGAAAAAGTTGACAGAATGAAAATTGGAATAAAACTTGATCCTTCAAATACAAAACCTCCTGAGATTGCGAATACAATTCATCGGATATTAGATGATAAATCCTATTTAGAGAATGTTCAGAGAATAAAGAAAATTACTGATAGACATGATGGTATCAATAATGCACTCGAAATCATTAGATCGTTTATCTAGTCTCCTTTAAGAATAATTTTGAAATGACAAGTGTTAATTGATTAGTGATAGAACCAAGTGCATGTCAATATCAAATACAATTCATCATGTCCTTTTAGATGAAAGATCTTTTATGGCCAATTCAATATTGTTTTTATCATTTGCATGCGGACACTGATCCAGATACATGTTCAGATCCGAAATTGCACCTTCCTTATCATCCAATTTTAGTCTAACAATACCTCTATTTTTATAGATTGGACCAAATCGATTGGGATTAATCGAAATTGCAGATGAATAGGATTTTTCAGCTAAAGCATATTCCTCTTTCCTGAGATAGTAATTTCCAATGCCTCTGTAAGAAAGATAAAATTTTGGATTAACATTGATTGAGGCTTCAAAATAGTCCTTTGCTTCATCAGATTTTAGTTCATTGTAAATAGATCCCAACATATCCAAAACTAGTTCATTACCCTTGTTAGTATCAGCGGCATTCCTTAATTTTTCAATTGCTTCTTTTGTCTTACCGGTCAGAAGTAACCGTTCAGCTTCAAAACACATCCTGTAAGATTGATCCGTGTTAGAACTTTCTTTATCATTAATTTCTTTCATATCTTTAGGAACTATAGTGATGGTTAAAAATCCGTCCTGTTCCCATAATTCTGTGAATTTTTTCTCGGGTATGGACCCAACTGTGTCTGGTTCAGGAACATAGGTAACTATTCTAGTCTCTTCTGGGTCATATCCAGAAATAACCGTTGCATGCTGTATAGTATCCTTTAATCCAGGCATGATAACAACAGAGGGGATGCCTTGATCTATCTTTTTCTTTAAACCTTGAATATTTCCCCTAAATATCCTAACAAGATACCCTCTATTCTCTGCAAGCTCAAATCCCTCGATAAAAATTGAGCCTTTAACATCATTATACTTTCGTGCCCGTTCCTTGGCTTCCTTAATGAGGTTATATTCACCCCAGTAGGTCAAAATTACGTTTATTGCTAACGGAAGACAAACTTCATCTTCCTTACTTTCCACTAAGGGAAGGATTAAAGTATGTTCATTGTCTAATTTCAATGTACTGGGTTAGGAGAAGGGAAAATAAAATTCTTGTTACAAACTTACAAAATTACGAATCAAGTCGGTACCACATTCCCCACTTTTTTCTGGATGAAATTGTGTACCAAAAATTCTTTTTGATTTGTGGCAAATTATTTCATATTTTGAGGTATCCGAACTTGCAACACAGATGAAATTTTCTGGCAAATGTGATATAGCATATGAATGACTTTCATAAAAATCGCAGTGAGCTTTTTCTAATAGTTTGGTTGGTTTTTCAACATTAATTCTTTTAAAACCCTGAATAAGATCAGTCCTACGCAATGAACCACCGAAGGTGAGAGCTATGATTTCTGCACCATAACAGATGCCCAATACCGGGATTTCATTAGTAAAACACGCTTTGATAATTTTTGAATTTATTGAATTTATTTCTTTTTTATTTTTACGGCGTCCGGACAGTATTATTTTCTGATAATTCAAAAGTAATAATTCTTCATCATACTTCTTCAAGTCATAGACCTGTCTTAGATTATCCAAACATGAAGTAATATCTCTGACGTACGGAGAACCGTTGTCAACAACAAGTACACCCAAATTCTGACTTATTAATAATCACGAACCTATAATAATAATTATGCTGTGCATAACAACAAGTTCGAGCCCGAAATCTTGGATTTTGTATTTAATTTCTATTATGACTTGACTATTGAGCATTTGAAATTGACGCCAATCCCTTACAAACCAGATATGCTGCAACATATGAAGGGACCTTTTCTAAAGTACCGTCTAATTTGAAGGTATTATTTTTTAAGCTAATTTTCAACTTAGTCTTAAGATTGATATACACATCAGAGTCACTTAGCATGCATGCGTCGTTACCAGGGTTAAACGATTCCAGATCATCGCATTTTGTTTTAATCAGTCCGCTCTTTCCATTTATACTACCTGGTAATCTGAAAACTCTGTGTATGTCGTTGGTAACTGGACCGTCTATAGGAACTCCGTTTTTTCTTGTCATCTTGTTAAGTTCATTCCTAAATCCTTCATATCCACCACTCGCCTGTACTATATTTTTGAGCTTTAGTTCAGATTTTTGATTTATTCCCAAGTTAGAGGCGATTTTCTGTCTCCAGCCTGTCATTATACCACTTTTTGGTAACTTTATGACAAAGCCATTACGATATCTACGTACACCGATGCTTTCACACATGAATCCATTTCCAAGTATATAATCGGTAACGTTTGCCCTTGCGTTAGAGTCCAGGATTCTTATACTTGGATCGTTTACATGAAAGTGAAATCCAGCGTTTCCTGAAAAAAATATCTCTACGAATTTCTCTTTTATTCCAAGATCACAGTATATAAAATCAAGTAACTTTGTTGCTTCCTTTTTTATGGCTACGAAGCATTTTTTGCAAGGTATAGAAATATCGTATGTCTTTCCCTTATTACAGTTAACACACAATGTACGCTCTGAGTTTACATAACCGCATGCGTTACAAATGTAATAGGTATGTTCGTGAATACATGGAAGATTCAGATCTTTGATATCGATATCAAAGATGAGATCGGCTCCTTCCCACTGTTTTTCATTAATTGGATTTGAAGGCAATCCATAATACGCGTTTGAATAGTAAACATCCAGGGGAACATTTCTCATTAGCTCTGCAACAAGTTCTCCCACATTCTTGAACGATAAATGTCTAACTACTAAGGAATCAAATTTTCTGTATCCAAATTCTCTTTTTTCAATTGAATAAAGGTAAGGGAAATGGTTGTTTTCAAAATAATACTTTCTAAATACATTTTTCAGAAAACTACTATTTTCTTCTGTGTATTGAATTTGATTCAATTAACTTATTTCCTTCTTCCAAACTGAATTGGATTTATGAGGTTCTCGCACTCTTTGATTGCAAAGCATAGATCTTCACTACGCAATCGGTCGCAAGAAGGCACAGAATATTTTGTATGGCTTCCTTTTTTTCCTGCCAGATGTTCTACTTGATACCTAGTTACTTTTTCATTATAATCCGGAGAATTCTTAAAAATATCAATTACATCTTCTATCGTTTTACCAATGGCTAGCATATAAGTTGCCAACATGAACCGGGCAGAATGAGGAAGATTCTCGCCCTTATTAATGAGATCCATTGCGTGTTTAATGCATGGAGGGTACTCGAGAATTTTAAGTTGATTCCTATAGACATAACGTCCTGCATATTTACTTCGAAGTTCATCCGCTTTTGATTTTATAGAAACTGGTATTTCAATAACTTTCATATTCTTTATTCTAGAGTATATTAAATTGCTCAATTCATTCCGGATTAGTCTTACAGTCTCATCTGTGTCAAGATACACATATCCATCTTTTACAGACCTGTTAATCAATTTCCATTCTTGCTCATTCATCTTTGAAGCTCTCTGAAGATAATCAGGAACGCTCAATTTGCAGATACTTGATGTTGAATTTACATCAATCCTGATCTTAAATAACTCTAAAAAAATCTTTTGAACCAAAAGCCTCTTTTTTTCTACTGATCTTTCATTGCTCAAATCTGATGTCAGAAATTTTTCCACTCTCATGGCTTCAAAGAGAGAACACTTTTTTGATACCTCCTCCAACCCAATTGATTTTATAAGCAATAGTGAAACCATAAATGTCATAATTTCAATTTCATATGCATCCAAGTTTGAGTAAACTTTCCCTTTAAGTTCATTTTCCAATTTTTCTACCGCCCTGTTAATTATGTGGATCATTTCAGGACGATCGAATTCTTCGAAATCAAATTTCGTCTGATGGATATAATCCGAAGCTTCCTGTAAGAATGGGTACTTTGCCAACTCAGACGATCCTAATTTTATTGACAATTCAGGTTTGACACTATAATAGAAAATACTCTAATAAATATAAATACAAATCTTTAATATCCTAGCAACAAACTTACAAGCGTTTGAATCTTAGAGTTGGATTTCATGTTTCCATAAAGGGTGGAATACAAAACTCAATTACTAACGCCCTAGACATCGGATGTACAGCATTTCAGATTTTTACAAGAAGTCCTCGCCAATGGCAATTACCCGATCTGGTAGAAGCTGACGTAGAGTTATTTAAAACCAATCTCAAAAAAAGTGGAATAGAGAAAAATGCAGTTGCAGTCCATATGCCTTATCTGCCTAACTTAGCCGGTCCAGATGGGGAATTATTCACAAAGTCAGTTGAATCATTTACGAGTGAGTTGATAAGATGTTCCCAATTAGGTATCGAATATCTTGTAATACATCTAGGAAGCCATAAGGACATGGGGAGAGATCATGGCGTTAATCAGTTGCTGAAAAGTTGCGGCCAAGCGGTGGATAAATATAAATCAGAATTCAAAAGGAATTTGGACGTTACCATTTTATTGGAAAACAGTGCAGGCCAAAAAGGCAGTATAGGAAGCAAACTTGAAGAATTAGGAGAAATTCTCGATAAACTTTCTAATAAGACCTACTGCGTCTGTCTAGACACCTGTCACGCTTTTGCAGCTGGGTATGATTTGAGTTCTGAAGAGGTGTGTAAAGGATTTATTAGAGAATTTGATGATGCCGTTGGTCTGGAATCCCTTAAATTCATTCACTTGAACGATTCCAAACACGAAATTGGATCGCATCGAGATAGGCATGAATTGTTTGGGCATGGAAAAATTGGGACAAAAGGATTAAGCACAATAATTAATGACAAAAAAATGGGAAACGTGCCGATGGTAATGGAACCTGATTTTGTGTCTATTGAAGAAGATGCCAAGAACCTTGCATTGATACGCAAACTTAGAAAGCAGCCCAAATAACTATACTCCTTCTTCACAATTAGTTTTGGAAATAATAATAAATGCATGTTCAATCACAGATTCTAAGAGAAAAGAGATAAAATGAAGACTTATGAAACAGTGATGAAACTCGCACTTGAAAGAGGCTTCTACTTTCCCAGCTGTGAAATTTATTCGGATGCGCTTGCAGGATTCTGGGAATACGGTCCAACAGGTACTAAACTGAAAAACAATTTCATCGAACTGTGGAGAAGAGAACTATTAAGACGCGATGACATGATTGAAATCGACGGATCGCAGATTATGAGTAAAAGTGTCTTTGTTGCATCCGGCCATCTTGACAATTTCACAGACCCGATACTAAAGTGCAAAAATTGTGGAGCCACCTTCCGAGCAGATAGATACATCACTGAAAAGACCGGTAAGGTTGTTCCAGAATTGCTTTCTGGAAATGAAATAGACAAAATGGTAGCAGAATTTAATTTGAAATGTGCTAGTTGTAAGGGAACATTTTACGAATCAAGCAGATTTAACATGATGTTTAATGTTGAAATTGGTCCTTCAAAAGAAGAGGCATATCTTAGGCCAGAAACATGTCAAACAATTTTTGTAGATTTCTCTAGGATTTTTAAAACAATGAGAGGAAGACTCCCACTTGCAGTAGCGCAAATTGGTAAAAGTTTTAGAAATGAAATTGCACCAAGACAGAGCTTGCTGAGATTAAGGGAATTCTATCAGGCAGAAATCGAGGTATTTTGCAATCCCAACAAGTTAAACGATTTACCCAAATTTGAACAGGTCAAGGACGCATCTCTTACATTATTCATAGATAACGCATCTCGGAATATTAGTGCAGGAGAGGCGGTGCAACAGGGATTATTACCAAACAAGCTAGTTGCCTACTATATGTCATTACTGTCAATGTTTTACAGCAAGACAGGCATAAGTATGGAACGTACTAGGTTCAGGCAGCTATCTGACGATGAAAAAGCATTTTATGCAACGACAGCCTTTGATTTTGAAGTTGAAACAAGCAATGGCTGGTTGGAACTGGTTGCCTGCAATTATAGATCGGATTATGATTTGAGCAAACATAGCGCAATAAGTAAGCAAAACTTGAATGTAATTGACCCATCTGATAATACTAAGGTTTTACCACACATATTCGAACTTTCAATGGGGATTGACAGAAGTATTTACTCTATTTTAGAACATTCTTATTATGAAGATCTTGAATCGAATCGAGTTGTCCTAAAACTCATTCCGCAGATTGCACCCATACTTGTAGGTGTTTTTCCACTCGTAACTAAAGATGGTTTGCGAGAAAAGGCTCAGGGCATACATGCAGCACTAAAATTAGATTACTCGGTATTTTATGACGAGTCGGGCTCCATAGGTAGAAGGTACAGAAGGCTTGAAGAAATAGGAGCTCCATTTGCCTTGACTATTGATAACCAAACAATGATTGATGACACAGTCACGGTAAGATATAGAGATTCCATGAAGCAAGAAAGAGTCAGTATCTCAGAAATTCCAAAGTTTTTAGATACAGCATTAGATTCAAAATAATTTGGAGATATTAACACAGGACAGCGACATATTGTCGGCGAGTGTTAATCACAAATCATTAGAAACAGACACGAGATCATAATGCTTTTAGGAGGTCGGTGCTGTAATAAACTTGCAAGCTAATGATTTTGAAGAGAATCACACATGTAAAACTTGTAATTCTGGTCATTAGTCTGGTTACTCTTTTAGGAACAACGATCTTATCAACAAACACACAAGCAGTAAAATTTAATGCATCGATGTCAGGAGACCAGGTTGCCCCTCCTACAGAGAGCAGTATGAATGGGACGGCTTCATTTAGAACCACGGAACATGATACTGTGATAAAGTACAAGATCAAGGTATCAGGATCATCAGATGTAACGAGTGCGGATATTCATTTGGGCGAAAAGGGACTAAACGGTGAAACAGTAGTTGATCTCTTAAAGGATAGCAAAAAAAATGGCATAAAGCAGGGAACATCAATTAGAGGAAACATCACAAGTTCTGATCTTAAAGGCTCCCTTGAAGGGAAAGTCCTAAAAGACTTGATTCTTGCCATGAAAAATGGCTCTACTTATATCAATATTGACACACCGTACCACGAGAATGGTGAGATTAGAGGACAGATTATCAATCTTGATAGTAATTCCACTAAAGTCAAGTAGAGTTCTAATATGCTGATAGATATTCATATCGAGCATTAAAGTTTGGAAGTACATAGCAAATTTAGCAAATTTACACATGACGAATCGAGCATAAATGATGCACTACATTGATATATGCTTGAATCCAAAATCTCGTAGAATAATTGATGCAAGACCCAAATCCTCTTCCATATGGCGCCTTACCATATTTTCAAATCCACTATTTAGTTGAGCCAGTTAATATTACCAGCCCATCAGCGTATATGGCAAAATGTAGAGCAAAAACCAAAGGGTATAACGATGAAAAGAGAATCACTGAAATAGAATGGGTAGGAGGAAGACTCGCTGAAAGACTGGCATCAGATAACGCACTTACCGAAATGCTGAAACCCCTGATGTTAAAGGAAGGTGAAATTAGTATCGATCCCCAAAAGGACAGGGTTAGGGTGTATACCAAATGGAAAAGAGAGGATAAACTTCAATTTGATCCTGAATTCTTTCAAGTGGTTGAAAGAATAGCAAGAACCATCAAGAAACTAGAATTATAACCAGACATCTTTCATATTATCCTGGAAATAGATTTTCGTTGATTCAATTACAACCAAGTAAATTTCTCAAATTCAAAAATTTATCTAAATTTTGAATTAGAAATCAAATTCAATATGTACATATTAAGGACCACTAGAGGTACCGTATGGTACTGAAACCTGCCAGTCTAAACAAGAATGCAGAATTAATAAGAAAAATAAAGAATGGTAAACTCAAAATTGCAATTTATGGTCTGGGTCATGTCGGTGCACCCCTGGCGGCTGTTTGGCTTAGATCAGGAGCCCATGTTATTGGGGTTGATAAATCAAAGAAAGTTTTGACCGAGGCAAGAAAAGGTAGGACTACAATACCGGAGCCTCATGTAAATGATGCATTCAAACGTGGTATTGGTTTAGGACGATTCAAACTATACGATGATCCAATCAAGGCATCAGAGGATTCTTATTTTAAAATGATTTGTGTCCCCGTTTTATCACAAGATCAGGATTTGTCAGCTGATCTTTCCGCGGTATCAGAAGTAGCCACGATGATTGGAAAGGGATTAAAAAAATATGATGTCGTATCCCTTAATCCCAGCGTTCCTCCCGGAACTACCGAAGATATTGTAATACCCATAATTGAAAAGGAGAGCCGACTTCGTGTAACAAGTGATTTTTGCATGATATATAATCCTGAAAGAATTTATGAAGGACGCGCAGTTAAAGATATTGAAGAAAATTATCCGGCAATACTATCGGCCGTGGGTCCAAAAGGTAAGCAGATAGCATATACAATTTATTCACAGATTTTCAAAAAGGGAGTATTACTGTTAGATAGTATCCGAACTGCTGAAGCTGAAAAATTATTTGAGGGAGTTTATAGAGATGTCAATATCGCGTTGGCCAATGAATTGGCAAAATTTTGTGAAGCTGCAGGAATTGATTTTTGGCAGGCAAGGGAAGCTGCAAAT